>NZ_CAXAPT010000003.1:0-472171 GCF_963970475.1 Pseudomonas sp. EA_5y_Pfl2_R50 | reverse complement strand
AGACCAGACCACAACTGGCTGAAACCAAGTCATTTACATTGCTGCAACTGACTCTTAAATGGTGCACTCGACAGGATTCGAACCTGTGACCGCTCGGTTCGTAGCCGAGTACTCTATCCAGCTGAGCTACGAGTGCATTTGTGTTTTTAGACCAGCTCACAACTGGTTGAAGCGAAGTCATTTACATCGCTGTAACTGACTCTTAAATGGTGCACTCGACAGGATTCGAACCTGTGACCGCTCGGTTCGTAGCCGAGTACTCTATCCAGCTGAGCTACGAGTGCATTTTGTTGCGCCGCATTATAGCCCGTCTAATCTCTATTCCAACCACTTTTTCTATTAATTTCAACAACTTACAGAAAAAGCCAGATTACAACGTACTAAGCAAATAATGGCGGAGAACGGGGGATTCGAACCCCCGACACCCTTTTGAGGTGTACTCCCTTAGCAGGGGAGCGCCTTCGGCCACTCGGCCAGCTCTCCGCAACACGGGGCGTATCTTAACCAACCTTTTCCCCGTTTGCAAACATAAAAATCGATAAAAATTAATGGCTTGGTTCTTCGTCCTTCTCTTTCTTTATACGCAGGTAAATTTCCTCACGGTGCACGGCAACCTCTTTCGGTGCGTTGACGCCGATACGCACTTGGTTTCCTTTAACGCCGAGCACGGTCACGGTGATTTCGCCATCACCGATAATCAGGCTTTCTGCGCACCGACGAGTCAGAATCAGCATACCTTTCTCCTCACGGAATTCTTCAGGGACAACAGTCTGCAAAAAAAAGGCACCCGACCTACAACCGGAGCGATCGTAGCCCTACATGCCTGAGTATTGACCAGCACGAGCAAAAGAACAGTTCAGGGGCTCGCGCCATTCAAAAATAAAGGGCGCGGTCAGACCGCGCCCTTCAAGAAATGGAATTACTCGCCTTGACGGATCGGAGCATCCAGTTCGAAAGCCGTGTGCAGGGCGCGCACGGCCAGTTCCAGGTACTTCTCTTCAATCACAACGGAAACCTTGATTTCCGACGTCGAGATCATCTGGATGTTGATGCTTTCCTTTGCCAGGGATTCGAACATACGACTGGCCACACCTGCGTGGGAGCGCATGCCGACGCCAACAATCGACACCTTGGCAATCTTGGTGTCGCCAACCACTTCACGGGCACCGATCTCGCGAGCGGTGTTTTCCAGCACGGTCTGTGCGGCCTGGTAGTCGTTGCGGTGTACGGTGAAGGTGAAGTCGGTGGTGTTATCGTGCGCAACGTTCTGCACGATCATGTCGACTTCGATGTTCGCGGCACTGATCGGGCCGAGAATCTTGAACGCCACACCCGGGGTGTCTGGCACGCCACGGATGGTCAGCTTGGCTTCATCGCGATTGAAAGCGATGCCGGAAATGATCGGCTGTTCCATGGTTTCCTCTTCATCGATAGTAATGAGGGTGCCCGGACCCTCCTTGAAGCTGTGCAGTACGCGCAGCGGAACGTTGTACTTGCCGGCGAATTCCACCGCACGGATCTGCAACACCTTGGAACCGAGGCTGGCCATTTCCAGCATCTCTTCAAAGGTAATCTTGTCCAGGCGCTGAGCGACCGACACCACACGCGGGTCAGTGGTGTAGACACCATCAACGTCGGTGTAGATCTGGCACTCGTCAGCCTTCAACGCAGCAGCCAGAGCCACACCGGTCGTGTCGGAACCGCCGCGACCGAGCGTAGTAATGTTGCCGTGCTCGTCTACGCCCTGGAAACCGGCGACGACAACTACGCGACCTGCTTTCAGATCCCCACGGATCTTCTGGTCATCAATCTGCAAGATACGCGCTTTGTTGTGCGCGCTGTCCGTCAGTATCCGCACCTGATTACCGGTGTACGACACTGCCGGCACACCGCGCTTGATCAGCGCCATCGCCAGCAGGGCAATCGTCACCTGCTCACCGGTGGAGACAATCACGTCCAGTTCACGCGGAACCGGTTGCGTGTCGCCACTGATTTGCTTGGCCAGATCGATCAGACGGTTGGTTTCGCCGCTCATTGCAGACAGCACAACCACCAGGTCATCGCCGGCATCGCGGAATTTCTTAACCTTGTCGGCGACCTGCTCGATTCTCTCGACAGTACCGACCGAGGTGCCTCCAAATTTCTGTACGATCAAAGCCATTTCAAAGCCGCCTCTGCCCATGAAGGGCGCCCAATAATCACTCGAACAGCTGCCCGGCCCGCCACTAGACTGCAGACCGGAAGGACTGCCTTATAAACCCTGCTCGACGAATGGCACGGTCAGTGCCAGTGCGCCATCCAGCGCGCCGGCATCGACACCGCCGCCCTGCGCCATGTCCGGACGACCACCGCCCTTCCCGCCCACTGCCGCAGCAGCCTGTTTCATCAAATCACCGGCTTTGAGTTGGCCAGTCAGGTCCTTGGTTACGCCTGCAACCAGTACGACCTTTTCCTCATGGACACTGCCGAGCAGGATCACTGCGCGGCCGAGTTTGTTTTTCAGCTGATCGACCAGCGCCAGCAAGGCTTTGGCGTCCTGACCATCCAGACGTGCGGCCAGAACCTTCACGTCCTTGACGTCCACTGCCGAGGACGACAGATCGTCGCCCGCAGCGCTGGCAGCCTTGGCCTGCAACTGCTCGAGTTGCTTCTCCAGTTGGCGGTTGCGCTCCAGCACAGCCGACAGCTTGTCGATCAGGTTGTCGCGGCTGCCCTTGACCAGGCTGGCCGCTTCCTTGAGTTGTTCTTCTGCAGCATTCAGGTACGCCAGCGCCGCAGCACCGGTGACCGCTTCGATACGACGCACGCCCGAAGCCACACCGCCTTCGCTGATGATTTTCAGCAGACCGATGTCGCCGGTACGGTTGGCGTGGATACCGCCGCACAGCTCGACGGAGAAATCACCGCCCATGCTGAGCACACGCACGTTGTCGCCGTACTTCTCGCCGAACAGCGCCATGGCGCCTTTGTTCCTGGCGGTTTCGATGTCGGTTTCTTCGGTTTCAACAGCGGAATTCTTGCGGATTTCGGCGTTGACGATGTCTTCCAGCGCCTTGATCTGCTCAGGCTTGATCGCTTCAAAGTGGCTGAAGTCGAAGCGCAGACGCTGGCTGTCCACCAACGAACCTTTCTGCTGAACGTGCTCGCCCAGTACCTGACGCAGTGCAGCGTGCAGCAAGTGCGTGGCCGAGTGGTTCAGTGAAGTGGCGTGACGCACTTCGGCATCAACATGCGTTTGCACCGGCGCACCGATAGTAAGGCTGCCCGAATCCAGCACACCGTGGTGCAGGAACGCGCCGCCGGTCTTGGTCGTGTCGCGCACGTCGAAACGGCTGCTGCCGGCCTGCAGATAACCGCAATCGCCGATCTGGCCCCCGGATTCAGCGTAGAACGGCGTCTGATTCAGAACGATCACCGCCTCTTCGCCTTCATTCAAGACGTCGACCGACTGGCCATCTTTATAGATAGCGACGATTTTTGCCGAACCGCTGGTGTCTTTGTAACCGGTGAACTCGGTGGCCACGTCAACCTTGACCAGCGTGTTGTAGTCCAGACCGAACGAGCTGGCCGAACGCGCACGAACACGCTGGGCTTCCATCTCACGCTCGAAACCGGCTTCGTCGACGGTCAGGCTGCGCTCGCGCGCGATGTCGGCGGTCAGGTCCATCGGGAAACCGTAGGTGTCGTAGAGTTTGAACACCACGTCGCCTGGCACCACGGTGCCTTTGAGTTCCAGCAGATCCTGTTCGAGGATTTTCAGGCCGTGCTCCAGCGTCTTGGAGAACTGCTCTTCTTCAGCCTTGAGCACGCGCTCGATGTTGCTCTGCTGCTTCTTCAGTTCCGGGAACGCTTCGCCCATCTCGGCAACCAGTGCCGCAACGATCTTGTAGAAGAAGCTGCCGGTGGCGCCCAGTTTGTTGCCGTGACGGCAGGCGCGACGAATGATCCGGCGCAATACGTAACCGCGACCTTCGTTGGACGGCAGCACGCCGTCAGCGATCAGGAAACCGCACGAACGGATGTGGTCGGACACCACTTTCAGCGACGACTGGTCGCCGTTTTCGCAACCGATGGCTTCAGCCGAGGCCTTCAGCAGGTTCTTGAACAGGTCGATGTCGTAGTTGGAATTGACGTGTTGCATCACCGCACTGATCCGCTCCAGGCCCATGCCGGTGTCGACCGACGGCGCTGGCAACGGATGCAACACGCCATCGGCGGTGCGGTTGAACTGCATGAACACGTTGTTCCAGATCTCGATGTAACGGTCGCCGTCTTCTTCCGGCGAGCCTGGTGGGCCACCCCAGATGTGGTCGCCGTGATCGTAGAAAATCTCGGTGCAAGGGCCGCACGGGCCGGTATCGCCCATGGTCCAGAAGTTATCGGAGGCGTATGGCGCGCCCTTGTTGTCGCCGATGCGGATCATGCGCTCGACCGGCACACCGATTTGTTTGGTCCAGATGTCATACGCTTCGTCGTCGGAGGCGTAGACAGTGACCCAGAGTTTTTCCTTCGGCAGTTTCAGAACGCCGGTCAGGAAGGTCCAGGCAAAGGTAATCGCGTCGTGCTTGAAATAGTCACCGAAGCTGAAGTTGCCGAGCATTTCGAAGAACGTGTGGTGACGAGCGGTATAACCGACGTTTTCCAGGTCGCTGTTCTTGCCACCGGCACGCACGCATTTCTGGCTGCTGGTCGCACGGGTGTACGCACGTTTTTCCTGGCCCAGGAAGCAATCCTTGAACTGGTTCATCCCCGCGTTAGTGAACAGCAGGGTTGGGTCGTTGCCCGGAATCAAAGAGCTGGAGGCTACACGGGTGTGGCCTTGCTCTTCGAAGAAGCGAAGGAAGGCTTCACGGATTTCTGCGCTTTTCATTAGGTTCTTCCACGGAGGCTGCGGCCAAAGGCCTGTTCGAAACGTCAACAGACGAAGCGACGGCAAAGGGCCGCATTATATCGGCCCTGCGCGCGGGGTACAGCGTGTTTATACGATAGAAACGGTCAATTGGACGGCTAACGCTATCACTTGCGCGAAAACTCGACGAATGTCGCGATCACTTGCTCGATTTGCGAGCGACTGACGTCCATATGCGTGACCATGCGCAAACGTGCGGCGGCGCTCAACTTGATCCCGCGTTCGCCGGCGAACGCCTTGAGCGCTTCGGCTTTATCGCCCATTTGCACATAAACCATGTTGGTTTGCACCGGTTCGACGATGAAACCTGCTTCACGCAGACCATCGGCCAGCAACTGTGCATTGGCGTGGTCGTCCGCCAGACGCTCGACGTTGTGATCCAGGGCATACAGCCCCGCCGCCGCCAGCAAGCCGGCCTGACGCATGCCGCCGCCGACCATCTTGCGCAAACGTCGCGCTTTGCCGATCAGTTGCTCGGAACCACACAACACCGACCCCACCGGCGCACCGAGACCTTTGGACAGGCACACCGACACCGAATCGAAATACTGGGTGATTTCACGGGCATCCACGCCGAGCCTGACCGCTGCGTTATACAGCCGCGCGCCGTCGAGGTGCAGTTGCAAGCCGTTGTCCTGGGTAAATCGGCGGGCGCGGGCCAGATACTCCAGCGGCAACACTTTCCCTTGCATGGTGTTTTCCAGCGTCAGCAAGCGAGTGCGAGCGAAATGGAAGTCATCCGGCTTGATGGCCGCCGCGACCTGTTCCAGGTCCAGCGAACCGTCGGCCTGCACTTCCAGCGGCTGCGGCTGGATCGAACCGAGCACCGCCGCGCCACCGCCCTCGTACTTATAAGTGTGCGCCTGCTGGCCGACAATGTATTCGTCGCCACGCTCGCAATGCGCCATCAACCCCAGCAGGTTGCTCATGGTGCCGGTCGGCACGAACAATGCGGCGGCGAAGCCCAGACGTTTGGCCAGTTCGGCTTCAAGGCGTATGACCGTCGGATCTTCTCCGTAAACGTCGTCACCGGTGGCCGCTGCGGTCATCGCATCGAGCATGGCGGAAGTCGGTTGGGTGACGGTGTCGCTACGAAGATCGATAACGCTCATGAATCTGGCCTCAAGTCAGCAGGGGAAATCCCTTTACGAAGTGGAATTACTGCGGTCATGGCGCGAATTAATCAACCCTTGCGCAAGGAATTTTCGTTTTCCAACGCCAGAAAATTCGATGGCAATCATCAGAAAGGCGCAATGCACAGAGCCACAATCTGTGTTAAAAACGCTGCGCCGCCCGAGAAAGGGCGGCAAAAACGTTCTCAGGGCGGGGTGCAATTCCCCACCGGCGGTAATTGCGCGCAACGCGCATAGCCCGCGAGCGCTTGGCGGCGGACACGGCTTCAGGCAGTGCACGGCGGCAAGGTCAGCAGACCCGGTGTGATTCCGGGGCCGACGGTCATAGTCCGGATGAAGAGAGAACGGGATTAACGCCAAAGGGCCGCCTGCGCACTTCTGTGCTCGCGCGCACCCTTGAATCCCTTTCGATTCATAACGCCCTGTTTTTCACACAAACAGGAGTCAGAACATGCAACCCACCGCTATCGACAGCAAAAGCAAACACCCTCATGGCGAGCGCGTCGCGTTCATCCAGGCCTGCTGGCACAAGGAAATCGTCGACCAGAGCCGTAAAGGCTTCGTCGCCGAAATGATTGCCCTCGGGTATCAGGAATCGGACATCGATATCTTCGAAGTCGGCGGCGCCTTTGAAATGCCCCTGCACGCCAAGTTGCTGGCCAAGACCGGGCGTTATGCCGGCATCGTCGCGGCCGCACTGGTCGTCGACGGCGGCATCTACCGTCACGAGTTCGTGGCCCAGTCGGTGGTCAGCGGCCTGATGCAAGTGCAACTGGAAACTGAAGTGCCGGTGTTCTCGGTATCCCTCACCCCGCATCACTTCCATGCAGGCGAAGAACATCAGAAGTTCTTCTTCGAGCACTTTGTGCACAAGGGTCAGGAAGCGGCGCGGACTTGCGCGGATACACTGCAGAAGGTTCGTGCATTGCGCCGCACCGAACCGCGCGCTGTAGCCGTGTAACGTTGAGTGAGGTTTTGACCTCACTCAAATCAAATGTGGGAGCGAGCCTGCTCGCGAAGATGGACTACCCGTCGACGATGCGTTGACGGATAGAACGCTTTCGCGAGCAGGCTCGCTCCCACATGGTTTTTGTGCCGGTTTAAAGATCGCTATCAGGCGAGATTTTCGTCGGTGGTCGGGACGATCAGGATGCCCGCGCGCAAACCGTTCCTGACCTTGGGATTGGGGAAAATGATCCGCGCACCCTCTTCCTCAATGATCCAGCGCGTATTGGCCAGGTCTTCAGCCAGCACATACCCCATCTCCAACTCTGAAAAGTTTTCGATGTCCTGCGGCAGGTTCAGGCGGAATGCATCGCTGTGCTTGATGATTTCCCGCGCAACGCTGAACAACTGCAGACCATCCAGTTGCGCTTCAGCCATCTGCGGCTCAGTGCCTTCGATGATCTGCTGCAGACGGGTTTCCAGCAGCGAGACGTTGACCCCGTCGTTTTGCCCGAATGGACGCGCCTTGCCCAGTTCCAGCGTGAAAGCCTCGGCACCGAGCTTGTCGTAGGTATACGAGCTGAACACGATGGACGGCTTGTTCTGCAACAGCACCGCCTCCATGCCGGCAGCGCGCAGACGCGCCAACTCGACACGGGAATGCTGGCGACCTTCTTTCCACGGATACAGCGCGAACTGTTCGATCTTCGAGCCACGGATCGCCGTGTGCAGGTCGTAATGCAGTCGCTGGCGATCCGGTTTACTGAAAAAACTGGCCGCCAGTCGCTCCAGTTCACAGGCCCGCAACGCTTCCGAACCACTGCTTTGTTCATGACGGCCATTGAACAGCCGATTGACGTCCTGCTCGACGAAACGCTCGCCTTTGCGAATCGCCTCGGGGTTGCCGAACAGGAACAGAATGCGCGCGCGCGGCTTCAGATCGCCGCGAGCGATGTCGTGCAGCAGCCGATCAAGCAACTCGATCGGCGCGGTTTCGTTGCCGTGGATGCCTGCCGACAGCAGCAGGTCCAGGCCATTGTCGCGCGCTTCCGGCGGCCGGACTTCCAGCGCACCTTCGCTCAACCAGCGCATGCGCACGCCTTCGACAGTCAGTTGAGTCTTCTCCGCCGGTTCGCGGCCGGCGAGGGTCAGTTCAAGCAGTTTGCCGAGGGCGAGCATAGAGCGATTTCCTTAGTGGTCGTGATTGCAATCCGGGCCGTGCACGTGGTCTTCATCGTCGCCGACGTCAGCCGGTTCCATTTCCAGTTGCAGACTTACCAGATTAGTCGCGAATGGGCGCAGCAGCAGGCTCGCGTACTCGGCATCACCTTCTTCCACGTCCACGCCGATCAGCAGTTGGCCACGGCCGTCCTGCTGAATCCACAGCTCTTTGCCTTGCCACATGACCGCGAAGCGGGTGCACGACTTTTGCAGTTTCGTGCCATCGGAGTCTTCAAGGATCAGCTGCAGGGAATCGCTCATGTTTTTACTCTCTTGGGGAGACAAGCCGCGCGCCGCGTTCAAGCGACGCGCCGGCCATCAATTGATCTGGAATGGATAAACCGCGCCCAGTTTAAGGATTTGCGTCAGTTCATCCAGTGCCGTCCGGCATTCAAGCAGCAACTGCGGGTCCGCCAGATCGGTTTCGCTCAGGCGGTCGCGGTAGTGCTTTTCAACCCATGCGGTCAACGAACCGTACAAAGGTGGCGTCATGATAACCCCTGGATTGACCGCCGCCAGTTCGGTTTCGTTGAGCGCGACGCGCAGTCGCAGGCACGCCGGGCCGCCACCGTTCTGCATGCTTTGCTTGAGATCGAAGACTTTTACTTCGCGAATCAGGCCGCCGGAGCTGGTCAGGCTTTGCAGATAAGCCCAGACGCGCTCATTGGCCTGGCACTCCTGCGGCACGATCAGCAGCATCGAGCCGTCAGGACGCGACAGCAACTGGCTGTTGAAGAGATAGGAACGCACCGCGTCATCCACAGTGACGGCCGAACGCGGCACACACACGGACTGGAAGTTGCCGCCGACTTTGGCCAGTTTGCCTTGCAACTCGGCCAGCATCGATTCGGTGTCGAGGAATGCGTCCTCGTGATAGAACAACACCTCGCCATTGCCCACGGCGATCACGTCGTTGTGGAACACGCCCTGATCGATCACGTTGGGGTTCTGCTGGGCGTAGACCACGCCTTCATCACGCAGACCGTGCAGGCGGGCAACCGCTTGCGAAGCTTCGAGGGTCTGGCGCGCCGGGTATTTCTGCGGTGCCGGGAAACGGTTGTCGAACGCGCTGCGACCGAACACGAAAAACTCGACGCCGGCCTCGCCGTACTCACGGCAGAAACGCGTGTGGTTGGCCGCACCCTCGTCGCCGAACTGCGCCACTGCCGGCAGAGCAGCGTGATGGGCGAAGTGCTGCTGATTGGCGAACATCGCGCCGAGCACGCGGCTGGTGGTCGGGTGCTCGATACTGCGATGGTATTTGCAGTTGAGGTTGGCGGCAGTGAAGTGCACGCGGCCATCTGCGGTGTCGGCACTCGGGCTGACCGTGGCAGCGTTGGCCACCCACATGCTCGACGCCGAGCAACTGGCAACCAACAGCGGCATGGCTTCCTTGGCGGCGCGCTCGATGACCTGAGCGTCGGTGCCACTGAAACCCAGGCGGCGCAGAGCGGCCACGTCCGGACGTTCCTGCGGTGCGAGTACGCCCTGCTGAAAGCCCATTTCCATCAGCGCTTTCATCTTCGCCAGACCTTGCAGCGCCGCTTCCTTCGGATTCGAAGATTGCTGGCTGTTGCTCTGGGAGGCAACGTTGCCGTAGGACAGACCACCGTAGTTATGGGTCGGCCCCACTAGACCGTCAAAATTGACTTCATAGGATTTCATCAGCGAGGCTCCACGAGAATCTGTTGTTATAGGCTTCAGTAACTGTTCTTTTAGACCGAGGCGCGGCCTTCGCGAGCCGGCTCGCTCCCACAGGGAGATGCATTCCAATGTGGGAGCGAGCCTGTTCGCGAATGGGCATCACACCATTTTCACGCCAGGCGTCAGGGCCGCAGGCAACACCAGGCTTGGTGTTTCCAGCGACGCCACCGGGTACGCGCAGTAGTCCGCCGCGTAATAGGCGCTGGCGCGATGGTTACCCGAGGCACCGACACCACCGAACGGCGCGCTGCTCGCAGCACCGGTCAGCTGTTTGTTCCAGTTGACGATGCCGGCGCGGCTTTCCAGCCAGAACTGCTGATAACGCGCCTCGGAATCCGACAGCAAACCTGCGGCCAAACCAAAAGCGGTGTCGTTCGCCTCCATGATCGCCGCTTCGAAATCAGCGTAGCGAATCACCTGCAGCAACGGGCCGAACAACTCTTCGTCCGGACGCTCGGCCACGGCGGTGACATCGAGAATGCCCGGTGTCAGCAACGCGGCCTGTGCCTGCGGCTGAGTCATTGCCAGCAACGACACCGCGCCGCTGGCCAGCAGATGCTCCTGAGCATCCATCAGCGCTTTTGCCGCGCCGAGGGAAATCACCGACCCCATGAACGGCGCCGGTTGCTGATCGAATGCGCCGACCTCGATAGTCGCGCTGACTTCGACCAGACGCTTGAGCAGGCTGTCGCCCCATGCGCCTTGCGGCACCAGCAGACGACGCGCGCAGGTGCAGCGCTGACCGGCAGAGATGAACGCCGACTGAATGATCGTGTACACCGCCGCATCGAGATCGGCGACCTGATCGACCACCAGCGGGTTGTTGCCGCCCATTTCCAGCGCGAGGATCTTGTCCGGGCGCCCGGCGAATTGCTGGTGCAAGTGATTGCCGGTACGACTCGAACCGGTGAAGAACAGACCGTCGATGCCCGGGTTCGCCGCCAGCGCGATGCCGGTTTCGCGAGCGCCTTGCAGCAGGTTCAACACGCCAGCCGGCAGGCCTGCTTCGATCCAGCACTTGACCGTCAGTTCAGCGACTTTAGGGGTCAGTTCGCTTGGCTTGAACAGCACGCTGTTACCCGCCAGCAATGCCGGCACGATATGACCGTTCGGCAAGTGGCCGGGGAAATTGTATGGACCGAACACCGCAACCACGCCGTGTGGCTTGTGGCGCAACACGGCGGTGGCATCGCCAAGCGGGCCGCTCTTCTCGCCGGTACGTTCACGGTAGCTCTGCACCGAGATCGCGATCTTGTTGACCATGCTGGTCACTTCGGTCGCGGCCTCCCACAACGGTTTACCGGTCTCTTCGCCGATGGTGCGGGCGAGTTCGTCGGCGTGGTTTTTAAGCGCGGCGGCGAAAGCCTCAAGCACACTGATGCGTTCTTCCAGGGAGCGACGTGCCCAGCCCGGGAATGCCTGACGCGCTGCCTGCACAGCCGATTCAACCTGAGCGACAGTGGCGCCCTCTCCCGACCACAGTACTTGCTGGCTCACCGGGTTCAGCGATTGAAAGGCTTCGCCCTGACCGGCCAGCCATTCACCTGCGATGTATAGCGAATTCATTGTTTCGACTCCCGTGCAGCGGACAACGCGACGGCACGCACTTGATCGCCGGCGTTGAGTTGAAGACGTTTGGCCGTCAGCGGATCGACCACCAAGGTGCCTGCAGCGAGACGCGCCGGTGCAGCAGTGATGCGGCAGTCTTCGCGCTTGCGGTTGTGGATGATGAACGGCGTGGCGTCATCGCCCGGCGTGCCCACGGCCAGCACCAGCGCTTCGCTGTCGCGGACTGCGCGAATCTTGCTGGTTTCGCATTCGATGGCGGGGCCGGCGTCGAAGATGTCGACGTAACCCTGATAGCTGAAGCCTTCACCCTTGAGCATCGCCAGCGCCGGCTCGGTGTCCGGGTGAACCTGACCGATCACACTGCGTGCGCCCTCGGACAGAAAGCAGGTGTACAGCGGGAATTTTGGCATCAGTTCGGCAATGAATGCCTTGTTGCCGACACCCGTCAGGTAATCGGCCTGGCTGAACTCCATCTTGAAGAAGTGCCGACCGAGGCTTTCCCAGAACGGCGAGCGGCCAGCGTCATCCGACACACCGCGCATCTCGGCAATGATCTTGTTGCCGAACAGCTCAGGGAATTCAGCGATGAACAGCATCCGCGCCTTGGACAGCATGCGACCGTTCAGACCGCTGCGGTAATCGGCATGCAGGAACAACGAGCACAACTCGGAATTGCCGGTCAGGTCGTTGGCCAGAAACAGCGTCGGAATCTCGCGGTAGATGTTCAGCTCTTGCGAAGCGCTGACGGTCAGGCCGACACGGAAGTTGTACCAGGGCTCACGCATACCGACCGCGCCGGCAATGGCGGAAATACCCACCACGCGACCGTCGTCGTCTTCGAGCACGAACAGGTAGTCCGCATCGCCACGACCGGCTTCACCGCGAAAGGTCTTCTCGGCCCAGCCGACCCGATGGGTCAGGCGCTCTTCGTTGGCCGGCAATGTGGTCAGGCCGGTCCCGGTGCTGCGTGCCAGGTCGATCAGCGCGGATAAATCGCTGCTGCGTACAGGACGAACAATCATGCTATCTCCTCAAACGGGCCGCTTTCGCCACCCGTGAAACTCGCTAAGGCGTTAAACCGCCACCAGGCGCACGCTGGCACCTTCACCGACGCCCAGGGCTTCGGCGGCTTCCAGATCCAGGGTCACCGGCTTGCCCGGCGCGTAATCCAGTTCCAGCAACACCGCGCGGTAATCCTGCAACTGCGCGTTGGCGACCAGATACTGGCGTCCGGCGCCCTTGACCGGCTCACCGAGTTTCACTGGCACCACGCGGCTCTGGGCAATCGAACGAATGCCGGAAACCCGCGCATGCAGGGTCGGGCCACCGTCGAAAATGTCGATGTAGTGATCCGTCTCGAAGCCTTCGCGCATCAGGATGTCGAAGGTGATCTGGGCACGCGGATGCACCTGGCCCATCGCCTCTTGGGCGGAATCCGGCAGCAGCGGCACGTAGATCGGGTAATGCGGCATCAGTTCGGCGAGGAAGGTGCGGCTTTTCAGACCACACAGACGCTCGGCCTCGGCGTAGTTGAGGTCGAAGAAATTGCGACCGATCGCGTCCCAGAATGGCGAGTCGCCGTTCTCGTCGCTATAACCGACGATCTCGGTCACCACCGAATCGGCGAAACGCTCCGGGTGGCTGGCAACGAACAGCAAGCGGCCACGGGAATTGAGTTCGGCCCACGGCGAACCCACCAGCTCGCGCTGCACGTAGAAGCTGGTCAGCAAACTGTTGCCGGTCAGGTCGTGGCACTGCGAGAGCACGTGGATCTTGTTGTGGATCTTCAACTCGCGGGAGGCGTGGACGAAGGTCTCGTTACGGAAGCTGTAGAACGGTTCCGAGTAGCCGGCCGAAGCGACAATGGCCGAGCAACCGACCAGTTTGCCGGTAACGGAGTCTTCCAGGACGAAGAAGTAGCTCTCCTCACCGTTGAAGCTCACTTCGGCGGCAAACGAGGCCTCACTCGCGGCGATCTTGTCGCTCAGACGTTCCACGTCATCCGGCAAGGAAGTGACACCAATCGGGCTGTCCGCAGCCAGACGCTGTACCTCGCCCAGATCAGCCATTTGCGCGGGGCGCATCACCAGCATGGTGTCACTCCTTTTCTCTTATCAGTTCACAGAAAAAAACCGGGCCTACATAGAGACCAGTGTGGGAGCGGGCTTGCTCGCGAAAGCGGTGGGTCAGTCAACATTTTCGCTGTCTGACCCTCCGCTTTCGCGAGCAAGCCTGCTCCCACATTTGATCCAGCCCGGCATCAAAATGTTGATCGACGCCTGAAAAGCTCCAGGCGCCGAAGGGTCTATCAGGCTTGCGTCAGTGCTGCAGCGGCGCGTTCGAAGCGATCAAGACCCGCATCGATATCGGCGTCTTCCACCACCAGACTCGGGGCGAAACGAATCACGTCCGGGCCGGCTTGCAGAATCATCAGGCCTTCTTTTTCAGCGGCGTTGAAGATGTCTTTGGCCTTGCCTTTCCAGGCCTCGCTCAGCACGCAACCGATCAGCAGACCGAGGCCACGTACCTGAGTGAACAAGCCGTATTTCTCGCCGATCTGCTCAAGGCGCGCCTTGAACTTGTCGTGCTTGGCATTCACGCCATTCAACACTTCAGGGGTGTTGATCACGTCGATCACCGCTTCAGCAACCGCGCACGCCAGCGGGTTACCGCCGTAAGTGGTGCCATGAGTGCCGACGACCAGATGTTTGGCCAGCGCTTCGGTGGTCAGCATCGCCGCAATCGGGAAACCGCCGCCCAGGCTCTTCGCGCTGGTCAGGATGTCCGGGGTCACGCCGTAATGCTGGTAGGCGAACAGCTTGCCGCTGCGGCCCATGCCGGTCTGCACTTCATCGAACACCAGCAGCGCGTTGTTCGCGTCACACAGTTCACGGGCACCTTGCAGATAAGCCAGTTCGGCCGGCAGCACGCCGCCTTCGCCCTGGATCGGTTCCAGCACGACCGCACAGGTCTTGTCGGAAACGACCGCTTTCAGCGCGGCCAGGTCGTTGTAGGGCACGTGGGTGATGCCGGTGATCTTCGGGCCGAAACCGTCGGAGTACTTCGACTGGCCACCGACGTTGACGGTGAACAGGGTACGACCGTGGAAGCTGTTCAGCGCGGCGATGATTTCGTACTTCTCGGTGCCGAAACGGTCGAACGCCACACGACGGGCCAGCTTGAACGCGGCCTCGTTGGCTTCGGCGCCGGAGTTGCAGAAGAACACGCGCTCGGCGAACGTGGCGTCGATCAGCTTGTGCGCCAGGCGCAGCGCCGGTTCGTTTGTGAACACGTTCGATACGTGCCAGAGCTTGTTGGCTTGCTCGGTCAAGGCGCCGACCAGCGCCGGGTGCGCATGGCCCAATACGTTGACGGCGATGCCGCCGGCGAAGTCGATCAGCTCGCGGCCGGCCTGATCCCAGACGCGGGAACCGGCACCACGCACCGGAATGAAAGCGGCAGGCGCGTAGTTTGGAACCATTACCTGGTCGAAATCGGCGCGTTGTACCGCAGCGTGCTCAACGGACATCGGAGTCTCCTGATGAGGGCCACCCGCCTGAAACTGGCGAGCGATGGGGGGATTGTAAGGACAGTTTTCAGCCCGGCCTTGTCGCCAAGCGACAACTTCTTATAGCGCAAACCCCGGATTTTCCCGGGTTTACGGCAATGCGACATATAGCGTCGCAAAGGCGCAGTTTAACTGGCGGCAAGGGATTGCGGCAGACTTGCGACTTTGTAACTCAAAGGGATTTTTCATGTGCGGTACATATGTACCGCACGCTGTCGATTTTCCCGGGTTCTCCTAGGAGACTTTCCAATCCGACGGCAACCCCAGAATGCACACCGAATCAACCGAACCCGGCGATTTTGACGCCAGCAAGCCAGACGCTCACTACCAGCCGCTGATCAACACCGTTCCAGCGTGGTTACGCCAGGCCACGCCCGACCGGCGCTCGGCACTGAGCCTCAGCACGGCGCAATTGCCGGCATCGCTCAAGCGCGCAACGGCGCACCAGCACGCGCAGATGAAGTCGCTCATTGCCCACCATGCGACCCGTCAAAATCGACTGGATGAAGCGCTCGCCCGCCTGCAAAATCCCGGCGACTTTGCCAGCACCTTGCTCGACAGCGCGCTCAAGACCCGCTTCGGGCTGCAAATTGACGTTCGCGACACCTGGCTGCGCCTCTACATCCCGGCTCATCTGGGCGCTGCGCGAACCTGGACCGTATCGCTACTGGATGCTGCACTGCACAACTTCGAAACATCGGAAACCCAACCAGATGCGTTCGAGTCAGCCTCGTGCTACATCACGCCGCCGAACGCCAGCGGCCATTTCAGTGAGCTGGCGTCCATTGCGGACAAGATGCCCATCACGGCGTTTACGCAGCTATGCCGCGAGCTGGACATCGGCCGGCAGTACCGGGAGTACCTGGAAGACAACCTGGGCATCAGCAACCCTGTGGCTGCGGCGCTTCTTCGAGCAAAAGCCCACGACAGCCAGAAAGCCACGCTGACCGCCGCCCTGCACATGGCACAGATGCAGGAACTGCTCAGCAGCGACAGCCATCGACAGATTCTCGCCCTGCTCGACAACCAGGTTCCCGCCGGCGTTCTCGGCCATGACCTGACCGTTCTCGATGCCCGCCTCACTGGCGCCATGCTGTTCACCCAGGACCTGGAAGACACAAGGGATGTGCGCAAGGTCGTCGCCTACCTGCCTGATGACCCGGCACACCCAATCAAGGAATACCCCTCGTCCGCCGCGTTCGCCGAGGAACTCACCCAACGCTTGCGCGAGCCGGATTACCAAAGGTTTTTCAGTCGTTTCATCGACCTTGCCGACCGAGGACCGTTTTTTACCCAGTTGAACCAGCAACTCGCGCCCGTGACATGGCACCCCCGGCAAACGGGCGATCCGCGCCCATCCTGGCGGGAACAGAGCAATCCGCGCGCGAGCCTGCGCATCAATGCCACAGCGATTCGAGGTGAGCTGAAAACCCACCTCTACCAGCGCAAACTCGACAAGATCCTCAACGACGCCAGGCTTCTTGCGGTCTCCACAGCCGCCGTCGATCAAAAAGCCCGCTGGGCGGTCTGGGATTCCTTCAAGTCAATAGCCTCAACCCTGCTGAATATCGCCGCGTTCATCGCGCTGCCCTTCGTACCGTTGCTGGGAGAGCTGATGCTGGCGTACACCGCCTACCAATTGCTCGACGACACCTTTGAAGGCGTCATCGACTGGGCTGAAGGCCAGGGCCGGGAAGCCATCGGACACCTCATGACGGTGGTTGAATCGGCCGTGCAACTGGGTACTTTTGCTATTGGCGGAACCCTTGTCATCAGCGAGTTGCGCGCACAACTGCCAAAAGCCTGCAGCCAATTCCTTGAACGCTTCAACGCAGTGAAGCGCCCCAACGGTGACTCGCGTTACTGGCTGCCCGACCTCACACCTTATGAACAGCCAGACGGTCTGCCAATCCGGTCAAAACCCGACACACTCGGGCTGCATCAGCATCAGGGCAAAACCCTGCTAGCGCTGGAGGACAAACGCTACGCCGTCACTCAGGACAGCCGCACCGGTCAATACCGCATCGAACACCCGAGCCGCGCCGAGGCCTATCAGCCACGCCTGCAACACAACAATGCCGGCGCCTGGAAAACCGAGCTCGATCAACCGCTGACATGGGATCAGGCCACTTTGCTGCGCCGCAGCGGGTCGGACAGCCAGCGCCTGCTCCCGGCTCAACGGGACCGACTGCTGAAGATCAGCAACTGCGATGACAACGCGCTACGCAAAGCCCACGTCAACCAGGAACCCTTGCCGCCATTGTTCGCCGACACGCTCAAGCGCTTTAACATTGACGAAGACATTCAGACCTTCATCGACCAGATGAACAGCGAGCGCCCCGACGTCTATCTGCAAGCCGACCCCCTGATGCAACTCGAACTGCTGCAGGAAAGCCGTCACTGGCCCAAGGGCAGAGGCCTGCGCCTGAGTGACAAACAAGGCGCAATACTTTGGCAAAGCAGCACTCGCGAACTTCCCATTCTCCAACTGGATGTGACAAAGCTCGACGCCGGTGACCTGTTGAAATCCCTGTTGCTGAAGTTGCCGGAAAGCGAGGCCAAGGCCTTGATGGGCGAACCGTTCGGCTCCCCTGCCCTGCACCCGGAGGCTCGAGCCCGTCGCCTGAGGCAGACGTTGGCGCAACTGGCAAACAGCCGGCGGCAGCACCTGTTCGACCAGCGCTATCGTCGACTGGAACTGGGTGCTGACTCACTGACGCAAAAGATCATGGATGCCGACTCATTGCCTCGCGTCGTGGCAGAGGCCCTGCTCGACGGCGCGACAGACAGCGAACGCCAACAACTCGAACGCGGCAAGCTATCACCGCGCCTGACCGAACAGGCCTGGGAAGCCGGATTGCAGGTACGCATGGCGCGCGCCCATGAAGGCCTTGAACTGAAATCCAGTAGCGACAATGCCGACACGCACATGCTGGCACTGCACACACTGGAGCACTTGCCCGGTTGGTCGGGGCAACTGCGCATTGAAGTGCGCCGCTACTCTCCCGACGGCCCATTGATCGACAGTGTCGGCGCGACCAGCGCGCCGGCACGCAAGGTCATCATTCTGCGTGCCGAGGGAGACCATCAGGCCTTCGACGATTCCGGCGCCGAACTCAGTGGCGGCGAAGCGTTTTACGATTGCCTGCTGCGGGCGATGCCAGACAGCGAGCGTGCAGCCATGAATGTGCAGATAGGCGAAGGTGAAAAACTCAGACAATTGATCAATGACCATGCCCTGGACCGTGATGCCTTGCGCTCGCTACTGGCACAGCATCCGAAGTACAAACCCGCCTATGACCCCACGGTGATGCGTCTGCTCGGCGGCACCGACGGCTATCAGCAAGCGCCGCGGCTAACTCCGTCCCTGTCGGAACGAGCCCAGTCGTTATTCCCGCACCTGTCACCCGGCAGGCTCGAAGCGTTCGTGAGCCGATTGCAGCTTCATCCTTCCGGCCCAAGGACGGAGCTGACACGGATGATCAATCAACACGCGCAACTGCGCAGCACCTTGAGTGCCTGGAGCGATGCGATTCCGCAACAATTCCCGGAGAGCGGAATCTACCTGAGCCACGAGCAGACTGTTGTCCAGCACGCCATCCGCCTGCGCCTCATGCACGACCTTCTGAATGCCTGGCGAATGCAGGAAACGTTGCCCGACCTGGAGGAGTATTTCGTCGACTTTCGTTTTATCCAGCCGATCATTGGCGACATGCCGGTGCTCGACATCAACCTTGCCAGCATCAGTCAGCTCAGCCTCCAAGGGCATCAAGCAACGCGCGGCATGCACGAGTTCCTGCGCAGCTTCACCGGCTTGCAACGCATGGTTTTGCGCAACTTCAATCTGGGACGGCTGCCGGACAATCTCGCGCAGTGCTCGCAGCTCAACGAGCTGACCCTCGCCGACTGCGCCATCACCCTCACTCCGCAGAGCAACGCACTGCTGGGTAGCCTCAGCCAACTGAACACGCTGGATCTTTATAAAAATCCTCTAGGCCTGACGCCCAGTGTCGAAGGCATGCCGGACCTGAACTACATCGACCTTTCAAGCACAGGCATTTCCAGCCTTCCCGACGGGCTGTCGAGCCGTCCGTACCTGCACACGGCCCTGCTCAATAGCAACGCCATCAGCCATTTGCCCGCCGAGCTGTTCGACTTGCCGATTGCGGTCCAGGATGGAATCGACCTGGGGAACAACCCGCTGGACAGCGCTGAGCTCGAGCGCATCAAAGAACACTATTCCCGCACGCGCAATGACTTTGGTGTCTTCGCCCCCGATAGCGACATCCACCGGGTACAGTCGCTGTATCCGCTGATGGATCGCGAAGACGCCAGCCATTTCGTTTACCGTTTGCCCGGAGACATGGCGCAAGGAAGACAAGAGCTGACGCGCCTGGAGACCGAGCTATCGACCCTCGAAAATGATCTGTCAGCCTGGACCTCCGACGTACCGGCAGTTCACCCGCGCACCCAGCAACCCTTTACGGCACGTCAACTGCTGATCGAGCACTCGACCCGCGACGAATTCAGGGAGCAGTTATTGCGTTGCTGGCGCCGGGAGGTCGAGTCGGACAATCTGAACGACTTGATGCTCTCGGGTTATCAGCTGAACCTGGACACCCTGGTGACCGGCGAGCTGCCGGTCTTGAAGGCCGACTTCAGGCACGTATCGCTGATGTTTCTGCAAAGCGGACACGGCCGCACCCTTGGCATGGCGCGGTTTCTTGAGAGCTTCCCCAACCTCAAGGCGCTGACCCTGCATGAGTTCAACCTGGAGGATTTGCCAAACGCCATTTTTACCATGGGTCGATTGAAGTCACTGAACCTCGCCGACTGCTCGATCACCCTCACCCCGGTCAGCGCACTGGAACTGGCACAGATGAGTCAACTGGAATTCATCGACCTGAGTAACAACCCGCTGACGCACGCCCCGGATGTCAGCCAGATGCCGCAGCTTGGCACGCTATTGCTCAACAACACCGGCATCAGCGAACTGCCTCCCGGGCTGCGGCAACTTGACCACCTGCAGATGGTCGACTTGAGCAACAACGAAATCGTCGATGTGCCCCACGACATTCTCGAATGGCCACGGGAATTCAGCGAAAACATCGACCTGCAAGGCAATCCCTTTTCGCCTGCGAGCCTGCAAATCCTGATCCGCTATTTCAGTCTGACCAGTGTCGATTTTGGCATCGATGCAGTGATCGAGCAGGCCGAACTGGAAGTCTCGTCGTCGGGAGATTCCGGCCCTGACGAGTGATCCCGGTCAGCCGCGCTCGGGGGGTACCGAAGACAATTCGAAGGGACTGCTGCTGCGCCGCTGGTTGCGATCTTCCCGCGGCGTGGCGCCGAAGAAGTTGCGGTAGGCGCTGGAGAAATGCGGCCCTGAGGAGAAGCCACAGGACAGGCCGATCTGGATGATCGACTTGCTGGTTTGCATCAACATCTGCCGTGCCTTGTTCAGGCGCAACTCCAGGTAGTACTGGCTCGGCACGCGGTTGAGGTATTGCTTGAAGATTCGTTCCAACTGCCGGCGGGACACGCACACGTGCTGGGCGATTTCGTCGGTGGTCAGCGGCTCTTCGATGTTGGCTTCCATCAGCAACACCGCTTGGGTGAGCTTCGGATGACTGGAGCCGAGACGGTTCTGCAACGGAATGCGCTGACGTTCACCGCCCTCGCGAATGCGTTCGACCACCAGTTCTTCGGAGACAGCACCGGCCAGTTCCGCACCGTGATCGCGCGCCAATACCGCCAGCAACAGATCGAGCACCGACATGCCGCCACACGCGGTCAGGCGATCGCGATCCCAATCGAACAGATGGCTGGTAGCAATGACCTTCGGGAAACGCTCGGCGAAATCGTCCTGCCAGCGCCAGTGCACCGCCGCGCGATAGCCATCGAGCAAACCGAGTTGCGCCAACGGATAGACACCGGCCGACAGACCGCCGATCACACAACCGGCACGCACCAATTGCTTGAGCGCACTGCTGAGTGCCGGCGCCAATGTGGTCGGTGGCTCGTCAGCGAGCAGGAACAGTTTCTGGAAGTTCTCGAGCTTGCCGGTCCATGCCTCGCCGGGCAATTGCCAGGCGCCTTCGGCCGCAACGCCTGCCACGGCTTCCGCCTGCAAAAACGACAGTTCGTAAACCACGTCCGGGTGCACACGCTGAGCAACACGCAAGGCTTCCTCCGCCAGCGCCAGCGTCAACGCTTTAGTGCTGGGCCAAATCAGGAAACCAATTCGATGGGCAGTCATGGGCGGGCAATCCGAAGCGAAGAACAGTGATGAAGGCATGGGCCAATGCTAGCCCGTAAATGAACACAAATCTTGAAACCAACCGAGATCCATTGTGGGAGCTGGCTTGCCAGCGATGGCGATATGTCTGTGCCAGATATGCAATCTGGTTCACCGCTATCGCTGGCAAGCCAGCTCCCACAGGGAATGGTGTCGGCTTTCAGGTCGCGAAGCATGACCTAATCTGGTGCATAACGGCAGCGTTTACTTGAGGCTGCCCGAGAGGAATTGCTGCAAACGTTCCGATTGCGGATTGACCAGCACTTCGCGCGGGTTGCCGCTTTCCTCAACCACACCTTTGTGCAGGAACA
The DNA here is from genome assembly GCF_963970475.1 of Pseudomonas sp. EA_5y_Pfl2_R50. Lineage (NCBI taxonomy): Bacteria > Pseudomonadati > Pseudomonadota > Gammaproteobacteria > Pseudomonadales > Pseudomonadaceae > Pseudomonas > Pseudomonas sp. EA_5y_Pfl2_R50. Next base: position 450,513 of record NZ_CAXAPT010000003.1, on the reverse strand, counting down.
CCAACTGGTTCGACACTTCACGGGCGAAGCCCATTTCGTGCGTGACCACGACCATGGTGCGACCTTCCTGAGCCAACGCCTGCATGACTTTCAGCACGTCACCGACCAGTTCCGGGTCGAGAGCCGAGGTCGGTTCGTCGAACAGCATCACTTCCGGTTCCATCGCCAGCGCACGGGCAATCGCCACACGCTGTTGCTCGCCACCGGACATGTGCCCAGGGAAAGCGTCTTTGCGATGCGCCACGCCGACCTTGTTCAGGTAGTACTCGGCCTTTTCGCGCGCTTCATATTTGGGTACGCCGAGCACGTGAACCGGTGCTTCCATGATGTTTTCAATCGCAGTCATGTGCGACCACAGGTTGAAATGCTGGAACACCATCGACAGGCGCGAACGCATACGTTGCAGTTGTTTCGGATCAGCGGCTTTCAGCGCGCCGTCCTTGTTCGCCACCAGTTTCAGCTCTTCGTTGTTGAGCAGAATCTTGCCCGCGTGCGGCTGCTCGAGCAGGTTGATGCAGCGCAGGAAAGTACTTTTGCCGGAGCCACTGGAGCCGATGATGCTGATCACATCGCCGGCTGCCGCTTTCAGGGAAACACCCTTGAGCACTTCGTGACTGCCATAGCGTTTATGCAGGTCTTGGACTTCAAGTTTGTACATGCGGTCGGTTCTCACAAAAACAGTCAGTCAGTCGTTGAGCAAGCGCCCGTGACGCAGCGCTTCGCGCCCCGCCACCTTGGCCAGCCAGAAACCGGGTTGGGCATAACGCAGCCGTTCAATGGCAAACAGCACCCCGGAGGTACCAGCACACACCGTGCTGACCCGATCGGACACAGGATCAATCACTTCAAAAATCTCGTCACCGGCCTCGACCCATTCGCCGGGCTTGCGCAGAAAGCTCACGACGCCGGGATGGGGCGCGAGCAACAACTCGGTGCCTTCGAACGGCATGCCTTCGCACGCTTCGTGAGCCGGATTCGGCCACTCGCCGGTGATCAGGCCTTGTTCGGCGAGGAACGCGAGAATGCCTTCGGCATATGCCTCGGCTTCGGTGCGACCGGTGTCAGCCTGACCGCCCAATTCAATCGTCGTTGCCAGACACGCCAAGGGAATTTGCGCATCGGGGAACTGCCGCGACAGACGTAACCAGGGCAACGAGCACGCCTCATCGAACGAGCTGCCACCGGAATCTTCCGCGAGCAAGCCCACGCGAACATTCAGGTGCGCCGCCAGCGAACGCCACTGCGGCCAGTGCTGCGGCAGCGCGTACATGTGCAGCGCGGCCTCGGCATCGCAATGCAGATCGAGCACCACATCGGCGGTGCAGGCATGGCTGAGCAATACCCGCTGCATGCCTTGCAACTGGCTGCTCGCTTGCGGCAACCCCGCCAGGTGATCGGCCATCGCCTGACGAATCAGGCGCACATTGGCGTGCGGATCATCACCGAGACTGTCGGCCAGCGCGGCCGCAACCGGCGCGCTCAGTTCAACGAAATCACGGTTGAAATTCTTGCCGCTGCCGACCTCGAAACGGCCCTGGTGATTGCCTTGCAGCAATTGCCCGAGACCCAACGGGTTAGCGACCGGCACCAGTTCGATAACACCGTTGAGCAAGCCTTTGGCTTCGAGTTCGCCCAAGCGCTTTTTCAGCTCCCAGGCGGTGCGCATGCCGGGCAATTCATCAGCGTGCAGGCTGGCCTGAATGTAGGCCTTGCGCTCGCCATGACCGAAGCGGAAAACGGAAATCTTGCGCTCGCTGCCCAGGTGGCTCCACGGCAATACGTGGTCGATGCGTTCCATATCAGTGCTTCCGCGGGGCCAGGTAGCTCAACCAGCGACGCTCAGCCAGTTTGAACAGCTTGACCAGAATGAACGTCAGGCACAGGTAGAACACGCCAGCGGTGATGTACGCCTCGAACGGCAGATAGAACTGCGCGTTCACGGTACGCGCCGCGCCGGTGATGTCGATCAGGGTCACGATGGACGCCAGACTGGTGGTCTGCAGCATCATGATCACTTCGTTGCTGTACTGCGGCAGCGCCCGGCGCAAGGCCGATGGCAGCAGGATGCGCTTGTACAGCTTGAAGCGCGACATGCCCATGGCCTTGGCCGCCTCGATCTCGCCATTCGGCGTGGCCTTGAGGCTGCCCGCGATGATTTCAGCGGTGTAGGCGCTGGTGTTGACCGCAAACGCCAGGCACGCACAGAACGTTGCGCTGGACAGCCATGGCCACAAGAAGCTTTCGCGTACCGCTTCGAACTGCGCCAGACCGTAGTAGATCAGGAACAGTTGCACCAGCATCGGCGTGCCACGGATCACGTAGGTGTACAGCCACGCAGCGCCGTTGACGACCGGGTTCTTTGAGACGCGCATCAGCCCCAGCGGCAGGGCCGCGAGCAGACCGAAAAACAGCGACAGCGCGAGCAGTTTGAGGGTGGTCACCAGGCCGCCGAGGTACAGCGGCATGGCCTCCCAGATGACGTTGTAGTCGAAGATCATAGATCAGCCGCCCTTACGCCTACCGAGTAGCGCTTCTCAAGTTGACGCAATGCCAGCAACGAGACACTGGTGATCACCAGGTACATCGCCGCCACTGCGAGGAAGAAGGTGAAAGGCTCGCGAGTGGCATCCGCCGCCTGCTTGGCCTTGAACATCATGTCTTGCAGACCGACCACGGAAATCAGCGCGGTGGCCTTGGTCAGTACCAGCCAGTTATTGGTGAAGCCAGGTATCGCCAGGCGAATCATCTGCGGCACCATCACCCGGAAGAACACCTGGAAACTGCTCATGCCGTAGGCCATGCCCGCTTCGGCCTGACCTTTGGGGATCGCCATGAACGCACCACGGAAGGTTTCCGACAGGTACGCACCGAAGATGAAACCGAGGGTGCCGATACCGGCGGCCAGCGGATTCAGGTCGATGTAATCGTCATAGCCGAGCATCGGCGCGACGCGGTTGAGCAAGTCCTGACCGCCGTAGAAGATCAGCAGGATCAGCACCAGATCGGGAATCCCGCGGATGACCGTGGAATACAGATCGCCCAGCCAGGCCAGCCAGCGCACCGGCGACAGGCGCAGCGCGACACCGATCAGCCCGAGAACGATGGCCAGGGCCATGGACGACAAGGCGAGCTGAAGCGTCAGCCATGCGCCATCGAGGATGACAGCCCCGTAGCCTTTCAACATGATTCAGTCCTCGAAAGTTGGGATGAAAAAATGGCGCAAACCGCAGAGATCCTGTTGCTTGCGCCATTTCGGACTTGTCGCAGAGACGCGTTACTTGCCGTAGATATCGAAGGCGAAGTACTTGTCCTGGATAGCCTTGTATTTGCCGTTTTCGCGGATAGCCGCGATGGCGGTGTTGATCTTGTCTTTAAGAGCGTCGCCCTTGCGCACTGCGATGCCCACGCCGTCGCCGAAGTATTTGACGTCGGTGAACGCCGGGCCTGCAAACGCAAAACCTTTGCCGGCGTCAGTGTTCAGGAAGCCGTCTTGCAGCAGGGTGGCGTCAGCCACAGTACCGTCGAGGCGACCGGCAGCCACGTCGAGGTAGATTTCGTTTTGCGAACCGTATGGCTTGATTTCGGCACCCAGCGGGGCCAGGACTTCGCGGGCGAAACGCTCGTGGATCGAACCGCGTTGCACGCCGATGTTCTTGCCCTTCAGCTCGCTCAGGTTTTCGCTGACCTGAGTGCCGGCCTTCATGACCAGACGTGCCGGGGTGTTGTAATACTTGTTGGTGAAGTCCACGGACTTCTTGCGGTCTTCAGTGATCGACATGGACGACAGGATCGCGTCGATCTTGCGTACCTTCAGTGCCGGGATCAGACCATCGAACTCTTGCTCGACCCACACACACTTGACCTGCATCTGTTCGCACAGGGCGTTGCCGATGTCGTAGTCGAAACCAACGATGCTGCCATCCGGTGCTTTCGAGGCGAACGGAGGGTAAGCCGCTTCGATACCGATCTTCAGAGGCTTTTCATCAGCGAAGGCATTCAGCGACAGCACGGACAGTGCCAGGGCGCCAAGCAGCACAAGTTTCTTCATCTTGGGACTCCATCGGTAAAGGGCAAAAACGGCAGAGTGAGCAACAGCCCAATATGCGAATGGGTGAATCGGGAATCGGTTGCTGCATCCGTGGGAAATTTCCCATTGAAACCGCTGGCGGTTTCAACATCAGCCACGATGAGCGAGTGATCGGCATTCTAACGACAGGCCCGTAGCCGATATTTCTTCAATGCGACAACTAATTACAGATGCACAGAGAAAGCGACTGGAGCACATTGACAGCCTCGCAATTTCATGCAAGAGCGAAAGACAGGGAACCGATCTATGCTGCAAATTGCGGGCCTATTATTCGCAAACCCTTCTAATCCGGCAAGCGCAGCGTGGTGTCTTATTTTTCACTCGGTGTTTAGAGGCTCTAAAACGGGGCGATGCGTTTCCCTTTGCCCCGGTTTGGCGCGGGCGGTTACACATTCGGTTACGTGGGAGGCGCCGGGTAACAGCGGGAAAGGTCCGACGGCGCAGATCGATAATTATTGGTTGGGGGGAGATGGGTTTCAGGCTGTGGGCTACATCGGTGCCTGACAAATTGCCTTCGCGAGCAAGCCCGCTCCCACAGTTTTGATCGCATTCCAACTGAAGAAACCCGATTCAAACTGTGGGAGCGGGCTTGCTCGCGAAGAGGCCCGCCCAGCCACCACAAAACCTTCAGACACAAAAAAGCCCCGCCCGGCTTATCCCGGACGGGGCTTTGTGCTTTTCAGACCCGCTGTTTAAGCAACATTCATGGTCTTGTGCGTATCAATCAAATGCTGCACCACACCCGGATCAGCCAAGGTCGAAATATCCCCCAACCCGTCGTATTCCGCCGTGGCAATCTTGCGCAGAATGCGGCGCATGATCTTGCCCGAGCGCGTCTTCGGCAGCCCCGGCGCCCACTGGATCACGTCCGGCGAAGCAATCGGGCCGATCTCCTTGCGTACCCAGTTCTTCAACTCCAGACGCAACTGCTCGGTCGGCTCCTCGCCATTCTTCAACGTGACGTAGACATAAATGCCCTGCCCCTTGATGTCATGCGGCACACCCACCACCGCCGCTTCAGCGACTTTAGGGTGAGCAACCATCGCGCTCTCGATCTCGGCCGTACCCATCCGGTGACCCGACACGTTGAGCACGTCATCGACACGCCCGGTGATCCAGTAGTAACCATCGGCATCGCGACGCGCGCCGTCACCGGTAAAGTACATGCCACGGAAGGTCTTGAAGTAGGTATCGACGAAACGGTCATGGTCGCCATACAGCGTGCGTGCCTGACCTGGCCACGAATCGAGAATCACCAGATTGCCTTCGGCCTCGCCCTCGATAATGTTACCCAGGTTGTCGACCAGCGCCGGCACCACGCCAAAGAACGGACGCGCCGCCGAGCCCGGCTTGAGCGCATGCGCCCCCGGCAGCGGGCTCATCATGTTGCCGCCGGTTTCGGTCTGCCACCAGGTATCGACGATCGGGCAACGCGACTTGCCGACATTCTTGTAGTACCAGTCCCAGGCTTCCGGGTTGATCGGCTCACCCACTGAACCGAGCAGGCGCAGGCTGCTGCCATCCGCGCCCTCGACGGCGGCCTGACCCGAGGCCATCATCGCGCGGATTGCGGTCGGCGCGGTGTAGAGAATGTTGACTTTGTGCTTGTCGACGATCTTCGCCACCCGGGTGATGTCCGGATAGTTCGGCACACCTTCGAACAGCAGCGTGGTCGCGCCATTGGCCAGCGGGCCGTAGACGATGTAACTGTGGCCGGTGACCCAGCCGACGTCGGCGGTGCACCAGTAGACTTCGCCCGGACGGTAGTCGAACACGCGCTCGTGGGTCATCGCCGCGTACAGCAGATAACCGCCAGTGGTGTGCTGCACGCCCTTCGGCTTGCCGGTGGAGCCTGAGGTATAAAGGATGAACAGCGCTTCTTCAGCACCCATCTCTTTCGGCGCGCAGACGGTGCCCGCCACTTTCATCAGGTCTTCGTACCAGATGTCGCGATGCTGGTTCCACTTGATGTCGCCACCGGTGCGCTTGCACACGATGACTTTCTGGATGCTGCTGGTTTCCGGGTTGGTCAGCGCGTCGTCGACGTTGGCCTTGAGGGAAATCTTCTTGCCGGCGCGAATACCCTCGTCAGCGGTGATCACCACTTTCGAACGGCAGTCGATGATGCGACCGGCCAGGGCTTCCGGCGAGAAACCGCCGAACACCACCGAGTGAATCGCGCCGATCCGGGTGCAGGCCAGCATGGCGACCACGGCTTCGGGGATCATCGGCATATAAATGGTCACCACGTCGCCGCGGTGTACGTCCTGACCACGCAGGGCGTTGGCGAGTTTGCACACTTGTTCGTGCAGTTCGCGGTAAGTGATGTTGCGGCTTTCGGAAGGATCGTCGCCTTCCCAGATGATTGCGACTTGATCGCCGCGCTCGGCCAGATGACGGTCGAGGCAGTTGTAGGAAACGTTCAGGGTGCCGTCGGCAAACCACTTGATGTCGACGTGGTGATCGTCGAACGACGTCTGTTTCACCGTGGTGAAAGGTTTGATCCAGTCGAGACGCTTGGCTTGCTCGCGCCAGAAGCCGTCAGGGTTGACGACCGACTGCTGGTACATGGCTTTGTAGGTCGCCTCGTCAGTCAGCGTGTTAGCCAGAACCTCGGGACGAACGGGATACAGAGAAGCCGCACTCATCTTTCCTACCTCGGTGTAATAGTTGTTTTTGTATGACCCCGTTGTATCCGGGCCGGCCCCATAGAACCATTCGACGATGGTAGTAACAAGCCCCTACAAATCCTCCACCTACCCCGCACGCCGGCCCTACGTAGCGCCTTCAAATACACAACAACCCCTGTGGGAGCTGGCTTGCCAGCGATTCAAGCACCTCGGTCTCCCGGGCAAATTGCATCGCCAGCAAACCGATTCACCTACCGTGGCGAGCGATTGTTACCAAATCTGCCAAAGGTGTTTATCAAAACCCGCTCTGTTTACCCCCGCCCCCTCCCCCTAAAATTCACCTCGCCAACAAGGCAACCGCGATTAACAACGTTACAGCCCCCACGAAGGCCGTTAATCCAGCTCTCAAGCAATAACTGCAAACGATGAAGTTCCACACGCAACCCTAAAAAGGTTGCGTGACCCCACTCGACCTCAAAAAGGTAAATCCGAAATGAAAGCTTTATTGGTTCTGGCCCTCAGCAGTCTGTGCGCAACCGCCATGGCAGACGAGGCTCCGACTGATGTCGCGCAGCAACAACCGGTTATCGAGGAATACACTTACTCCACGCACCTGGACATCGCCAAAGTTGTTTCCATGAGCGAAGTGCCAAATGTTTGCGAAGTAGTGCCCGCCAAAATGGAGTACGACGACTCCAAGGGTCAGCGTCACATCCTGCGTTACAGCATCATGGGCAACGGCTGCACCAATTGATGAGTCGAGACTGCACCGAATTGGACCTTTCAGCGCGTCATTGAGGGTCAATTCCAGCCCGGCTTCGGTCGGGCTCAGTTGTGTCTGGAGTCGTTCAAAAGGGTTGCAAACCACAAGATATAGTGAAAACAGCCGTTTTTTGCTCATTTCTTGAGCAACCGAAGCCTCACGAAAAAATTAATCAAAAAAAATTCCCGGAGGCCAACCTCGACGAAAGCCCTGTAAACCCTCGCTCCGACAGAAATACCCCTCCCGCTCGACCGCCCTGCGCGCTTTCGCCCTCCCCCACGACCACAATTTTTTCCCTATAATGCCGCCCTAATCGGGTCAGCAATATTCCCTTACAGGGACCAACGCCATTCTGAAGCCCCGCAGTTGCGTTCAACGCGATCTGCGCCCGTCAGAGGCTCTCGGAAACCCGTACAAAATTCTGTTTTATTGCCTGCCTTAGCTGCTGCAAAAAACGAATCCCTAAGATCCAACGCGGTCTGTACGACCGTGTGAAAAACCAACCAATCAGGTTTCACACGGGCGACAGGCCCTCACGCAGGAGACGACACGTCATGCTGAGCTGGGACGAATTCGACAAAGAAGACAGTGAAGTAGCAACCGTGAAAGGCGCCAACGCCGGCCACGCTACTGAAGCCAACATGGACCGCCTCGACAACGCCGGCGGCGCCGCAGCGCTGGAAGCCCGCGCCGTGACCGCCGACGACTCCGCCGCTGTCGCCCGCGCCAAGGCCGCACTGAACTCCCTCGACGTCGCCGAAGGCCTCGCCGAACTCGAAGGCGCCTCCGCCCGTGTCGCCGTTGACGAAAAGCGCATGATCAACTGCCGCGCCGACCTCAACCAACTCGTGCCATTCAAGTACGACTGGGCCTGGCAGAAGTACCTGGACGGTTGCGCAAACCACTGGATGCCGCAAGAAGTCAACATGACCGCCGACATCGCCCTCTGGAAAAACCCGGAAGGCCTGACCGACGACGAGCGCCGCATCGTCATGCGCAACCTCGGCTTCTTCTCCACCGCCGACTCCCTGGTTGCCAACAACCTGGTGCTGGCCGTGTACCGCCTGATCACCAACCCGGAATGCCGCCAGTACATCCTGCGCCAGGCTTTCGAAGAAGCGATCCACACCCACGCCTACCAGTACTGCATCGAATCGCTGGCCATGGATGAAGGCGAAATCTTCAACATGTACCACGAGATCCCGTCGGTCGCCAAAAAGGCAGCCTGGGGCCTCAAGTACACCCGCTCGATCTCCGATCCGAAGTTCGAAACCGGCACCCCGGAAACCGACAAAGAACTGCTGCGCAACCTGATCGCCTACTACTGCGTTCTGGAAGGCATCTTCTTCTACTGCGGCTTCACCCAAATCCTCTCCATGGGCCGCCGCAACAAAATGACCGGCGTCGCCGAGCAGTTCCAATACATCCTGCGCGACGAATCCATGCACCTGAACTTCGGCATCGACGTGATCAACCAGATCAAAATCGAAAACCCACACCTGTGGGATGCCGAAATGAAGGAAGAAGCGACCCAGATGATCCTGCAGGGTACGCAGCTGGAGATCGAATACGCCCGTGACACCATGCCTCGCGGGGTGCTGGGTATGAACGCGGCGATGATGGAGGATTATCTGAAGTTCATCGCTAACCGTCGTTTGTCGCAGATCGGTTTGAAAGAGGAATATCCAGGGACGACTAACCCGTTCCCTTGGATGAGCGAGATTATGGACTTGAAGAAAGAGAAGAATTTCTTTGAGACTCGGGTTATTGAGTATCAGACAGGTGGGGCGTTGAGCTGGGACTAGTAATGCATTAATAAAAAAATCCGTCGAAAGACGGATTTTTTTTATGCCCCCTGAAGAATCTAATACATATAATTCAAAGATCTTATATTCATAACATTCTCTATTCCTGTCTCCCTCAAAGCCTGAGTAAGCGCGCGATGAAGCAGTGATAAACTTGGAACATCGTAAGTCGCCCTCCCATGGGTCCCCTGGCTCCTATATTTCATGAGCAACGTACTTCTAGAAACATCAAACGGGAAAGAGTGACTACGATTAAACCCGTGACTCAACAAAAGCTTACTTCTAGCTCTTACTGCACGATGCACTGCTGACAGGAGCCAACCATCAAGCATTTTCAATTGATCAACGTCAGAAACAAGCGGATAGTAACTCATCAAACCCTTAAAATAAATACGCCTTGTGCGACCATTAAGGTAGTTTAGAATCTGCTCGGAAGTTAATCCCCCATACAAATATCTTCGAATTTCCGCCATCGCACTAAGCAACGCCCTATCTCGATTATTTGCTGGAATTATTAACGCCCTTAGCGGCCGCGCTTTTAGTGGCTGCAGCAAGTGCTTTGACAATATATAGGCAATTTGCGCCTTGAGCTTAGCAACCGCACTTTCCTTTATAGAAACACTACCAAGTGACAATGAGTATCCGAGAAAATCAATTTTCTCCTTAGAGGTCATCTCCGCGGGCAAACCTTTTCTTTTCAAAAGATTTATTCCGGCAGACTTAGCAGTGTTAATTTTAATACTTGCGACTCTCGAGAATTCATCAAAACACTCAAACGCCTCGCAAATTTTTGCATAATCTTGAGACCAAACAATCGTATCATCAGCGTAACGTGCAAACTTCACGCCGCAGCGCTCGAGCTTTTTATCTAATGCCCAACATACTAAATTTGCAAGGAACAATGAAATTGACGTTCCTTGTGGGATCCCCACATCTCCATGCGAACGCAGGAATGCTTTAATTACTTGGAGGTCATCTGCACTGACCATAAATCCGTTGCACTTAAGTTGCTCGAGCAAGTACTCATGATTAATTGATCCAAAAAAATCTGAAAAATCAAACTCCGCCACAAACACTCTCGACAAAGAGTTTAGATCAACGGCGATATCCTGAATTGCAAAATGAACGTTACGATCGTCTCTGTACGCATATGAATAGGAGCTAAATCGATGTTTATTTTTCTGTAGAAGTCCCGAATAAAAAAGTCTCGACATCGCGGCATCAGGAACCTGATAAACAGAAATCTTCCGCTTCCCACCACCACTCTTGTCTCTTTCCTGCACAAAGGGCGTATTAGGCTCATAAGTATTATCACGTATTTTTTTTGCAATAGACTTCGCTATGCTTGACGCTTTCCTGCGAACATAAAATGGATTATGAAGATTTCCCTCACCCCATGCCTCAGGCACTTTAACGATTTTTGGCGGAGCATCTTTCAAACGACTCTTCTTTCTAGAATGCTCTAAATGAAGAGTATTGTGATATTGCTGATAGCGATCAATTAATTTTTTTCGCTTCAAGCTTTATAGCTTCTTTAATTCTCAGTTCTAAGTCCATTTCCACCTATCCCATAACAAAAAACCCAAGCTTTCGCCTGGGTTTTCCACGGAGCCGACCTAGTAAAAATAATTATCCAACCTCTTCCACAGAGCTGTGGATAAACTCTGCGGCCATAAGGGCTAGGCCCTATCTGGCGGTTCCGTTCTCTCCCTTGGAAAGTGGCCGAATAGTAGCACCACAAAATTTCCTCGTCGATACAGTTTCTGACACAGGATGCCTTAAACACACGTGATGAATCGTTGATTGACGATAGAGGTAAAAAAAAACTAACCTCTCAGCTGGTGCCTAAGAAACACCTCACACAGCGGACTTACCGCACCCGACAGTCGCGGCTTTTTTTTGCCTACGGTTTCCCCGTGCGCATCAAAAACTCTGTTATGCCGGGAGTGGGCGAATACAAGACCCGAAAGGGGAATATGTCCGGCCCTCTGTGTGGGGTTTCTTAGCTCCCGGCACCCAGCCTTAAGAAAGCTGACATCACACAGAGGTAAATGGATATGCCTAAAAATGTCTCCTTCGGCACGAAGGAAATCAGCTTCAACCTCAACATCATCTACATGCTTCCAGCATTGGAGGCCTGCCATGTCTGAACCTCACAGTTCGACTGTCTTCACTCTGCACAAACTCTCTCTCCACGCCCTCCTCCTTGAAGGCCAGCCATGGTTTTGCGCACGCGATATTGGTCGCTTGATGGGCGTCCATCTCAGTGATCGAATGGTCAGCAAACTGGACAAGGATCAGCATCGTTTTCTGTGGATTGAGTATCACCGGCAACCTGAAAAGCAGCTGATACTCAGTGAGTCAGGCGTGTATGCGTTGTTGGTGTATCACTACGTTCCAGGGAATCGGCTGTTGCGCGAATGGCTGACCCATCAGGTGGTTCCAGCCTTACGCGATGCTGCGTCCTCAGAAAACTCAGATCTACCTATGCTGAGTTTTTTGAAATGGCCTGAGATGTCTGTGAGTCTGTTGCATTGGCAGGATGAAAGCTGGATTCGGCTACGAGATATGCCGTATCTGTTGCAGGGTCAGACACAGCATCGAGCGACTGCCCCGAAGTCTTGGTGGCGGAAGGCTGCAGAGGTATTTCAGTCTTCGAAGCATCTGATGAGTTAGGTGCTACTTGTGAGATCACTTGCGAGAACTGTCGCAAATCTCTGTAGGAATTTTCCTAGACAGCCGTGATGGCCACTCAGTATCGTCCGAGGGTTTTCAACCCTCGGCGATTTTATGGATACGGAAAAGGAAAATAGTGGCTGGACGGATGAGGAGCTTGAAGCTTCGGTTGATGGCTATCTCGATATTCAGGCTCGCTACCCAAATGATCAAAAATTTAATAAGTCCTTGGAGCACAAGCGTCTGCAGAATGGCGTACTCGCCGGGCGAAACACCAAGTCGATTGACTATCGACTGCAGAACATTACCGCTCTATTCGAAGATCTTGGGCTGAAAACGATCTCTAGCTACAAACCAAAGGTGAATCTCGGTTCAGGGATTACCGCGCGCCTGATCAAAATCCTAGAATCGAAAGGCCTCATTACACTGGATTCCGGTACACCTTCCACGCAAGAAGAATCATCACTTCGAAATGTACAACGAGAGAAACAACATGATTTTGTGAGTGAGCCAGAGGGTGTGCAGATACCTCAGCTAATCGTCAGGACAACCAAAACCTACGCCCGCATATCCAAAGTCAAAGATTGGATTCTGTTCAACGCCAAGGGTGTCTGTGAGGGATGTGGGCAACCAGGTCCGTTTGAAATGAATGGAGAACCTTACCTTGAGGTTCACCACGTTAAGCATTTGTCGGACAACGGGACGGACTTCAAGACCAACACCGTAGCGCTGTGCCCAAACTGTCATCGACGCTGCCACCATTCTGACGACAGAGAGGCTTTCACTGCTTGGCTGTATGACAACGTTGGAAGACTCGAAAAGGAATAATCGCGGTTTATCTGACTAACCGTATTTGCTGTTCTTGGGACTGCTTCGCAGCCCAGCGGGAGCAAGCTCCCTCGCCACAGGGTGAAGCGTGGCCTGCAATGTCGGTGTGAGTATTGAAATCTGCTTGGTGTCGCGAATCGCCAGCACGCTGGCTCCCACGAATCCCGCATCACCCTGAAAACAATCAGTGCAACCCGCCCCGCCTCCCGCTATTAATACCCCTCCCCACTCAAGGACCCGAGCCCCACCATGAAATTCGATCTCGCCTACTGCCTCAGCCTCGACGACAAGTTGTCGATCTATGACGTTCGCGATCTCAATTTCGATGAGACGGTGGCGTTTGACTCCGCGAAGGAACACTTCCAGTGCCCCAACGATGCCTGTCGTTCGGCCTTCGAGACTTCAAATGAGTTGGGTACGTTCAACGCCAAGAACGTGAATTACGTGCGCACGCCGCACTTCAAGAATCTGCCCACGACGCAGCATGTGGCGGGTTGTCCGTATGTGAGTTTGAAGGCGTCGGTATCAGGCGTTGAAACGGCGGATGGCGAGGCGGATGACGCTCGCGAGGAACACTTCCCATCAGAGTTGTTGCTGACCCGGCGTGAGTATGTGCGCAAGCCTGCTGTGCCAGCGGGGGCGGCGGATGTGTTGCGCGATGATCCGGTTCGGGTGGCGGCGGAGAGTGGTAAAGAATCGGCGAGTCGTGAGTCGGCGCCGGACAAGACCAGTGTGTTTGCGCATCCGGTGGAGTGTTTTGTGTCGAACTTCGCGGACAAGGAGTTGCTCAAGCGCATGCCGTTGAAGGTTGGTGAGCATTCGGCGCCGTACAGTTCGTTCTTCAAAAAGATTGAGTATCTGACGGACAACAAGGGGCTGATTTACTGGGGGCGGATCAAGAAGATCGAGGACTTCCACAGCGGCGCCAGTTTTCGTATCGATTTCGAGGACAAGGTCTGGTTCAAGAAGCCCGAGGACAGCAAGAAGAAGCCGTATCCGGTCAGCGTTTATCTGAACAAGAAGCTGATCGACAACTACCGCAAGCGCAAGGCGTTTCTGGAAGAGATCAAGCATGCGGTGGATAGCGACAAGGCGTTGTTCTGTTTCTTCTATGGGGTGACGCCGGAGTTGAAGCAGGTGCCCGGCAAGAAGAACCCCGAAAAGCCTTTCGAGGTCTTCAATGCCAATATCGAGAACCTGGATCACTTCATCATTCGTGAAGCGCCGGGGTTGTTGTCAAATACGTAGTGGTCACTAGCAGGGTCAAGGAGTTCGAAACGCTGCTCTTTCACGTCCCGCGAGTCGAGGCCAACCATTACGCTGAACGGTCCTGGTTCGGCCACTCGCTCAAGCTGCGCGTTGTAATACTTGAGATCCTCTTCGCTCAATTGGAAACTCACGACGCGTTCTTCTCCGGGCTGGAGCATGATTTTCTCAAACCCTTTGAGTTCCTTCACCGGCCGGCTGACTGAAGCGCTGAGCCCGCGGATGTAAAGTTGCACAACCGTCTCTCCGGCTCGCTTGCCCGAGTTTTTCACGACAACGCTGGCCCTGAGTCTTTCACCGGGTTTAAGAATGGTGCTGCTCAATGTCAGTTCGGAAACATCGAATTGTGTGTAGCTCAGACCGAATCCGAACGGATACAGCGGCCCGTAATCTTCATCGAAGTAACGCGATGACGCTGCGAGGGGGGTCGACACTTTAAACGGTCGACTGGTATTCAGATGGCTGTAATAAGTAGGAATCTGTCCCACTGAGCGTGGGAACGTAATCGGCAGTTTGCCGGACGGGTTGTAATCGCCGAACAGCACATCGGCGATGGCATTGCCTCCTTCCGTGCCGCTGTACCAGGTTTCGAGTACAGCATCGGCGATGTCGTGCTCCTGTCCAATGGACAGCGGTCGGCCATTCATCAACACCAGAACCAACGGTTTACCCGTCGCCTTCAGCGCTTGAATCAGCAACGACTGACGGCCAGGTAACGTCAGGCTGGATCGACTGGCGCCCTCATGGGACATGCCGCGCGCCTCGCCGACAACCGCCACCACAACATCGGCCTGGCTCGCCACTTCCACGGCCTCTTTCAACATGTTTTCGGGCGTTCGCGGATCGACCTCGACGTCAGGGGGATTGGCGCCCGGTGCATTCAGGTAATCGAGCACCGCGGGATCATCGGAAATGTCCGCACCACGGGCGTACAAAACGCGCTTCGGGTCGCCAATCGCGTGACTGATGCCGTCATACACCGAGACAGCCTGTGCTGGCGAAGCGATAGAACTCCAGGTTCCAAGAATATCGACACGACTTTTAGCCAGTGGCCCGACGACGGCGACGCTGGCTGTTTTTTTCAACGGCAATGCCGCGTTCTGATTTTTCAGCAGCACCAGACTCTTGCGAGCAACATCACGTGCCTCGCTGCGATGCAGCCGACGTTCATCATCGATCTGCGCGGGGTCACCACTGGCATCACCGATACGCAGATAAGGATCTTTGAACAGACCTAAATCATATTTGGCGCCGAGCACGGCCCTGACGGCCTCATCAATCTCCTCCTCAGTGACCGCGCCTGATTTCACTAGCGCCGGCAGTTCATCGCGATAGGCAGTGTCAGACATGCTCATGTTGACGCCTGCCTTGATCGCCCGCATCGCGGCTTCACGCCTGGTTCGGGCAACACCGTGACTGACCAGATCGGCAACGGCGTTGAAATCACTGAGTGTCAGCCCTTTGAATTGCCATTGGCTACGCAACACATCCCGGATCAACCAACGGTTCGAGGTGGCCGGCACGCCATTGATGGTGACGTAGCTCAACATCATTGCACCGACACCCGCGTTTACCGCTGCCTGATAGGGTGGCAAATAGTCCTGATACATTTTCGACAGGCTCATATCCACCGAATTGAAGTCACGCCCACCCTCCGCTGCGCCGTACAAAGCAAAATGCTTGGAACTGGCCATCACGCTGCTTGCCTCGGATAGCCGCGGCCCCTGCAACGATCTGACCACGGCTTCAGTGAACCGTGAGGCGAGATACGCGTCCTCACCCCAACCTTCCGATGCTCTGCCCCAACGCGGGTCTCGGGCAATATCAACCATCGGTGAAAAAACCATGTCCAGGCCATCGGCGCTGGCTTCAAGTGCCGCAATGCGGGCACTCATTGAAACCGACGGCACGTCCCAAGAGGACGCCAGCCCCAGGCCAATGGGAAATGCAGTGCGATGACCGTGGATGACGTCATAGGCAAAGAAGACCGGTATCTTCAGGCGGCTGCGCATCGCTGCATCCTGAAACGCACGAGCTTCCGACCGACCGGCGACGTAAAACACCCCGCCAAGCGCCGAAGCCGCAACCTCTTCAAGCATCTGCTCGCGCGTCAGTCCGGGGCCGATGCAGTTAAGCCTCAACTGACCGATTTTCTCCGCCAGCGTCATCTGCCCGAGAAGGTCGTCGAGGAAACGCGCCTTCTCTTCGGTTTCGGTGCCGGGCATGCCGGCAATTGCCTGGGCAGAGAGCCCCACATACAGAGTGATCGCAGCAAGAAGGCGCATTGTGTTCATCCCTTGAACAGATACTGCCAGCGTCTGCCGATGAAAAAGACGTGTCTACTGTCAACTCTGACAGGTGGGGTTCTGAACAGCAGATGTCATGTGGCTGGCGTACAGCTTCGATTCCTCGGTCAGGCACCGTCCGTCTGGTTGGAGGCGGCGAATCAGGGCAAATCAAAAAATGCGTTTGATCCCGGCCGAAAACAACTGTACAAAAACACAGTACATTTTCAATCAGCACTCTTGAGCCCGGAGCACACCATGGCCTCTCTTGCGATGAACCACATCCTCGAACGCATTGCCCTTTTCCAGTTCACCCCGACGCACTGCGTCCAGGCCCGAGCGATGCTGGGCTGGAGCGTGGAATCGCTCTCACGGGAGGCTGAGGTTTCGGTTGAAGACATTCAACGCTTTGAAGCGCAGCAGGACGTGGCGGATGCGGCGCGACTGGCGCTGGCTTACCGGTTCGAGGCGCAGGGCCTGGTGTTCTTTCCAGGGTTTGCGCCAGGGCGCAGTGCGAGTATTGGCGCGCCATCGGAAACAATGGCGCGTGGGGATTTTGCGATGGCTGAGTAAGACAATCGCCCCCGAAGGGGCGAACTGGGCGAGCGATCAGGCGCTCTGTACCGCCGCCTCACTCTCCCCTTCAACCGTCAACCACCACGCAGCCCCGCGTTGCGGTTGAGCGATGTTGAACGCCTCGCCCATCTGCGGCGTGGTAATGGAAATACTGCGCTCCCAAGCCAGGGACAGAATCCGGTCAAACGGTTCGTGCCACGCGTGCATCGCCAGGTCGAACGTGCCGTTGTGGATCGGGAAGAGCCAGCGCCCCTTGAGGTCGATGTGCGCTTGCAGGGTTTGTTCGGGCTGCATGTGCACGTGCGGCCATTCGACGTTGTAGGCGCCGGTTTCCATCAGGGTCAGGTCGAACGGCCCATATTGTTCGCCGATGCGTTTGAAGCCGTCGAAGTAGCCGCTGTCGCCGCTGAAGAAGATACGAGTGGCACCGTCGATCATCACCCATGACGCCCACAGGGAGCTGTTGCCGTCGAACAGGCCGCGACCGGAAAAGTGTTGCGATGGCGTGGCAACGAAACGGATACCGGCGATTTCGGTGCCCTGCCACCAGTCGTACTGACGAACTTTGCTGGCGTCGATACCCCACTTGATCAGGGTGTCGCCGACGCCCAGCGGGGTCAGGAAGTATGTGGTTTTGTCCGCCAGTTTGAGCACGGCTCCGTAATCGAGGTGATCGTAGTGGTTATGGGACAGGATGATCGCCTCAATGGGCGGCAATTGGTCGATGCTGATCGGCGGCTGGTGGAATCGCTTCGGGCCGGCCCATT
Source organism: Pseudomonas sp. EA_5y_Pfl2_R50 (assembly GCF_963970475.1). NCBI lineage: Bacteria > Pseudomonadati > Pseudomonadota > Gammaproteobacteria > Pseudomonadales > Pseudomonadaceae > Pseudomonas > Pseudomonas sp. EA_5y_Pfl2_R50. The sequence goes on along the minus strand of NZ_CAXAPT010000003.1, from coordinate 432,830 downwards.
GCACCGGCGACGCGCGTTCGGCGAAGACCGGATCGGTGATAAAGAATTTGTCACGCAGCTTCATCAGCAAGGTCGAGTGACCGAGGCGGTAGATGCTGTGGTTCGGTGCCGCCTGCAGGTCTTCGCGGGTCAGTGGCTGCACCGGGATCGCGGCGGCTGGCCGGGTATTGCGTGGCTTGTGGAAAATCATGTTCCACATGATGCGCAGCATCTTGCGGACACCTTCGCGCTGCACTGGCGCATGGTTGCGGAACAGCCCTTGATCCTGTCGAGAGGCTTCAGGCATTGAGGTGTTGTCCGTAGACGACATTGGATTGGCCATGACTGAATGACTCCAGAAAAACCGTGTAATTCACGACTTTTCACGCTGGGACGATAATTGGCCAAAGCTGCACGCATAGGCCGAACGGTCTGGGTTTTAGGTTGCGAGGATTAACGCAACATTACACTGATCGGTGTAGTTTCTAGGTTGCATCAAAGTGGATGACAAGTAAACTTCCAAGTGTAATTTCAACTTTTGTCTGCCGAAGCGAATTTATGACAGCTCCACAGCGACTCACCGACCGTAAACGCGAAGCCATTATTCAGGCGGCGATTGCCGAATTCCGTGCCAACGGTTTCGAGATCACCAGCATGGACAAGATTGCGGCCACCGCCGGTGTGTCGAAGCGCACGGTCTACAACCATTTCCCGAGCAAGGAAGAGCTGTTCGCCGAAATTCTCAACCAGTTATGGACGCGGATCAGCGCCGAACCATCGGTCCCGTATAACCGCGATCAACCGCTGCGCGAGCAATTACGGCCGATGCTGCAAGCCAAGGTGCAACTGATGGCTGACGAGAATTTCCTGACCCTGGCACGGGTGGCGATTGCCGCAACCATCCACTCGCCGGAGCGCGCGCAGAACATGATCGAGCGCATGGGCGAACGTGAAGAAGCGCTGACCGTGTGGATTCGCGCCGCGCAGGCCGATGGCCGTTTGAAACCGGTTGATCCGGAGTTTGCCGCGCATCAGGTACAGGGCCTGCTCAAGGCCTTTGGCTTTTGGCCGCAAATGTCGATGGGCCGCGCGGCTCTGGATGTCGACATGCAAAATACCGTTGCCGAGTCGGCACTGGAGATGTTCCTGGCCCACTATCAGCTCTAAATCGCGATTCTCCCGCGCGACTCATCGATTAAATGGCTCGGAAGGACACTGATTATTCCCGCTGGAATAAATGACAATGTCCGACAATCGACCGACGAACGGTTGGCCTGAAAAAATACTGCAAAGTATTTCAGGATGAATTTTCGCGCAGGGCATCATGGAAAACCAACGCGGCAAAGGCTTGTCATTCGCCCGACGCATCTACCTGCCCAGGGCCATTGGTCTGGGCATCGGTTTTTTCAGCGTGGGTGCAGCGTTGTATCCGCTGAACCCGCCCGGCTGGATCTGGGTGTTGTTGCTGTTTAACGGGTTCGCTTGGCCACATCTGGCTTATCAAATCTCCACTCGCTCGGCTTTCCCCTACCAGGCCGAGCGCCGCAATCTGTTGTACGACTCGCTGTGCGGAGGATTCTGGGCCGCATGCTTTCAGTTCAATCCGCTGACCACCGTGACCATCCTGTCGATGATGACCATGAACAACGTTGCCGCTGGCGGCCACCGCTTGTTCGTGTTCGGCGTCCTTGCGCAAATCGCTGGCGTGTTACTTGGCTGGGCAATCTTCGGCTTCAAATTCAGCCTGACGATGTCGCAACCCCAGGTCTGGGCCTGCCTGCCGATGCTCACGCTGTATCCACTGGCGCTGGGCATGGTCTGTTACCGCCTGGCAATCAAACTCTCACAGCACAAGCGCACCCTTAGCGCCCTCAGCAGGACTGACAGCCTGACCGGCCTGCTCAACCATGGCGCCTGGAAGGATTTGCTGCATCTGAAGTTTGAGCAGTATCGGCAACACAACATTCAAGCCACGCTGGCGTTGATCGATATCGATCACTTCAAGGCAATCAACGACAGTTTCGGACATATCGTCGGCGATGCGGTGTTGCGTCAATTAAGCAGCGACCTTAAAAGCCTGCTCGACCAATACGAGCTGGCCGGCCGCTACGGCGGGGACGAGTTCTGTGTGATTCTGCCGACGCTACCGTTGAGCAAGGCCGAGGCATTGATGGAGCAGCTCCGCGAGGCATTGCAGCAGTATCGCCACCCGCAAGTGCCGGAGCTGCGCGTGAGTCTAAGTATAGGTTTGGCGGCGTATCAGCCTTTGTACAACGATGCGCTGGAGTGGCTCGATGATGCCGACAAAGCCCTCTATACCGCCAAACACAAGGGGCGCAACACCATCAGCGTTGCCTTGAGCCGTTCCGTCACGGACAACGTCAGTGCCTAAAAAGTTATACAGACTTACAAAAATTAACTTTCTTGTACAAGTTTCTGAAGTTTTGTATAAGTAGCCATCTGCCAGCTACGGAACGCTGGCATTGAGCAGTCACCGCCGAACGCCGCCCGCGCATTCGGTCTGTCCGCGCCGGAATAGGGACTGAATCCTTGATCTTCCCTACTTCCCGAGCACTGAAACCATGTTTTTCAATCGCCACAAGTCCGCCCTGGACGAACTCCAGCACACCATCGCCGAACAATCCGGTCTGCTCGATGCGATCAATCGCTCGATGGCAGTGATTGAGTTTGATCTCGAGGGTGTGGTGCTGCGCGCCAATGACAACTTCCTCAAAGCCATGGGGTACTCGCTCGAGCAAGTCATCGGGCAGCCGCATCGGCGCTTTTGTACCCCCAGTTTTGGCCACAGCGCTCAGTACACGCAGATGTGGTCACAGTTGAAAAATGGCCAGTTCCTGTCCGGCACCTTTGAACGGGTGAACGGCAAGGGCCAGCCGATCTGGCTCGAAGCCAGTTACAACCCGATCCGGGATGGTTCTGGCCGCGTGGTGAAAGTGGTCAAGTACGCGATGGACGTCACCGTAAAAATGCAGCAGGAAAGCGAAGCCAACGCAAAACTGCAGGCCATCGACCGTGCAATGGCGGTCATTGAGTTCGATGTCGACGGCAATATCCTCACGGCCAATCAGAATTTTCTGACGCGCATGGGTTACACCGTCGCCGAGCTTCGGGGTAAACATCACCGTTTGTTCTGCACGCCGGAACTGGTCAACAGCAGTGCCTATGAGGATTTCTGGCGACGTTTGAATCAGGGTGAGTTCTTCCATGGCCTGTTCGAACGGGTGGATAAACGCGGGCAAACGGTATGGCTGGAAGCCAACTACAACCCGGTCTACGACGCCGCCGGACGTTTGTGCAAAGTGGTCAAGTTTGCCTCGGACGTCACCGCCCGCGTCCAGCAGCACGAACAGGATGCGCGCAGCGCAAGCGCGGCTTATCACATCTCGGTGGCGACCCGCAAAGTTGCCGAGCAAGGCACCCAGGTGATCCAGCAAACTGCCAGCGAAATGCGCGAAATTGCCGAGAACATTGGCGAATCGTCGACGTTGATTGCGCAACTCGGCGAGCGCTCCGAACAGATCACCACCATCGTCAATACCATCCGCGCGATTGCTGACCAGACCAATCTGCTGGCACTCAACGCCGCCATCGAGGCCGCGCGAGCCGGTGAGCAGGGTCGTGGTTTTGCGGTGGTCGCCGATGAAGTACGACAATTGGCGGCGCGCACCAGCGGTTCGACGGCGGAGATTTCCAGCATGATCAGCCTGATCCAGAACGAAACCCGTCAGGCGATCAAAAGCATGGACGGCACCCGGGGGCGCGCGGCTCAGGGAGTTGAATTGGCCAATCAGGCGGGGACCGTGATTTTGCAGATTCGCGATGGCGCCAGTGAAGCGGTGGATGCGGTGAGCATGTTTGCCAATGAGCGGGCGCCGAGTTGAAGGCTGGCAGACCGCGCCGCGGCCTTCGCGAGCAAGCCCGCTCCCACAAATGGATTTGTGATCGACGTTGATCCTGTGTGGGAGCGAGCCTGCTCGCGAAAAGGCCCGCCGCCACACGATGATCACGACAAGCGCAACGCCCGCCCGAGTTCATCGAACAATGTCACCACCGAACGCAGTGCCCGACAGTCCGGACGGGTCAGCAGCCACAGCGCGGTGTCGTAACCGTGCAACGGCTCGCTCAAGGCCTGCAGGCCATCGCTGATCAGAAAGTCCGGCAGCACCGCGACACCGAGGCCGGCGCGCACCAGTTCCGTGACCGACAACATGCTGTTGCAGCGATAACCTGGAGTCACACCGGGCAAGTGTTGCCGGCGCCAGGCGATGGTCGGGTGATCGGGCAGAAAGTCATCCGGGGCGATCCAGGTCAGTGTGCTCAGAGCCGACGGATCAACGTTCTGTAGATAACGCGCACTGGCGCAGACCCGGTAGGAAATCTTCGCCAGTTGCCGTCCGACCAAGTGCTCGGGTGGTGTACGCGTCAGACGTAAAGCGATGTCTGCATCGCGACGACTGAGGTTAGCGAAATCGTTGGAAGTGCTCAGCTCGATGGTCAGAGCCGGGTAGTTGGGCATGAATTGCGCCAGTGCCGGCAGCAGCAAACCTTGCAACACCGAGTCGGTGCAGGTCAGGCGTACCGTACCGCTGACCACCTGCGCGCCCCGATCCACGCCAATCCGCGCCGCCTCCAGTGCCTGCTCTGCGCGTTCGGCCTGCTCGGCCAGCGTTTGCGCCAGCGTCGTCGGCAAGTAGCCGGCGCGACTCTTTTCGAATAACTGCTGACCGAGGGCGGCTTCGAGCCGGCGCACGGCGCGAAACACCGTCGAGACATCAACCTTCAACAGCTGTGAAGCCCGGGCCAGAGAGCCGCCACGCACCAGTGCGAGGATCAGCGCCAGATCCGGGTAGTCGAGCCGATAGTGCGTTGCTGCATTGATCACTTGGGAAAACGCCCATATTGAGTGCGTGAACGCCAATCTATAGTGAGCCCCATCAATCAACAAGTGCAGGGAACCGCCATGAAAAATCGCAGCATTCGTATAGCCCTGATTGGCGATTACGACCCGCAGGTCACTGCGCACCAAGCCATCCCTGTGGCTCTTGGGCTAGTCGCAGAACACTTTGATCTGAGCGTGCAATTTGAATGGCTGGCCACCGAGCAGATCCGCGCCGATACGCCGCTCGCCCCTTTCGACGGTTTCTGGTGCGTGCCGGCCAGCCCTTACAGAAGTGAAGACGGTGCGCTACGGGCGATTCGGTTTGCCCGCGAACAGCTGCGCCCTTTCCTCGGCACCTGCGGCGGTTTTCAGCATGCGGTGCTGGAGTTTTCCCGCAACGTGCTGGGCTGGATGGACGCAGAACATGGTGAGACATCGCCCGATTCCGCGCGCGCAGTGCTCTCACCACTGACCTGCTCGCTGGTCGAGGCCGTGGACAGCATTCACCTGGTGTCGAACTCGTTGATCGCCAAGGCGTATGAAACGTCGCAGATTCGTGAAGGTTATCGCTGCCGGTTCGGGGTGAATCGGCTATTCGAAGCCGCGCTTTTGAATGATCAGCTACAGGCCGTGGGTCATGATTCGTCAGGGGATTTGCGCGCAATCGAACTCAAGGATCATCCGTTTTTTGTCGCCACGTTATTTCAACCGGAACGCGCCGCGCTCAAGGGTCTGACGCCGCCGCTGGTCCGGGCCTTTGTCGAAGCTTGCGCGGAGCAACGTTGATGACCTCTTGCTTTGCGGTGATTTTCACTTCGACCCGAACCGAGGGTGACAACGGTTATACCGAGGCGGCTGAGCGCATGGCCGAGTGGGTGCGTGAGCAACCGGGGTTTCTGGGTGTGGAGTCGGTTCGTGGGACGGATGGCGTAGGAATCACCGTGTCGTATTGGGAAAGTGAAGCGGCGATTCTGGCTTGGCGGCAGCATCCTGAACATCGAGTGATTCAACAGCGTGGGCGCTCGGAGTGGTATTCGGCTTTTCATACGCGGGTGTGCCGGGTTGAGCGGGAGTATCGGTTCGAGCAATCAACCGGGCGGTGAGCTTTCGGCCGCTTTCGCGAGCAAGCCCGCTCCCACACAGGATCTGCGTCGATCACACATCCATTGTGGGAGCGGGCTTGCTCGCGAAGAGGCCCGCACGGTCACAGATAATCTCAGCCCCGCACCAGACTGCGCATCGCCTCGATCTCGGGCACCTCAACCTTGCTCATATAAACGCGCAACGGCTCGGTGATGTTGATCCGGTCATCGATATTCTGATCCAGCAACAACTGAATCAACTCGCGCTTCAGCGTCATGGTCTGGCCGGTCGTCGGTGCCCAGACAAATTCGCTGGTGGGAATGATGCCGTCGTCCGCCACGTCCATGCCGAACGAGTCTTCGCTGAAACGCACGATGTATTGGCCGGTTTTACGATTGAGGCCGACAAAGCCCTTGAGGTCGTCGGCGGCCTGGCAGATGAGTTGGGAGGTGATGCGCATGGTAAACCTCACGAAAGATGATCGATGGTTTACACGCAGGGCAGTTGAACGGCGCGCCCTCTGCCGGAGCGTCTGCCGTGGGCAAGCGTACTGCAAACCGGGCCACAAAAGTGCAGGAAAAAACGCTTTTAATACGTTTATGTCGGTCTGGCGATAGCACGCAATCGATTCACTTGTTAAAAGGTACGTCTTTGAAAATGCCCTGCGAAAGGATCTCGACCATGCCCGCCACTTTCACCAAAAGCGCCCTCGTCCTGAGCCTGCTGCTCGGTCTCGGTCAAGCGCACGCCGCCACTCAGACGGGCGCCGTCGCTGCGGCGCACGGCATCCCGCACCCGGCGGTGATCGCCCACCGTGGCGCGTCGTTCGATGCCCCGGAATCCACCGCCGCCTCCTACACGCTGGCTCGCGACCTGGGTGCCGACTACCTGGAAATGGACTTGCAGCGCAGCAAGGACGGCGTGCTGTTCGCCCTTCACGACGACAATCTGCAACGTACCACCGACGTCGCCACCAAGTTCCCGGAGCGCAAGGACAGCCCGGCCACCGCGTTCACCATGGCCGAACTGAAAACCCTCGACGCTGGCAGCTGGTTCAACGCCAAGTACCCGGATCGCGCACGCCCGTCCTACGCCGGGCTGAAAATTCTGACCCTCGATGAAGTCATCAACATTGCCCAAGCCAACCCACAACACAAGCCGGGCCTGTACATCGAGACCAAAGAGCCGCAACTGTTTCCCGGCATCGAGCACGACCTGAAAGAAAAACTGCAGGATCGCGGCTGGCTGAGCCCAACCGGTTCGAAGCTGGCGAAAAGTGCGCTGGGCGTGGGTCAAGGCAAAGGCAAGGTGATCTTGCAGACTTTCGATAAAAACAGTCTCGAACTGCTGCAAAAGGAAATGCCGCAAGTCCCGAAAATCCTCTTGCTGTGGGTCGGTGCGGGCGGCATGGAGCCTAAGTCTCAGGTGACCTTTGCCGAGTCCGGCGAGAAGGACAAAAACGTTTTCTACGGCAAGCAGGAGCCGAAGTCCGAAGCTGAATTCAAGCAATGGGTGGATTACGCCAAGGCCCAGGGGGCAATCGGCACTGGCCCCTCGGCGAAGCTGACCCATGACGGCGATCAGAGTTATTCGGATCTGGTCAAACCGTGGATGAATCAGTACACCCACGAACAGGGCATGCTGGTTCACGTTTACACCGTCGACGAGCCGGTGGACTTCGAGAAAGTCATGGCCGCCGGTGTCGACGGCATCTTCACCAACCGCGCCAGCGAACTGTTGAAGTTTTATAAACGCCCGGCATCGGCCAGTGTTGATCAGCTATTGAAGAAAAACGGTTTCTGATCTGAAATCGAGGCGACTTCATCGCGGGCAAGCCACGCTCCCACAGGTTCTGTGCAGGTGCAGGGCTTGCCCGTTTTGTCTGGATGCGGGGTTTTAAGGGTGAGTTAAGTTGCGCGGGATAACCTGAGGCCACTTAAACGAGTTACCCAAGGAATGAACCGATGAAAACGTTGACTGCCCTGTTTACCGCCGCTGCCCTGACCCTCACCGCTGGCCTGGCCCAGGCTGATGTGCGCGTCGATCAGATCCCTGAACTGGTCAAGTCCGGCAAGATCAAGTCGCTGGAATCGATGAATGCCGAAGCCCTGAAACTGCACCCGGGCGCGACCATCACTGATACCGACCTGGACAATCACTTCAACGGTTATGAATACGAAGTTGAACTGAAAACCGCTGACGGCAAAGAGTTCGATGTGGACTTCGATGCCACGACCGGCAAAGTGTTGAGCAACAAGCAAGACACTTGATTGACCGCACAGCCAAAAGCCGCACGATTGAAAGATCGTGCGGCTTTTTCATGCCTGACATAAACCCTTGTGGGAGCGGGCTTGCTCGCGAATGTTTTCTGTCAGTCTCTACAAGGTTGACTGACACGCCGCCCTCGCCAGCAGACTCAGTCCTGCAAGGGATTGCGGCGATGCTCAGGCCGAAGTGCTGACCAGCGAGCCGGAGGTGCTGCTGTCGGAATCCTGCAATGCTTGTAACAACGAGGCGGTAGCGGTTTGCAGCGAGGCCGACGTCGCGGTGATCTGTGCCTGTGCGGCCGCCACATCGGCAGCCTTGGCGTCGGCGTTTTCCTGTTTGGCCTGGGCGGCTTGCAGTGCTTGCTGTTGTTCCTGCAACTGCTTTTGCAGTTCGGCGATCTGCTTGCGCAGTTCCTTCACCGAATCCGATTCTTCGCTGCTGCTGGAGCTGCTGTCGCCCGCCGGCGCCGCGCCGCCACCGGCACTCACCTTGCTGGTGTCCGCCGCCACGCCGGTACTGGCGGTGGTGCTGGTCGAAGTGTCGTCGCCAACGTCGGTGATCGCGGTTTTGCTGGTGGGCGTGGTGACGGTCTGGTTGATCGAGACTGACGTGATGCTGACCATGAGATGGCTCCAATGCCGGTTATGAATAACCGGCCATCGGCGGCCACTGCCTCAATTTGAGAGCGACTGTGTACCGACTTGGTATCCGAACCGGTACACATTCACTCCGTCAGGCGCTCAAGCGCGCGGTGACTTCGTTCAATTGCCCGGACAAACCATGCAGGTTCTGGCTGGCACTCTCGGTGCGCTGCACATTGTCGAGGTTGGTGCTGGCAATCGAGGTGATCTCGGTCAGGTTGCGCGAGATGTCTTCGGCCACCGACGTCTGCTCTTCGGCGGCGGTGGCGATCTGACGGTTCATGTCGCGAATCGCTTCCACCGCGTGGGTGATGCGCTCCAGCATGGCGCCGGCCTGGGTCACCTGTTCGACGCTTTCATCGCTGCGCGCCTGGCCGCTTTCAATCGCTTGCGCGGCGTCCACCGCACCGGTCTGCACGTTCTGGATGATCTGGTTGATCTCGATGATCGACTCCGCCGTGCGCTGCGCGAGGTTGCGCACTTCATCAGCCACCACGGCAAAACCACGCCCGGCCTCACCGGCGCGGGCAGCTTCGATGGCAGCGTTGAGCGCCAGCAGGTTGGTTTGTTCAGCGATGCCGCGAATCACTTCCAGCACCTTGCCGATACGACCACTGTCCGCTTCCAGACGACGAATGACGGTCGCGGTATTGGCGATTTCACCGCGCATCTGCGTGATCGAGTGAATGGTGCTCTGCATGACCTGCTCACCCTGCTGTGCAGACTGATCGGCATCATCGGCGGCGCGCGCTGCGTCCGCCGCGTGACGGGCGACTTCCTGCGCGGTGGCGGACATTTCGTTCATTGCCGTGGCCACTTGATCGGTGCGTGAGAACTGCTCGTTAGTGCCCCCGGCCATGGTCGTGGCGATGGCATTCAACTCGCCGCTGGCGCTGTCCAGATCGCTGGCGCTGCGCTGCAAACGGGTGAAGGTGTCGGCAAGGAAATCTCGCAGGGTGTTAGCGGCGGCAGCGAGGTTGCCCAACTCATCCTGACGCTCGCTGACCACCCGTTCGGCCAGTTTGCCGCGGCTCAGTTGGGTGACGTAATCGATCAGTTTGCGAATCGGCTCCACCAGGTTGCGGTTGACCAGCCACAGGCTCAACAGGCCGATCAGCAGGCCCGACGCGAGCATCACCAACACCCCCAGCCACACGGTGCGGTCGGCCTCGGCGCTGATCGACGCCGACTGCTCAGTGCCCTGTTTGCGCAGCTCTGCAACCAGTTCACTCATCTGATCGCTGGTGGCGCGGTCGACACCTTTGACTGCCGCGTCGCCCGCCGTCGGATCGCCACCAGCAGCGACATAGGCATCACGCCCCTTCTGATAAGCGCTGCCCAATTGACGGTGTTCCTGGCGCAGACGTTCGATGCGCGACTTCAGGCTGGGCTCGATGCCTTTCTGACTGGCCAGCTCACCGAGGATGTTCTGCACATCACGCTGGCGGTCTTCGAACTGCCCCCAGTATTTGCTCAGATCCGCTGGCTGCTTGCCGCGCAGCAAAACGTTTTTCCATTCCTGCACCTGCACCTTGAATTGCAGGTTGGCTTCGTCGATCAGTTGCGAAGTGTGCAACGGACCGGCGATCAACTGGCTGTAGCTGTGCACGCCGTTGGACAGGAAATGAAAGCAGGCCAGCGCGATCAACAGCACCGCCAGCAGGCTACCGCTCAGCAGGGCGAGAATTTGCGCTCTCAGGGATTTTTGCAGCATCGCAGGTACTCATGACAGGGGTGAGGTACGCCCGGGACGGACGTGAAAAATGGGTCGGACTTCCCTGTCGGCGAACCTTGGCGCAAGGCCAATGGCGCGCAAGCTAACTCACCTGTGATCGGCGCGCCAGAGTGCTTCTTGAAGAAAATCCGACCATCGGCAAGGCGCTGATTTCACGCCACTTTCCTGTCACACAAACGTCATGTGGCATTGCGATCATGCGGCACAGGTGAATCTGAAAATCCACCCCTGACGTCCTCCTCGCAGCGAGCCTCCATGAATCACAGCCTCGATACCAGCCATCGCGATCCCGATCTGTTTGGCCTGCTCTACGGCTTCCGTTTCCGGCCCGGTGAACGCGGTCGTGAAGTCGATTCGGCGACCGCCCTGCGCGGCTTGCAGGAAGACAGCGACAGCGGCGAATTCCTCTGGTTGCACCTGAACCTGGCACACGCCGCCTGCGAGCGCTGGATGAAAAGCCATCTGCAATTGCCCGAAGAATTTTTCGAGGCGCTGCACGAAGGCTCGCGGTCAACGCGCATCGAGCACGTCGACTCGGCATTGCTGGCGGTGGTCAATGACGTGGTGTTCAACCTCAGCAGCATGGTGTCGTCGGATGTGTCGACGCTGTGGGTCTGTGTACGCAGCAAATTGATCGTCAGCGCTCGCCTGCAACCGCTGCACTCGGTGGACAAATTGCGCTCGTCGGTGAAGGCCGGCGAGCGCTTCCGTTCGCCTTCGGAATTGCTTGTGCACTTGCTGCGCGATCAGGGTGAAGTGCTCACGCAAATCGTGCGCAAGACCAGCCTGAGCGTCGACCTGGTCGAGGACGAATTGCTCTCCTCGCGTCTGTCGACCAACCGCGCCGAACTGGGTGCCAACCGCCGCGTGCTGGTGCGTCTGCAACGGTTGCTGGCGCTGGAACCGGGCTCGTTGCTGCGCCTGCTCAACCGGCCGCCGCCATGGTTGCAGAAAGAGGACGTGAAGGAATTGCGCAAATCCACCGAGGAGTTCGCGCTGATCATCAACGACCTCACCGCCCTCGGCGAGCGGATCAAATTGCTCCAGGAAGAGATTGCCGCCAACCTCAACGAACAGAGCAACCGCACGCTGTTTACCCTGACCGTGGTCACGGTGCTGGCGCTGCCGATCAACATCATCGCCGGTTTTTTCGGGATGAATGTCGGGGGCGTGCCGTTGTCGCAGGACCCGGAGGGGTTCTGGATATTGGTGGCGCTGGTGGCGACGTTTACCGTGATTGCCGGGCGCTGGGCGTTTCGCAAGCGCGGGGATTATTGAGTCCCCTGATTGCTGCCCCTCCCACATTGGTTTGTGTCCAGGTTCAGAGCGCGGAACGAATCAGATCGCCGAGCCAGTCCATAAACACCCGCACCCGCAACGGCAAATGCCGCTGCCGCGCATACAGCAATGAAATGCCCATCGCCGGCGCCGTGAACTGCGGCAGCACGGTGACCAGTTCGCCGTTTTCCAGATGCGGCTGCATGCCGGTGCGTGGCACCTGGGTCAGACCGAACCCGCCCAGGCACGCCGAGTCGTAAGCATCGGTGCTGTTGACCGTGACACTGCCGGCCATCGGCAAGCGTTTAACCTGACCGCCCTCCTCGTACACAAACCCTTCCGAACGCGAACCCAGCACGCCGACGTAATGCACCAGTCGATGGTGAGCCAGATCCTCCAGGCTCTGCGGCACACCGTAGCGTTCGAGATACGCGGGGCTGGCGCAATTGATCATCGGGAAGTCACCCAAATGCCGCGCGACCACCGATTGATCCGGCTGCGCGCCGATGCGCACCACGCAATCAAAACCCTCGCTGAGCAGATCGACGCGGCGATCCGTGCTGCTGATTTCCAGCTCCAGATTCGGATGGCGAGCCATGAATTCAGGCAGGCGCGGCATGATCAGGCGTCGCGCGAGAATATTCGGCATGTCGACCCGAATGCGTCCGGTCAGCGAAGCCTCGTCCTGGCGGAACAACCCTTCGATTTCATCCATGTGCGACAGCAAATCCTTGCTGCGCTCGTACAGCACCAAACCGTCCTGCGTCGCCTGCACCTTGCGCGTGGTGCGTTGCAACAGACGCGTGCCGAGGAGGTTTTCCAGCGCCTGTACATGTTCGGAAACGCTGGAGCGCGGTAAACCGAGGCTCTCGCCGGCGAGGGTGAAACTCGATAGCTCGCTGACCCGGACGAAGGTGCGCAGCAGTTCCAGTTTGTTCATGGGTCACCTGTTGATTGTTCGGCTGATCCGATCAGTGATTCCGCTTTCAGTCTGTTTATCACCATGAGGCGGATAAATAAACTTTGATCCATCACCACTCACCGCAATCGAGGACGTCCCATGAACCGCAAAATCGCACTGATCACCGGCGCCAGTCGTGGCCTGGGAAAAAATGCCGCGCTGCACCTGGCGACCCAAGGTGTGGACATCATTGGCACCTACCACAGCCGCGCCGATGAAGCTCAGGCGCTGATCAGCGAAGTGCAGGCACTCGGCGGCAACGCCGTGATGCTGCAACTGGACGTTGGCCGCAGCGACAGCTTCGCAGCATTCGCCGGGCAGCTTGAACAGGCGTTACAGCAAACCTTCGAACGTCAGCGCTTTGATTTCCTGATCAACAACGCCGGGGTCGGACTGCACGTGAGTTTCGCCGAGACCAGCGTTGAGCAATTCGACATGCTGATGAATGTGCATTTCAAAGGGCCGTTCTTCCTGACCCAGCAACTGCTGCCGCTGATCAACAATGGCGGACGGATCATCAACATCTCCAGCGGTCTCGCACGTTTCACTCTCCCCGGCGCCAGCGCCTATGCGGCGATGAAAGGCGCGATGGAAGTGCTGACCCGCTATCAGGCGAAAGAACTGGGCGCGCGGCAGATTGCCGTGAATACCCTGGCGCCCGGTGCGATTGAAACCGACTTTGGTGGCGGTACCGTGCGCGACAACGCGGCGGTGAACGCGATGGTCGCCGAGAACACCGCGCTAGGTCGCGCGGGGCAGCCGGATGACATTGGCGCAGCGCTGGCATTATTGCTCTCGCCGGGCGCGCAGTGGATCAACGGGCAGCGGGTTGAGGCGTCGGGCGGGATGTTCCTCTGATAACTGCCAAAAGCAATCGCCCCTGCAGGAGCAGCCCTCGGCAGTTCCTGCAGCGCGATGTGGTCAGTTCTGGCAGAGGTTGCGGGTCACGAAGCGCTCACGCAGCACGTCGTAGCTCCAGTGGTAGACGTAGGTGTAGGGCAGAAAGAACAGCAACACCCCGATGTCGAGCAAGAACGCCTGCCAGAGGCTGACCGACAGCCACCAGGCAATGAGCGGCACCCCCATCACGATCAAGCCACCCTCGAACAGCAAGGCATGCCCCACGCGCACCCAAGCGCTGTGGGCAACATTCAGGCGCTCGAGCAGGCGGTCGAAAAAGCGGTTGAACACAACGTTCCACACCAGCGCCAGCAAGGCGATCAACACCGTCACCGCGCCCATTTCAAGCATCGGTTTTTGCATGATCCACGCCAGCAACGGCGTGCAGATCAGAATGGCCAGCAGTTCGAAACCGACGGCCTGGACGATACGTTCAGTGATGGATTTGCGGGCAGTCATGGTCTGACTCCTTGAGTGAAGATGGTTGCCATGATCCACTCTCAAACCGATACTTCATAATCAGTAACCATCGATCAAGGCGATAGTTGATGATCTCGCAGGAAGTGTTGTTGGCATTTGTGCAGGCGGCGACCCAAGGCTCGTTTTCGGCCGCAGCGCGCAAGCTCGGACGCAGTCAGTCGACCATCAGTGCGGCGGTGGCCAGCCTTGAGATCGATCTGGATCTGCAACTGTTCGACCGCAGCAGCCGCAAACCGACACTGACCCCGGCCGGGCATGTCATGTTGCAGCGGGCCGAGGCGATTCTGGCGGCGAGCAGTCGTCTGGAAATGACCGCGCGACAACTGTCTCAGGGCGTTGAACCGAAGCTGACTGTGGCGATATCCGACACCTATCAGTCGTACCGTTTCGAAGCGGCGCTGGTGGACTTCGAGCGGCGCTATCCGGATCTGCAGCTGGAATGCCTGATTGCCGAATGCGATGACCTGATCGAGCTGGTACAGCGCGGGCGCGCGCATCTGGCCTTCGCGGAAATGCAGGACAGCTACCCACCGGATCTGGTGACGTCGACCGTGGCCGAGCGCACGGACATCGCCTTGTTCGTCAGTCGCGCACATCCGTTGGCGAAACTCGATCACGTTGACCAGCATGTGCTGGAGCAGCATCGCGAGTTGCGCCTGGCGACCATCGTCAATCCCTATGACAGCCGTGGCAAAGGCCGGATGTGGTCGGCGCCGAGTTATCTGATGCTGATGGAAATGGCCGAGAAAGGCTTTGGCTGGGCACCGCTGCCGCGCTGGCTCGCGCAGCGCTATGGCAATGATCTGCTGGTTGAGCTGAACGTGCGCGGCTGGCCAAAACCGGTGTTTGTCGATGCCTTGTGGTCGCGGCTGTATCCGCCGGGGCCGGCGGGGAGTTGGTTGCTCAGCAAAATGCTGGAATAGCGGCGCTGGCCTTCGCGAGCAAGCCCGCTCCCACATCTGGAACGCTTTCCCCGGTGGGAGCGGGCTTGTTCGCGAAGGGGTTCGCACTGCCAGCCCATCAACCCAACTCGCTCAGCCGCCCCTCGATAAACCGCCGCTCCGGCTCCTGCCGCGTCAACTCCAGCGCCCGCAAATAGGCCGTCCGCGCCTCTTCCACCCTGCCCAACTGCCGACAAAACTGCGCCCGCGCCGAATGCGCCAAGTGGTAATCCTGCAACTCGCCCCGCCCGAGAATCCCTTCGATCAGCGTCAAGCCAGCCAACGCCCCATCGCGTTTGGCCACCGCCACCGCCCGGTTCAGCTCGATCACGGGTGAAGGCACCGCGCGCAACAGCACGTCATACAGCCCGACGATCTGCTGCCAATCGGTCTCTGCCGCTGACGGCGCCTCGGCATGCACCGCAGCAATCGCGGCCTGCAAACCATACGGCCCGAACCGCCGCGTGGTCAGCGCGCGCTCGACCAGCACACAGCCTTCGGCAATCAACCCGGCGTCCCAGCGCGAGCGATCCTGATCATCCAGCAGCACCAATTCACCCGTCGGCGACGTGCGCGCCGGGCGCCGTGATTCATGCAAGAGCATCAGTGCCAAGAGGCCCATCACCTCGGGCTCGGGCAATAATTCCATGAGCAAGCGCCCGAGCCGGATCGCCTCGCGCGTCAGATCCTCACGGGTCACTTCTGCGCCGACCGACGCTGAGTAACCTTCGTTGAATACCAGGTAAATCACCCGCAACACGCTGTCGAGGCGCTCGGGCAGTTCGCTCAGACTCGGTACTTGATAGGGGATTCTGGCGTCACGGATCTTGGCTTTCGCCCGGACGATGCGCTGGGCAATCGCCGCCGGTGCCGAAAGAAAGGCACGGGCGATTTCCTCGGTGGTCAGGTCGCAGACCTCACGCAAGGTCAGCGGCACTTGTGCATCCGCCGCCAGCGCGGGGTGACAACAGGTGAAGATCAGCCGCAGGCGATCGTCTTCCACGGCTTCCTCGACCCAGTCAGCCTGTTCGAGCTCTTCCAGTTGCGCTTGCAGCAACGGCTGTGAAGCCTTGAACCGCGCACGTCGGCGTAATACATCAATCGCCTTGAAGCGCCCGGTCGACACCAGCCAGGCGCGCGGATTGTCCGGCACGCCGTCGCGCTGCCAGCGTTCGACCGCCACGAAGAACGCCTCGTGCAAGGCCTCTTCGGCGAGGTCGAAATCACCGAGCAGGCGAATCAGCGTCGCCAGAATCCGCCGCGAGTCTTCGCGATAGACCTGCTCGACCCGCGCCTGGACCTCAGACATTCAACTGCCGCACCGGGCGCACTTCGACGCTGCCTACCCGCGCCGCCGGAATATGGCCGGCGACCTGGATCGCTTCGTTGAGATCCTTGGCATCGATCAGGTAGAAGCCGGCCAGTTGCTCCTTGGTTTCAGCGAACGGACCGTCCGTGATCGACAGTTTTCCATTGCGCATGCGTACCGTGGTGGCGGTCTGCACTGACTCCAGCGCTTCAGCGGCAATCATCCGCCCACTGCCCTGAATCGACTCCGCGTAGGCCCAGCACTCGACGTCTTCCGGGCTGTCGGGCGATGAATGCAGCACGCGCTCATCGCTGTAGACCAAGCATAGATATTTCATGGCGTTCTCCTGACTCGGACGGATCAACTATGGCTGAAGATCAGGGCTGCACATCGAACAGGGTCGCGCCACTCATCGGGTCGAACGGGGCCGACCAGTGTTCGTGGGCAATCTTCCACCCCCCGCCGACCTGCCGATAGCAGGCGGTGACGCGCATCCAGCAGCTCTGGGTTTCGCCTTTCTCATTGGTGCCGCCGCAATTGGCGACCCAGTGGGCGAAGGCGATGTTGTCGGCGGTTTCGATGGCGATTTCGTGGAACTCGAAGATGTGCGGGCCGGGGCACATTTCCATGCAGTCGACCCAGTGCGCGCGGTAGGCGGCTTTGCCCTTGAATTGCAAAGCCTTGATCGCGTCGAAAGAGACGATGTCATCGGCGTACAGCGCCATGACTTTTTCCACGTCCTTGGTCATGACGGCTTCGCGGTAGGTGTTGATCAGTGTCTGAATTTCACTTTGTGCGCTCATGGTGTTCTCCGTGTTTTTTGTTGTGAAGACACCCTTGGTCGTTCAGCAAACGGGCAGATCGACAGATGAAACAAAAAAATTTCCCGAAGGACAAAATCGCTAGAATCGGCGACTTACCTTGTAGGAAAAAGGAAATTCCCGTGTCAGCCAAACTCGTGCCTTACGACGATCTGAATACCCTGCAGCGTCAGCAAGTCGAGGCCATTGAAATCCATGCCGAGCAGATCAGGTTTTCCGGCGATATCCACGGTGCCTTGCACACCCTGCTGTCGAAACCCGGCCCCGGCGTGAAGGGCTTTGCGCTGTTGGCGGATGAAGTGCCGGTGGCTTTCTTGCTGCTCAAGCGCCCGCCCGTGTTACCCGCCTGGGCCGATGAGCACAGCGCGACATTGCATGCGCTGCAGGTCGATCATCGGGCACAGGGCAAGGGTTACGGCAAGGCGTGTCTGCAAGCGCTGCCCGAGGTGGCGCGTCAGGCGTGGCCGGAAATCAAGGGGCTGGAATTGTCGGTGGACGCGGATAACGACGCGGCCATCGCGCTGTATGCCAAACACGGCTATGTCGACAGCGGTGAGGCGTACAAGGGCCGGATCGGTTACGAGCGGCGCATGGGCCTGGTTTTCTGAGCCATCGAGGAATGCACGATGATCGACCCAGGTTTTCTCAACGAGGGTTATCAGGTGATGGCAAAACCATCTGCCCGCGCGTTTCACACGCGCCTGAATGACCGCCCAAACGGGTTACCGCCGCCCCTCTACTGACACCACACGATCCATTGTGGGAGCGGGCTTGCTCGCGAAAGCGTCGTGTCAGACACGTCAATGCCAAATGACACACCGCCTTCGCGAGCAAGCCCGCTCCCACAGGGGTTTTGCGGTGTTGTTCAGAGGGTCAGGATCATCTCGTGCCACGCCATGCCGCCATGGTCGGACTCCGAAGGCTTGATGTAGGCAAAGCCAAACCCGGCGTACAGCGCAATGTGCTGCTCTTTGCACATCAGGTGAATCGTCGCTTTATCCATCCCGTGCATGCGCTCGATGAACTCGGCCATCAAACGCTTCGCCAGTCCCTGGCCCTGATAATCCGGGTGCACCACCACCGACATGATCACCACGTTCGGCCCTTGCGGGTCGTGGCCGATCAGTTCCTTGAAGTCTTCGTCCGACATCTGCACATCGAACGCCGCACCGGAATTGACGAAACCGGCGACCACGCCATCCACTTCGGCGACGATAAAACCTTCCGGCCATGCGGCGATGCGCTTGGCAATCTTCTCGCGGGTGGCGGCTTCGTCGCCTTCGTAGGCAACGGTTTCGATGGCGTAGCAGCGGTCCAGGTCGGCGGCGGTGACGTTACGGATGACGGTGTTCATGGCAGCTCGGAAATCAGCAGGGGAAAGGGCTGGAAGCATAAAGGAATAAGGTGTTCATATCGATCCGCACGGGGCGCGTAGAGCCTGCGTATAAGCGCTTTTCTTCGTGTCGGTGGCGGGCTATTTCTGCGGTGTGTCTCTTGTCACCCTTGGAGGAAACCGCTTATGAGCAGCGTGGAAATCGGCCTGTTGATGGTGTTGGGCATCAGTACGTTCGGTTTTATCACTTTGGGCATCGACCTGTTGCGGGCGCGACGTGTCGGCAAGGGTAAACAAGGTTGAAAAGCATGAGGCGGATCAGTGATCCGCCTCAGCATTGTCGGCTCAGGCCTTGGTGTCGACCGGGACGCAGATTTCCAGTTTGCCGGTGTGCAGGCGCGGATTGAAATCGGCGCTGTAGCGTTCCAGTTCCGGGGCATTGAGCTCCACATAATGGGAGGTCGGCAGCCAGGTCTTGTAGATGTATTGCAGAGTTTGCGGCAACTGATCGAGCGGGCCAGTGTGTTCGAACACCGCGTACTGGCGAGGCAGGACTTCAACCCAGCGATAGACGTCCTGGGGCAGTTCATCGAGCTTGCTGATTTCCACCCCGGCGATGTAATCGAAGCCGCCCTTGCCATCGAAATTGCAGCAGACCCCGTAGGTCACCTCGCCCTTCTGTCCGGGAATCCGCCCCAGATGCGGCAGGAATTTTTCCCACAGCGCCGGGATGTCCTTGGCGGTGTCCTGGGTAAATCGATCGCCAAATCCTGCAATCAGCAGGAAGTGTCCATGTTCGAAGCGAGGTTCAGCCACTTCGACGCGTTTTTGCTCATCCATGACTCGACTCCTGGCACAAAAAAGGGGTTCGGCTGGGAGTATAGAAAGCCCGAAACAATTCGCACGCTCACAGCGAATGCAACTGCTCGACGGCACCCGAGCCGACAAACTCGTTGTAGCCGGATACGATCACGTAGACCGCGAAATAACAGAAGATCGCCGCTGATGCCAGGTAGGAGTAGCGCAACAGCTTGTCGCCGAGCAACTTGCCACCGTGGCTTGCGGCAAAGCACAGACCCGCCGACCACAGCAGCCCGGCGCAGAGAAAACCACTGAGGAACAGCGCGGAACTCAGCGGGCCACCGCCACCGGAACGAGCAATCAGCGTGCCGCCGACCGCCGCAAACCAGAGGATCGCGCTCGGCGACGACATGGCGAGAAAAATCCCCCGGAAGAATTCCTTGCGATGGGAGTTCTGCCCCACCTCGGCCGTCTCGGCCAGCAGCGCTTCGTGGTGAATCGCCGAGTAAATCATCTTTGCCGCAAAGTAGATCAGCAGCGCCGAACCACCAATCCACAGCACCCAGCGCACGCTTTCGTATTGCAGCAAAACCGTCATCCCCGCCAGCGCCAGCACCGCGTAAATCAGGTCGCCGACGCAAGTGCCGAGTCCCAGAGCGAAGCCCTGAAAGTAACCGCGCTGCATCGCCAGCGTGATCATCGCAATGTTGGCCACGCCGATATCCAGGCACAGCGAAAGGCTCAGCAAGAAGCCGCTGGTGAATTCCATCTACCGATTTCCTTGGGAAAATTTGTTTACGCACAGGCTGGACAGTCTGCCATCACAGCCCTTATCTTCGCCAACAGGTCACCGCAGTGACCGGCGTCGCTCGGACGGTTCCGGGCGCTTACGTTATCCGAGGCAACAATGGCTGAACAAGGTTCGCCGCGCCGCTTTGCGCGCATAGATCGACTCCCCCCTTACGTTTTCAACATTACCGCCGAGCTGAAGATGGCCGCCAGGCGTCGTGGTGAAGACATCATCGACCTGAGCATGGGCAACCCCGACGGGGCCACGCCACCGCACATTGTCGAAAAACTCGTACAGGTTGCCCAACGCGAAGACACCCACGGTTACTCGACGTCCAAGGGCATTCCGCGTCTGCGTCGGGCGATTTCCAACTGGTACAAGCAGCGCTACGAGGTCGACATCGACCCGGAAAGCGAAGCCATTGTCACCATCGGTTCCAAGGAAGGCCTGGCGCATCTGATGCTGGCGACCCTGGATCAGGGCGACACCGTGCTGGTGCCGAACCCGAGCTATCCGATTCACATCTACGGCGCGGTGATTGCCGGCGCTCAGGTGCGTTCGGTGCCGCTGGTGCCAGGCGTGGACTTCTTCGATGAGCTGGAACGGGCGATTCGCGGTTCGATTCCAAAGCCGAAAATGATGATCCTCGGCTTCCCGTCCAACCCGACCGCGCAGTGCGTGGAACTGGATTTCTTTGAGCGCGTGATCGCCCTCGCCAAGCAGTACGACGTGCTGGTGGTTCACGATCTGGCCTACGCAGACATCGTCTACGATGGCTGGAAAGCGCCGTCGATCATGCAGGTGCCAGGCGCCAAGGACATCGCGGTGGAGTTCTTCACCCTGTCCAAGAGCTACAACATGGCCGGCTGGCGCATCGGTTTCATGGTCGGCAACCCGGAACTGGTCAACGCCCTGGCACGGATCAAGAGCTACCACGACTACGGCACCTTCACTCCGCTGCAAGTGGCGGCGATTGCCGCGCTGGAAGGCGATCAACAGTGCGTGCGCGACATCGCCGAGCAATACCGCCAACGTCGCAACGTGCTGGTCAAAGGCCTGCATGAGCTGGGCTGGATGGTCGAGAATCCGAAGGCATCGATGTATGTCTGGGCGAAAATCCCTGAGGCGTATGCGCATTTGGGTTCGCTGGAGTTCGCCAAGAAACTGCTGGCCGAGGCCAAGGTCTGCGTCTCGCCGGGAGTTGGCTTCGGGGAGTATGGCGATGATCACGTGCGCTTTGCGCTGATCGAGAATCAGGACCGGATTCGTCAGGCGGTGCGCGGGATTCGCGGGATGTTCCGGGCCGATGGGCTCACGCCGAAAACCACTCCCTGACGCCTATCCCCGCTCCCACAGGGGGTTTGTGTTGAACCAGAAATCTCCACCCACAAAAAAACCGCATCGCTGCGGTTTTTTTGTGTCTGCAAGCAGCTGTTTAAACGAACAGCGACAGCAGCAGGATAAAGCCCAGTGCAACCACAGACAGGATGGTTTCCATCGCCGTCCAGGTCTTGAACGTCTCAGCCACGGTCATGTTGAAGTACTGCTTCACCAGCCAGAAACCTGCGTCATTGACGTGCGACAGAATCAACGAACCGGCGCCGGTGGCCAGCACCAGCAGCTCACGGTTGACGCCCGGGATCATCCCTACCACCGGCACCACAATGCCCGCGCCGGTAATGGTCGCAACGGTCGCCGAACCGGTGGCGATACGAATCACCGCCGCCACCAGCCACGCCAGCAGGATCGGCGAGATCTGTGCGCTGACCGCCATGTGGCCGATCACGTCGCCCACACCGCTGGTCACCAGCATCTGCTTGAAGCCACCGCCAGCACCGATGATCAGGATGATCGCGGCGGTTGGTGCCAGACTGGCGTCCAGCCACTTGAGCATTTGGTTGGAGCCGATGCCCTGCTTGTAGCCGAAGGTGTACAGCGACAGCAGCAACGCCAGCAGCAACGCCGAGATCGGGTGACCGATCATGTCCATCCAGGTGCGGAAGAAGTGACCGTCCGGCAGCGCCACGTCAGCAAAGGTTTTCAGCAGCATGAGGAACACCGGCAGCAGCACCGTGATCAGGGTGATGCTGAAACTCGGCAGAACGGCGGAATCGTTTTCGCGGGCCAGTTGATCGACCAGTTCCTGATTCGGGTGACCCGGAATGTGCTTGGCGATGAACGTACCAAAGATCGGACCGGCAATGATGGCGGTCGGCAGCGCAACGATCAGACCGTACAGGATGGTCTTGCCGATATCAGCGCCGAACACGCCGATGGCCAGCAGCGGGCCCGGGTGCGGTGGCACCAGACCGTGTACCGCCGACAGACCGGCGAGCAGCGGGATGCCGATCTTGATGATCGATACACCGGTGCGGCGCGCAACAATGAACACCAGCGGAATCAGCAGCACGAAGCCGATTTCGAAGAACAGCGGGATGCCCACCAGGAACGCGGCGAACATCATGGCCCACTGGACTTTGTCCTTGCCGAACGCACGAATCAGGGTCTGGGCAATCTGATCCGCCCCGCCCGATTCGGCCATCATCTTGCCGAGCATGGTGCCCAGCGCGAGGATGATGCCGACGAAGCCGAGCACGCCACCGAAGCCGTCCTGGAACGCCTTGATGATGGTGCCGATCGGCATGCCGGAGGTCAGGCCGAGGAACGCGGCGGCGATGGTCAGGGCAATGAACGGGTGAATCTTGAACTTGGTGATCAGGATGATGAGTCCGATCACCGTGACCACTGCATCAAGCAGCAGGTAGGCGTCGTGGGACATGCCAAACATTGGGGGTGTCTCCTGGTTTGTTGTTGTTATTAAAGCGGGTTAAACAGAAGTCGTAAGGACAGCGCTATCTCTTTCAACACACTCATACCGCCTGTTTCAGACCGTGGGCCTGCCACCAGACGTGAGCCTGGGACGCCAGTTCTTCAACGCTGTGGATCGAAGCATTCAGCGCCAGGGTCAGCGGTTCGCCTACCGGCGATTCAAGTGTGGCGAACTGGCTTTCGATCAATGTGGCGGGCATGAAGTGGCCCGGGCGGTGCGACACACGCTCGGCAGCGACTTCAGGGGTCAGTTCCAGAAACACGAAGCCCAGGCCCGGCAAGGCACTGCGCAACACTTCGCGATAACTGTGTTTGAGGGCGGAGCAGGTCAGCACCGGGCGTTCGCCCAGCGCATCGACACGACGCAACTCATCGCACAGGCTGTCGAGCCAGCCGGCACGGTCGTCGTCGTTCAGGGGAATCCCCGCGCTCATCTTTTCGATGTTCGCGGCCGGATGGAAAGTATCGCCTTCAATGGCAGTGGCGCCGCTCAATTGGCACAGGGCCTCGCTGACGCACGTCTTGCCGCAACCGGCAACGCCCATGATGACCAGGGCGGTGATGGGATGACTCATATAACACCTCAGCGCGCAGACAGCGCTACCTTTGCTAGCTATGACTCTAGTGCACAGGCAGAAGTTGCCGACGCCTTCTTGTCGTTTTTTTGGGTTGCAGCAGGTTTGTTCCCAACGCCAAAAAGCGAAGATCAGGCAGGACCTCGCTTATGCATTTGCAGCTGCATCAGGACAGCGCTACCTTAGTGCCTTGATTTTTGTTTGGCAAGCCGCCCGATGACCTCCCCTAAAAACGATAAAAACACTCGCACCACTGGCCGTCCCACCCTCAATGAAGTTGCCCGCCTGGCCGGGGTCAGCCCGATTACCGCCTCCCGCGCCTTGCGCGGTGTCAGCACCGTGGCCACCGAGCTGGTGGAAAAAGTGCAGAAAGCCGCGCTCGAACTCAACTACGTGGTCAACCCTGCCGCCCGTGCCTTAGCCTCGGCGCAGAGCCATTCTGTCGTCGTGTTGGTGCCTTCGTTATCCAACTTGCTGTTCATCGATACGCTGGAAGCCATTCATCGGGTGCTGACGCCCAAAGGCTTCGAAGTGCTGATCGGCAACTTCCACTATTCGCGCGATGAAGAAGAAAACCTGCTGCGCAACTACATGGCTTATCAGCCTCGCGGGTTTCTGCTGACCGGGTTTGATCGCACCGAAAGTTCGCGGCGGATGCTCGAGGCGAGCAACATTCCCTGCGTTTATATGATGGAGCTGGACAGCGCGGCTGGCGTGAATTGCGTTGGTTTTTCGCAGCTGAGTGCCGGTCAGACAGCGGCTGAACACTTGCTCTCCAGAGGGCGCAAGCGCCTGGCCTACATCGGCGCGCAGCTTGATCAACGCACATTGTTGCGTGGCGAAGGTTTCCGCAAAGCCCTGCAGAAGGCCGGTTGCTATGACCCGGACCTTGAAGTGCTGACCCCGCGAGCGTCATCAGTGGGCCTGGGCGGCGAGCTGTTCTTGCAATTGCTCGCGGCGCACCCGGACGTCGATGCGATCTTCTTTGGCAATGACGACCTGGCGCAGGGCGCGCTGCTGGAAGCACTGCGCAATGGCATCAGGATTCCCGAGCAGGTGGCGATCCTTGGCTTCAACGATCTGCCGATGTCCGAACACATGGTGCCGCGCTTGAGCAGCATCAATACCCCGCGCGAAGCGATTGGCCGGCGTGCGGCGGAACAGATGTTGACGTTGATGGCCGGTAATAGCGTCGCCCGCCCGGTGGAAGACATGGGCTTCGAACTGAAGATCCGCGAAAGCACCTGACCTCTGAACCCCCTGTGGTGTTCAGAAAATTCAAAGTTGAATCACGGTCCCACAAGGGGTATGGGTGGATTTAGTGGCTGAGCAGGTCAACCAGCGCCAGCGCCCCCTTCTGCAACGGCTGGCTCTTGAGCCACACCGCGTGCACCGGCATCACCAGGCCGTTTTCGATATTGCGGAAATTCAGCCGCTTCAGGCGTCCGCTATCCAGCCACGGCTGCACCACCGACAACGGGAAATTGCCCCAGCCCAGTCCCGCCTCGACCATCTCCATCGCCGCATCCAGACTGTCCGTGCGCCAATATGATTGCGCCACCAATGGTCGCGTCTCACTGATCGGCAAGTCGCGACTGGCAACGAAGATCTGCCGCACGTGCACCAGGTCTTCAAGAAATACATCCTGCCCGTGCAACAAAGGACTGTCCGCCGCCAGCGTGGCGATCATCCGTTCGCTGCCGACAAACTGAAAACGCTCCAGTACGTTCATGCTCAACCCGGCGAAGGCCAGGCACACGCTGACGCGACCGCTGTGCAGCATCGCCAGCACGTCGTCCTGCGGGGCGGTCAGCACTTCGATGTCGAGCAGCGGATGGCGCTCGGCGATGACTTTGATCGCGGCGAGCAAACGCCGACGGTCGATGTCCGCAACCACGCCAATCGACAACTTGCTCTCCAGCCCCAGCGACAACTCAACCGCGTGCACTTGCAGTTGCTTGAGCTGCTCGGCAATCAGTCGCGCATGCGGCACCAGCGACAGCGCCATCGCCGTCGGCTGCGGTTCACGATGGCTGCGGTCGAACAGCGGGTAACCGAGTTCCGCTTCCAGATTGCCGATGCCCATGCTGACCGCCGACGGCACGCGGCCCAGCGCCCGGGCAGCAGCGGAAAACGAACCGCGCTCAATGACCGCCAGAAACAATTCAATACTGTCGCTGTTGAAATTCACACCACCACCTATCACCAAAACTGAAAGCTACTGACTTTTTCTGTCACTGTCATTGAAGCTATCTTTCGCCGCCTCTGCCAGCCCCGCTGGCCATCGATTGCAATCAGAGGCAAATCCCCATGCAAGGCGTCAAACGCAAACTGGTTTATGTGTCGCTCTATGAAGTGATCGGCATGACCTTCTCCGCCCTCGGCCTGGCGTTGCTGTCGGGCACCTCGCCGGGCAGCACAGGACCGTTGGCGGTAATCATCACCACCATCGCCGTGACCTGGAATTTCATTTACACCTCGCTGTTCGAGCGCTGGGAAAGCCGTCAGCCGTCGCGCACGCGCACGGTTAAACGCCGCATCGCCCACGCCATCGGTTTCCAGTTGACCTTGATCGTGTACCTGATACCGCTGATCGCCTGGTGGATGAACATCAGTCTGGTGCAGGCGTTTTTGCTGGACCTGGCACTGATCATCTTCATCCCCTGCTACACATTCGCCTTCAACTGGTCATTTGACCGGATCTTTGGCTTGCCGGCCTCGGCATTGCCAGATGTCCCCACTGCGGCATAAATCGTTAATTCGTAAACAGATGTTGCAAGAAATCGGCGGATTTCCCGTGCAATCCGCCGATATTCACAAACATTGATTTCCGATAGCCAGCTAAGCTTTTCCATCAATAAAAAATGGATCTGCCCATGACTGCTCACGCCCCCGCCGCCGCGCAACGCGATGGCATCGACCCGATACGCGCCGCTCAGGTATCCGCCCGCATCGACCGCCTCCCGGCTGTTGCGACGATCTGGCGGCTGGTGGCGCTCCTCTCGATTGGTGGATTCTTCGAACTCTACGATCTGTTCCAGACCGCCTACATCAGCCCCGGCCTGATCCGCGACGGGATCTTTGCCACCGGCAATCAGGGCGTGTTCGGTTTCTCCGATCAAGCGGCGTTCGCCTCGGCCACCTTCCTCGGCCTGTTCCTCGGCGCCAGCCTGCTCAGCCCGTTGGCGGATCGTTTCGGGCGCCGCGCGATCTTCACTTTCGCACTGGTCTGGTACACGGTGGCGACGGTGTTGATGGGCATTCAGAGTTCGGCGCCGGGCATCATCGGCATGCGCTTTCTGGTCGGCATCGGTCTGGGTATTGAGCTGGTGACCATCGACGCTTACCTCTCCGAACTGGTGCCCAAACGCATGCGCAGTTCGGCCTTTGCTTTCGCGTTTTTCGTGCAGTTCCTGTCGGTGCCGGCGGTGGCATTGATGTCGTGGTGGCTGGTGCCGCAAGCGCCGTTCGGTGTGTCCGGCTGGCGTTGGGTGGTGTTGGCCAGCGCGGTGTTTGCGCTGTTTATCTGGTGGTTGCGCAAGCGCCTGCCGGAGTCGCCGCGCTGGCTCGCGCAACACGGCCGGTTCGATGAAGCCAATCGCATTCTCGACGACATCGAAGCACGCTGCGAGAAGGATCACCGTCAACCGCTGGACACCCCCGAAGCGGTGCCCGTTGACGTCGAGGGCAAGGGCCGCTTCGCCGATATCTGGCAACCGCCCTATCGTCGCCGCGCACTGATGCTGATCGTTTTCCACATTTTCCAGGCAATCGGTTTCTTCGGCTTCGGCAACTGGCTGCCAGCGCTGCTCTCGGGCCAAGGGGTCAGCGTCACCCACAGCCTGATGTACGCGTTCATCATCACCCTCGCCTACCCCCTCGGGCCGCTGCTGTTCGTGAAATTCGCCAACCGTTTCGAGAACAAGTGGCAGATCGTCGGTTCGGCCCTCGGCGCCATGACGTTCGGCGCCTTGTTCGCCTTGCAGACCAGTGCGCTTGGGCTGATCGTCTGCGGGGTGATGATCACCTTCTGCAACGCCTGGCTGAGTTTCAGTTACCACTCGTACCAGAGCGAACTGTTCCCGACCAACATCCGCGCACGGGCGGTGGGTTTCTGCTATTCGTTCAGCCGCCTGTCGACAGTGTTCAGCAGCCTGTTGATCGGATTGTTCCTGGATAACTTCGGCACGCCCGGGGTGTTGGCGTTCATCGTCAGCAGCATGCTGATCGTGATGCTGACCATCGGCTACTTCGGCCCGCGCACACGCAACCTGGCGCTGGAAAATATTGCCCATCGGTAATGCCCGCGCGGCTGGCGGGCGACACGACCGTCGCTGCCGGCCTGCAGAGCGGCCAGCACGACGTTCGCCTGGATACCGTTGATCAGAAAAACCGCTACACCTGTCAGAGCTGACAGTGGTTTTTTGATGACGCAACCCTGTCCAATACGTGGGTGACCACATCCGTGTTCACCTCACAGGAACTGGAGTTCATCATGGATACTGACAACTTCACCGGCCAATGCGAAGCCAGATTCATATTCAATGGAAGCCCGGTAGGCGAAGACTTTTCTGCGGACACACTTTATTTCGCACGGAATGTTTTCGAAGCCACGCAAGGCGATAGACGAATTCAAATCTATTACGGCGAAGATCTTGCACCGGGAACGAAGACCCTGACCTTCAGTGGCAACGCAGGTGAATTTCCCTTATTCGAATACCATGAAGGTCAAATCAGAAAAACGCTGAGTGGAACGGGCGAGGTCACTATCGGTGAAAATCTTGATCACCAAAAGGGCTCTTTCGATATTGCCATGGTGGACAACTTAGGCCGGCCGATCGCCATAAAAGGAGAGTTCGACGTGGTGTATGAAGTGAAAGAAGCCTGACGTGAATGTCCTGCAACCAAGACAAAGAACGACTGTCCTTGTTTGCAGGACAAACCCTTTCAGACCATTCGAAGCGAAATCATCAATTCAACTGCAACGTCGCATTGAACTGCCCGATTGCATCCACCACATGCCGCGATCCCTGCTGAATCTCCAGGATCACCTCCCCCGCCTCGTTCGCCAGTTCCACACCCAGTCCGGTGCGACTCAGGCTCGACTGCATGCTCGACACCGCACTCAGCGACAGGTCATGGTTTTTGCGTACCACTTCGACAATCTCCAGCGTCGCCTGACTGGTGCGCGCGGCAAGGCTTCGCACCTCATCCGCCACCACCGCAAACCCACGCCCGTGCTCGCCAGCCCGGGCCGCTTCGATGGCCGCGTTGAGCGCCAGCAGGTTGGTCTGATCGGCGATGCCGCGAATGGTCTGAACGATGGTGCCGATGATATCCGACTGCTTGCTCACCGCATCGATGCTCAGTGCCGCTTCGTTGAGGTCGCGGGAGATGTCTTGAATGATTTGCACCGTCTGCTGCACGACCTGTGAGCCTTTTTGCGCGCAGGCATCGTTTTGTACCGAGGTGCTGTGGGCCGATTCCGCAGCGTTCTGCAGCGTGGTCATCTGCTGGGTGATGTCGCTGGCGAACTTCACCACTTTGTACAAGCGGCCCTTGGTATCGAACAGCGGGTTGTAAGACGCTTCGAGATAAACCATTTGCCCTGACTTGTTCTTGCGTTCGAAACGATGGGAGTGATATTCGCCGCGATTGAGCGAAGCCCAGAAGGCCTTGTATTGCGCCGACTCGGACTCGGAGCGGTGACAAAACAGGCTATGGTGATGGCCTACGATTTCATTGAGCGAGTACTGCATCGTCCTTAGAAAGTTGTCGTTGGCGGTAATCACATTGCCTTCCGGGGTGAACTCGATCACCGCCATCGAGCGACTGATGGCCGCCAGCATGCTTTCTTCTTCGTGCTCTTTATTGACCCGTGCGGTGATGTCTGCCGCGACTTTGATTACACTTTTGACTTGTTTGTCCGCGCCATACACCGGCATGTAACTGGCCTCAAGCCAGATCTCCTTGCCGCTTTTGTTCAAGCGCAGAAACGTGCCGCTGATCGGCTCTCCCCGGGCCAGGTCCCGCCATAACTTGGCGTATTCCTCGCTGCGGTAATACGCCTCTTCACAGAACACCCGGTGATGTTTGCCGCGCACTTCCTCGGCGCTGTATCCCATGGTCCGGCAAAAGTTTTCGTTGGCATTCAGGACAATGCCTTCGGGAGTAAATTCGATCATCGCCATCGAACGGCTAATCGCTTCGAGCTTGGCGTTGGCTTCGGTCAAAGCGCAACTGAAACGCTCGATTTCCTGCAGGTCAGCCTTGTGATGTAGGTTGAACATGGTTCTATCACCTTCCGCGCGGTCTTTTGATTTGATGAAAGTTCAGGTCTTTCAAGATCCACCAATGGATTCCACAGAACAGGCACACGCATTCCTCCACGGGAGGAAGTTGTCAGGTGATAAATGATGTTTAATCCGAGCATCCATGCAGCGACGCTCTAATCAAGACATCCTTCTCTTGATAGCCCGCAAGCGGGCCAGCCCTAACGCGTTGAAGAACTTCCATGTAAGCGACGCTCCTTGTTGGTTCAGTGTCGGTGCCTTGAGTTGCGCACTCTGGCAGCATGAATTCACACACTAACCGTGCACGGTCGGCATAGTTAGTTACAGGGAAGCATAGACAGCGCGAAGCCTTGCGCAAGGCCACTAGTCGGCCAGTATCTGGCACTTTTTGCACAAGAATCGGTTCAGCGCGGGGAGAAACAATGCCGTGGCGGACGCTTGCTTGCGGTGGGCGGCATCGATGTGTGGAAGCCCGGGGAACGGGCTTCCGAAAGGTTTGATCAGTGACCGAAGATGTCGACCTTCTTGGCCTTCTTCTCCGCACGTTTTTCAATCGCGGTCTTGGCCGGCTTCTTTTTTGCGGCCTTTTTTGAATCCATACCTTTGGACATGATGGGTACTCCACTCACAGGGGATGTGACCTCAGGTATACACCTATCCAGACGCCTGCGTTCTTTTATAATCGCGGCGAAAACCACCGACAGTCCGATCCCATGCCCGATACCCATTACCGCCTGCTCGACGATTCACTCTGGCCTTTGATGAACAAGTTTTACCGCGGTCACCAGTCTTCGATGAAAGCCGTGCGCGATGCGCAACTGTGGGTGGCCCGTCGCGACGAAATTGTCGCCGCGTTGTGTTTGCGGCCGGTGGCGGGTGGGCATTGGTTGACGGGATTGTTTGTTGATCCGCGGTGTCGCGAACAGGGGATTGCGGCGCAGTTGATTGCAGCGGCGGTGCAGGATGTGAGCGAGCCGGTGTGGCTGTTCTGTCACCCGGATTTGCGCGGATTTTACGAGCGGCGCGGATTCACCTTCGACCCTGCCCTGCCCCAGGCGATGGCTGAGCGGTTGAGCCGGTATGCGCGGAGCAAGCCGATGATCGCGATGGAACTGAGACCTTTAATCTGACGTAAAACCCATGTGGGAGCAGGCTTGCTCGCTCCCACAGGGTTCTGGAGTGTTGGCGGGTTTAACCGTCAGCCGCTGGATCAAGGTCGGGGAACATCACTTCGGTAAAACCGAACTTGCTGAAATCGGTGATGCGCGACGGGTACAGCCGACCGATCAGGTGATCGCATTCGTGCTGCACCACTCTCGCGTGAAACCCCGAGGCGACGCGCACAATCGGCTCGCCCTTCGGATCGAACCCTTCATAGCGAATCTGCTGAAAACGATCCACCGCGCCACGCAGTCCTGGCACCGACAGGCAGCCTTCAAAGCCTTCTTCCATAAGCGTATTCAACGGTGTGATCAACGGATTGATCAGGATTGTCTGCGGCACCGCTTCGGCGTCCGGATAGCGTTCGCTGTGCTCGAAACCGAAAATCACCAGTTGCAGGTCGACGCCGATCTGCGGCGCGGCAAGGCCGACACCACCGACGCTTTCCATGGTCTGGAACATGTCGTCGATCAGTTGCCACAGTTCCGGGCTGTCGAACATCTCCGGTGGCACGGGCGGGGCGATGCGCAGCAGGCGCTCATCGCCCATTTTGAGGATTTCACGGATCATGATTTGGCTTCGTCAGTGTCCGGCTTGAGCGAATGATCGCGGCCCAGGCCCGAGACATGTTGTTTGGGTTGTTCATTGAGTTCGCCGGGGACTTTCTCGCCCGTGTCCTTGCCCTCGCTGGACATGTGCTCGATCACCGCGTTCATCTCCGCGCCGAGCAACAACACCGCAGCGGAGATGTAGAAATACAGCAAGAGCACGATGATCGCCCCGATGCTGCCATACATCGCGTTGTAGTTGGCGAAGGTTTTGACGTAGAACGCAAAGCCCAAGGAGGCAATGATCCACACCACCACGGCCAGTACTGAACCCGGCGTGATGAAGCGAAATTCCTGTTTGACGTCGGGCATCACGTAGTAGATCAGCGCGACGGCGACCATCATCAGAATCACGATCACCGGCCAGCGCGCAATCGTCCAGATTGTCACGATGACTTCTTCCAGCCCCACTTGCGCGGCGATCCAGCCCATCACCTGCGGCCCGAGCACCATCAGCGCGGCAGCCACCAGCAACATGCCGGCAATGCCGACGGTGTAGAAAATCGACAGGGGGAAACGCTTCCAGATCGGCCGCCCTTCAACAACGTCATACGCCGCATTCATGGCGCTCATCATCAGGCGCACGCCGGCTGAGGCGGTGTACAACGCGATGACGATACCGACCGAGAGCAAGCCGCCCTTGGACTGCTGTAACTGGTCGATCACCGGATTGACCTGTTCCAGCGCCTGTGGCGGCAGCACCAGTTCCGATTGCAGGCGCAGCCAGGAGAAGAAGTCCGGCAGGTGCAGGAAACCGATCAGGGCAATCAGGAACAGAATGAACGGGAACAGCGAGAACAGCATCTGGTAGGCCAGTGCCGAGGCGTAGGTCGACATTTCGTCATCGACGAACTCAGTGACCGTGCGCACCATCACCCGGTGCAGGGGCAGACCTTTCATGTCCGGAAATATCATTCGCGTCTCCTTTCGCCGCATTTCAGGTTGAAGTCGTGGCGACTCAGGGGCCGTTTATTACATCACCGTAGCCTGTTTGGCGACCCCCGATGGGTGCCAGCAGGATTTCGACACAAAAACGGCCATCCTCCGATGGCCGTTCCCGTATTTCGATCAAGGCCGAATTATGCCTTGTCGACACCTTTCTTGACGGCGTCCTTGGCGTTGCCGACGGCTTGCTGGGCTTCGCCTTTTTTCTCTTGAATCTTGCCTTCGGCTTGCAGCTTGCTGTTGTCGGTCGCTTTACCGACGCCTTGCTTGATGTTGCCGACGGCTTCGTTGGCCATGCCTTTTACTTTATCGCCTGTGCTACTCATGGTGTTTCTCCGTGATGCATTAAGGGGGAAAAGTCATTACGTAATGATTGACTGGTCGGGTTTGAGCCAAGTTTCATTTATTTTCAGCGCCTCATTTCGTCGCGACGCGCAGGTTGGGCTTTATGTTTGCCGGCATTGCCCCGAGAATGCGCAGCACAGGGGCGCCATGCGCCTGAGACCGATCCCGCAGGAATGTTATGAAACTCGATAAAAAGCAGGCCATCGCCCGTCGCAACCAGGAACTGGGCGGCGCCGTGCTCGGCACCAACAACTGCCACTTCGCCGAACTGAACCGTAACCGCAACATCTGGTGGTTCGACCTGCCGGTGTCGCGCCTGGCTGTGGGCCAGTACGAGTGGATTCACCTGCTGATGCACACCCCGGCCACCGACGAACTGCTGCACCTGAAAGTGCCGACGGTGTTCCTGCGCGAAAAGCTCGAAGGACTGGTGATTCGCAATGAAGGCAAGCGCAAAGCGGCGCTGAGCCTGGAATTGAGTGCGGACAAGGATTCGTATCTGCAGGACATGCGTCCGGCGGGGACCAACGTGAATTTCGCGCCGTTCCGTCAGTAACAGAAAAAGCCAGAGCTTCGCGAGCAAGCCCGCTCCCACATTCAACCGCGTTCCGTCAGTTGAAATACGGGCAAAAGTGGGAGCGAGCCCGCTTGCGAAGACGGCTTCACAGGCGTCGTGCATCTACAGTCTGCACCAACAAAAAGCCCCGCATCTGCGGGGCTTGGTGTTTTAAGCGGCGGTCTTCGCCTTGATCTTCTTCAGCTCTTCATCACGCAACTCACGGCGCAGGATCTTGCCGACGTTGGTGGTGGGCAGCGCATCGCGGAATTCCACCGAGCGCGGCACCTTGTAGCCCGTGACGTTGGCGCGCATGTGCTCCATCACCTGCTCCTTGGTCAGCGTCACTCCCGGTTTGGCGACGATGAAGATCTTGATCGCCTCGCCCGACTTCTCGTCCGGTACGCCGATGGCCGCGCACTGCAACACGCCCGGCAGGGTTGCCAGCACGTCTTCCAGTTCATTCGGGTAGACGTTGAAACCGGAGACCAGAATCATGTCTTTCTTGCGATCAACAATGCGCATGTAGCCGTCCGGCTGGATCAGCGCGATGTCGCCGGTTTTCAGCCAGCCATCACTGTCGAGCATCTCATCAGTGGCTTCCTGACGCTGCCAGTAGCCCTTCATCACTTGCGGGCCTTTGACACACAGCTCGCCGATTTCGCCCAGCGGCTGCTCGACACCGGCATCGTCGATGACTTTGCACAGGGTCGACGGCACCGGGATGCCGATGGTGCCGATCTGGATGTTCTGGATCGGGTTGACCGTGGCCACCGGGCTGGTTTCGGTCATGCCGTAACCTTCACAGATCGCGCAACCGGTGACCGCTTTCCAGCGTTCAGCGGCGGCCAGTTGCA
This sequence comes from Pseudomonas sp. EA_5y_Pfl2_R50, assembly GCF_963970475.1. Classification (NCBI taxonomy): domain Bacteria; kingdom Pseudomonadati; phylum Pseudomonadota; class Gammaproteobacteria; order Pseudomonadales; family Pseudomonadaceae; genus Pseudomonas; species Pseudomonas sp. EA_5y_Pfl2_R50. The sequence continues at coordinate 398,441 of NZ_CAXAPT010000003.1, read as the reverse complement.
GGGCCATGCCGCCCGACAGGGTGACTTTCAATGCCGAGAAATCGAGCTTGCGGAAGCCTTCGTTGTTGCACAGGGCCACAAACAGCGTGTTGAGGCCAACGAAGCCGCTGAACTTCCACTTCGACAATTCCTTGACCATCGCCGGCAGATCACGCGGGTTGCTGATGAGGATGTTGTGGTTGCCGATCAGCATCATCGCCATGCAATGAAAGGTAAACGCGTAGATGTGGTACAGCGGCAGCGGCGTGATCAGGATCTCGCAACCTTCATTGAGGTTGGAGCCCATCAGCGCCTTGCACTGCAGCATGTTGGCGACGAGGTTGCGGTGAGTCAGCATCGCGCCCTTGGCCACGCCGGTGGTGCCGCCGGTGTATTGCAGCACCGCGACATCGCCACTGTTGGGGTTGGCTTCGGCCACAGGCTGGCCCTGGCCTTTGCTCAACACATCGTTGAACTTGACGGCCTTCGGCAGGTGATACGCCGGCACCATCTTCTTCACGTATTTGATGACGCTGTTGATCAGCAGGCGCTTGATCGGCGGGAGCAGGTCGGCCACTTCAGTGACGATGACGTGTTTGACGCCGGTTTTAGGCACCACGGCCTCGGCCAGGTGCGCCATGTTCGCCAGGCAGACAAGGGCTTTGGCACCGGAGTCGTTGAACTGGTGTTCCATCTCCCGCGCGGTGTACAGCGGGTTGGTGTTGACCACGATCAGTCCGGCACGGATCGCACCGAAGACGGCGACCGGGTACTGCAGAACGTTGGGCAGTTGCACGGCGATTCGATCACCGGGCTGCAAGTCGGTATGCTGTTGCAGATACGCGGCAAATGCACCGGACAATTCGTACAGTTCACCGTAGGTGATTGTCTTGCCCAGGTTGCTGAAAGCCGGTTTGTTGGCGAAGCGTTGGCAGGATTGCTTCAACACTGCCTGAATGTTCGGATACTCGTCTGGATTGATCTCGGCAGCAATTCCAGCCGGGTATTTATCCTTCCAAAAGTCTTCGATCATGGAAGCCCACTCCTCAGCAACGCGAATTCTTCACCGCATTTGATGCGATTATTATTGGTGTGTGTTTTGTATTGGTGAATCTGGCTTTCAGATAGGCCGAGAAGTCACAAAAGCGCGCCGAGAGTAGCAGCTTTGCCGAGGGTCGACTAGAGCCAAAAGCGGCCCATACAGTCATATTAGTGACTCAAGACTTGCTAACAGTCATTTTAGAGCAAAAATCCTATATCACCCTGAAAGCCCCGGTTTTCGGGGCCTGAAACAAAAATTCGCGAGCACTCTCGTTCCCACAGGATTACCGACAACCCTGTGGGAGCGAGCCTGCTCGCGAATGCGCGAAGCGCAGCGGTCAAGCCCTACGCGATATCGCGCAACTCACGCCGCAGGATTTTGCCGACCGGCGTCATTGGCAACGACTCACGCAGCACGATGTGCTTGGGCACTTTGTAGGCAGTGAAATTCTCTTTGCAGTACGCCTTCAGCTCTTCGAGGCTCACGCCGGTTTCCCGCGCCACCACAAACAGCTTCACCGCCTCTCCCGAACGCTCGTCCGGCACGCCGATCACCGCACAGTTGGCGACTTTCGGATGAGCCATGACCACGTCTTCAATCTCGTTCGGATACACGTTGAAACCGGAGACGATGATCATGTCTTTCTTGCGATCAACGATGCGCACGAAGCCATCGGGCTCGATCACCGCGATATCACCGGACTTGAACCAGCCCTCGGCGTCCAGCACTTCGGCGGTGGCTTCCGGTTTGTTCCAGTAGCCTTTCATGATCTGCGGGCCCTTGATGCACAACTCGCCGCGCTCGCCCATCGGCTGCTCGACGCCGTCATCGCTAATGATTTTGAGCAGCGTCCCCGGCACCGGCAGGCCGACCGTGCCGAGCCGTGACTGGTCACCATAGGGGTTGGTGCAGGCCACCGGTGAAGTTTCGGTCAGGCCATAGCCTTCGGTGATGCGGCAGCCGGTCATCTGCTCCCAGCGTTCGGCGGTGGCTTTGACCAGCGCGGTGCCGCCGGAGTTGGTGAGCTTGAGGCTGGAGAAATCCAGAGTCTTGAAGTCGGGATGCTCCATCAACGCAACGAACAGCGTGTTCAAGCCGAGCAGCGCCGAGAAACGCCAGTTCTTCAGCTCTTTAATGAAGCCGGCAATATCCCGTGGATTGGTGATCAGCACGTTGTGGTTGCCCGAAACCATCATGCACATGCAGTTCGCCGTGAAAGCATAGATGTGGTACAGCGGCAGCGGCGCCACCATGACTTCCTGCCCTTCACGCAGCAGCGGCTGGCCGTCCGGGCCCAACTGCGCAAGGCAGGCGCGAACCTGCTGCATATTGGCAACCAGATTGCCGTGGGTGAGCATCGCGCCCTTGGCCAGGCCGGTGGTACCACCGGTGTACTGCAACACCGCGATGTCGTCGAGGCTGACCTTCAGCGGCTTGATACCCAAACCCCGGCCCATGCGCAGCGCACGCTTGAAGGAGACAGCCTGCGGCAGTGAATAGTCAGGGACCATTTTCTTCACTTTGCTGACCACGGTGTTGACCAGCCAACCTTTGGCGGTGGGCATCAGGTCGCCCATCTTCGCTTCGATCAGGTACTGGATATCGGTGTCGGGCAGCACTTCCTGGACTTTCTGGCCGAACATGTTCAGGTACACCAGCGCTCGCGCCCCGGAATCCTTGAACTGGTGACGCATTTCCCGCGCGGTGTACAGCGGGTTGGTGTTGACCACGATCAGCCCGGCGCGCAAGGCGCCGAACACGGCAATCGGGTAATGCAGAACGTTGGGCATCTGCACCGCGATGCGATCACCTGGCGCCAGGTCAGTGTGGGCTTGCAGGTATCCGGCGAAAGCGGCGCTGTAGCGCTCCAGCTCGGCGTAGGTCATGGTCACGCCCATGTTGCTGAAGGCCGGGCGATCCGCGAACTTCTTGCAGGAACGCTCAAACACCTCGATCACCGACTTGAACTCCCCCATGTCGATGTCCAGCGGTACGCCGGCCGGGCGTTTGTCATTCCAGAAATCAGGTTGCATTGTTCTTGTCCTCTTTACCTGAGCCGATCCGGGCCGCTTTCTGTCATTTCTGAAAAAGCGGAGCTTCACGGACACTAGCAGTTATGGCCATACAGGCAAATATGAGCAAAGGCCTCATTGATCGTGTGAATCTTCCTGCCGTGGCGTGGGCTGATCAGACGCGCTATACAATGTTCCGACTCTGAGCAAAGGAATCGCCATGATCCACGACACGCTATGGCTGGACGCGAGTGACCGCAGCCGCCTGTTCATCAACCGGTGGCTGCCGGCGGCCCCGTTGAAAGCGGTGATTCTGCTGGCCCACGGCATGGCTGAACACAGTGGTCGCTACACGCGATTGGCCGACATGTTTTGCGACAAAAGTTACGGGGTGTACGCCCCGGATTTGCGTGGACATGGCAGAACCGCCGATATCGGCACCCGTGGGCATTTCGCCGACGAGGATGGCTGGTGCAAGGTGGTCGGTGATCTGGCCAGCCTCAATCAACACATCGGCCAGCAGCACCCCGGCGTGCCGATTATCCTGCTCGGCCACAGCATGGGCAGCTACCTGGCGCAGGCCTATTTGCTGCATCACAGCGCCAGCCTGAACGGAGCGATTCTCAGCGGTTCGAATTTCCAGCCGGTGGCGCTGTATGGCGCCGCTCGGCAGATCGCCCGACTGGAAAAACTGCGTCAGGGCGCCAAGGGGCGCAGCGCCCTGATCGAGTGGTTGTCGTTCGGCTCGTTCAACAAGAAATTCAAACCCGTGCGCACGCCGTTCGACTGGCTGAGCCGCGATCCCGCCGAAGTCGACAAGTACGCCAACGATCCGCTATGCGGCTTTCGCTGCACCAATCAGCTGTGGATCGACCTGCTCGGCGGCTTGCAGCAAATCAGCAAAGCGTCCAATCTCGCCCAGATCGACCCGGGCCTGCCGCTGCTGGTGATCGGCGGCGAATGTGATCCGGTAAGCGAGGGCAAGCGTCTGACAGATCTGGCCAACGCCTTGCGTGCGGCCGGCAGCCAGAACCTGCAACTGAAGATCTACCCGCAGGCCCGGCACGAATTGTTCAACGAAACCAATCGCGACGAAGTGATCGCCGATGTGCTGGCCTGGATCGACCAGGTGCTGAGCCATCCGCGTCCTCACCGCAGCGAATAATTTTTTGTGGATTTATCTAATCCGTCACAGGAATCAAGACCGATGACCCAGGTTACCAACATCCCTTACGAAGCCCTCGAAGTCGGCCAGACCGCCAGCTACAGCAAGACTGTCGAAGAGCGTGACATCCAGTTGTTCGCCGCCATGTCGGGCGACCACAACCCGGTGCACCTGGACGCCGAATTCGCCGCGGCCAGCATGTTCAAGGAGCGCATCGCTCACGGCATGTTCAGTGGCGCGCTGATCAGCGCTGCCGTGGCTTGCGAATTGCCTGGGCCGGGCACCATTTACATCGGTCAGCAGATGAGCTTTCAGAAGCCGGTGAAGATTGGCGACACCCTGACCGTGCGCCTGGAGATTCTCGAGAAGTTGCCAAAATTCCGCGTGCGCATCGCCACTCGCGTGTTCAATCAGCGTGATGAGCTGGTAGTGGATGGTGAGGCGGAAATCCTCGCGCCGCGCAAACAGCAGACGGTGACGTTGCCGACGCTGCCGGCGATCAGCATCGGCTGACCGGGCTGCACAAAAAAAGTGGGAGCGAGCCTGCTCGCGAATGCGGTGTGTCATGCAACGATATGTTGCTGACGCCACCTCTTCGCGAGCAGGCCCGCTCCCACATTTTGTTTCAGTGAAGCTTACGAACGGGCGCGAGCCTGGTTACGCAAGGCTTTCACCTGATCGTGGTTGCGCTGTACGCCGTGGTACTGGCGTTCAACCAGATCACGAATGCCCACCAGGTTGTGCTTGTTGATCTTTTCGATGGCTTCACGATAAGCCTTCAGGGCATGGTCTTCACCGCGCTCGGCTTCGTTCAGTACAGCCTCTTCGTCTTTGCCGGTGAACATGGCTTTGACGTCGACCCAACGACGGTGCAGGTCACCGCTGACGCTGGTGGAAGTTTCCGGATCGCCGCCCAGCTTGCGAACTTCGGCCTGCAATTCAGCAGCCGCCGTCGCGCAATCGGCAGAGCGGGTGGTGAACAGGGTTTTCAGTTCAGGATGCTTGATGTCTTCGGCGCAAGTCTTGAACCCTTCCTGACCGTCCTTGCTGGTTTCAATCAGGTCATTGAGTACAGAGATGGCTTCTTTATTCATGTCGGTCATTTTTCAATTCCTTGCGGTCGGTTGAAGATGCAAGGGATATTGCAGTGTGCGTGCCAGCTTTTTAGAAACCGATAATCACTTACAAATCAACAAGTTAAATACAATTGAACTATCTGTATTGCGGTTATTTGCATGATCTGTCATTTGGCCTGCATGCAGAATGCCTGTATTTTCCAATCTGATTTGAAGCCAGACGATCTCACTGATGAATCCCGAAAAACTCGAATTGCTGATCACCCGCGAGATGCCCTTCGGCAAGTACAAGGGGCGGATCATTGCCGACCTGCCGGGGCCTTACCTGAACTGGTTCGCTCGCGAAGGTTTCCCCAACGGTGAACTCGGCGGCCTGCTCGCACTGATGCAGGAGATCGATCACAACGGCTTGTCGGACTTGCTCGAACCGCTGCGCGCCAAACACGGCAAACCTGCCCCGCGCCACTGAAGCGCCCTCCTCCTTTCGAGTCCACGACCATGCCCGATAACACCCGCCGCGCCCGTGACGAAGCCTTCTGGCAGACGTTCGCCGACCGCTACGACATTCAACCCGGCCCGGTGAACCTGGAAAACGGTTACTTCGGGCGTATGTCCCGCACGGTGATCGAGGAGTACCAGCGCAATGTCGAGCTGATCAACACCAGCAACTCGGTGTACGTGCGCCAGCGCTTCGAGCAATTCGACATCCTCGACATTCGCGCTCAACTGGCCGAGCTCATCGGCGTGCGTGCGCAAAGCGTTGCGTTCACCCGCAATGCCACTGACGGCCTGCAATCGCTGATCCGTAACTACAACCGCCTGCAACCGGGCGATCAGGTGCTGATCTGTGACCTCGAATACGACACGGTCAAAGGCGCCATGCGCTGGCTGGCCAGGCATCGCGGCGTCGAGGTGATCGAGATTGCCCACGCGCACCCCGCGACGTTCGACAGCCTGCTGGAAACGTATCGCGAAACCTTCGTCCGCCACCCGAAACTCAAACTGATGGCCCTGACCCACGTCACCCATCGCACCGGCCTGGTGATGCCGGTGGAAGCGATTGCGGCATTGGCCAAGGAGCACGGGATCGACATCATCCTTGATGGCGCCCACGCCCTGGGCCAGATCGAATTCGACCTGGAAGCACTGGGTATTGCTTTTGCCGGGTACAACCTGCACAAGTGGATCGGCGCACCGCTGACACTCGGCTTCCTTTATATCTCGCCGCAGCGTCTGGCCGACATCGACCCGGACATGGGCGAAATGCATTACCCGGTCACTGACATCCGCGCCCGCACCTCGCACAGTACGCCGAATATCCCGGCGCTGATGACCTTGCCACTGGTCTTCGAGGAACACCGTTCGCTTGGTGGCGCGGCAGCCAAAGGTGCTCGACTCAACTATCTGCGCAACCTGTGGGTCACTGCCGTGCGGCACTTGCCGGGCATCGACGTGCTGACACCAGACGATCCGCGACTGTATTGCGCAATCACCGCGCTGCGCTTCACCCGCCACGACGATCAACAGCTGATGGTCGAGCGCTTGCTCAACGAATTCGATCTGTTCACCGTGGTGCGCAATGGCTCCGCGTGCGGGCCGTGCATTCGCATCACGCCGGGGCTGACCACCACCGCCGCCGACATGCAAATGCTCACCCGCGCCATCAACGAACTGCGTTGATGGCCTAGACGGTGTATTTGTCGAAATCCTCGGGTTTGATCTGCGACGACACCGCAAAGGTATCGATGCCGATGGTCAGGTGCCCGAAGTAGCCGTCCTCATGGCTATCGCGGCCCACCGGCCAGACAGTGAGGGTCGAGGCCTCGCCGCCCATCTCGGCGTAGAAGCTGTCTTCGGCGTTGCTCAACACTGGCGCCGCTCGCCCGCGATAGGCTTTGGCATTGAGCACGGAGCGCGAGACGACCTCGGGAAAATACAGTTGGCCGACCCAGGCCACATTGCGTTCATCGAGGTATTGTCTGCCGGCGACCATGCGCACCGCCACGTGAATATGCAGTGTGCGACCGGCATAGAAACCCGGGTAGATCGTAGTGAAGCGCACCCGCCCCTTGGAATCGGAGAACTGGCTGCCGCGCAGGTAGGTATCGTCGTCGGTGCGCGGGATCGAGCCAATGGCTTCGGCATCCACCTCAATGTCCGGGTTGATCCGGCTCCAGCCCGAATATGCCCCGCGCGCATTGCAATGCCAGATATCCACCAGCGCACCGCAGACCGGTTCACCGGTCATCGCATCGACGATGCTCAGGCGCAACAGCAACGGCAAGCCTTCTGCACCTTCGCTGATGTTGCGGCGCAGCAATCGCGGATTTCGGAAAAACGGCCCGGCGACCTGTTCGGGAGCCAGTTGATACACCGTGGGTGGTGTGGGTGTTGAGTCTTGATCCATGACACGTTCCTCTTCCATAAGAAGAACGCAGATTAGCGCCACGCAAAAGCCGCCGTGCAGTAACTATGTATCGCAGCGTAACGGCAGGCGATACCAAAGGCTTCGGTCGTCAGGCCTTGGCCTTGGCTTTTGAAGCGGGATCAACAGATCGCCGTTTGCGCAAGCTCCACAGGGTGGGCGCTCGGCGCTTTCGTTGGGGCAAAAAAAACGGTGCACCGACCAAGCGCACCGTAAAGCCGTAGAACACACAACGAAGTGTCTGGTAACAATCAGTCCAGCAGCGCCAACGCTTCGGCGGTGCATTCCTGAATACGGGCCCAGTCGCCGTTCTTGATCCACTCCGGATCAAGCATCCAGCTACCGCCCACGCACATGACGTTTTTCAGCGCCATGTAGCTCTTGATGTTGGCCGGACCGACGCCGCCAGTCGGGCAGAATTTCACTTCACCGAACGGGCCGCCAAGGGCTTTGATCGCTGCCACGCCACCGCTGACTTCAGCCGGGAACAGCTTGAAGCGGCGATAACCCAGGCCGTAGCCTTCCATGATGCCGGAAGCGTTGCTGATACCCGGCAACAGCGGAATCGGGCTATCGACGCTGGCTTCGAGCAAGTCACGGGTAATGCCCGGCGTGACGATGAACTGCGAACCCGCCGCCTCCGCAGCGGCCAGCATGTTGCGATCCAGCACGGTGCCGGCACCGGTCATCAGTTCCGGGCGCTGTTCGCGCAGGATCTGGATGGCCTTGAGGCCGAACTGCGAACGCAGGGTCACTTCCAGCGCGGTGAGGCCACCGGCGGCCAGAGCGTCGGCCAGAGGCAGCACGTCCTGTTCGCGGGCGATGGTGATCACCGGCAGAATCCGCGCCTTGGCGCAGAGGCTGTCGATCAGGGCAACTTTGTCCGCCATGGAAACGGTCGGGGATGGGGTTGTCATAGCGGCTGTTCCTTGGCTCATGGGCACCAGTAAATCTCTAACGTGGATTGCAGAAACGCGCGCACCGGCATGGCCGCGACGTCATCGGATGCCAGCGCGGCATTCAGGGTGGTCAGTTTCGACTGACCGGAAATCGACAGAATCTTGTGTTTGGCTGAAGCGAGCAGCGCACGGCTCATGGTCAGGCGCTGACGTGGCACGCTCGGCGCCAGCATCGGCCAGCAACGGCGGGTGCCATCGGCTTGCAGGGCTTCAGCGAGGTTCGGGCTGTCCGGGAACAGCGACGCCGTGTGGCCGTCATCGCCCATGCCCAGTACCAGCACGTCAATCGGCGGCAGTTCGGCGAGCAAGCGGTCAGCCTGCTCGGCAGCCTGTTCAACATTCGCCGCTGCGCTGTACAGACTGAGGAACTGCGCCTTGGCCGCCGGGCCTTTGAGCAGGTATTGCTTGAGCAGACCGGCATTGCTGTCGGCGTGTTCCACCGGTACCCAACGCTCGTCGGCGAGGGTCACGACGACCTTCGACCAGTCCAGTTCCTGCTTCGCCAGGTGTTGGAAAAACGCCACCGGGCTACGACCGCCGGACACCACCAACACCGCGTTGCCGCGTGCTGCAATGGCCTCGCTCAATTGCTTGGCGACGTTCAGCGCCAGACCTTCGGCCAACAGCACCGGGCTCTTGAATTCGTGGGCATTCACGCCCGCCGGCAGTTGCACATCAGATATCGCCATACCACGACCTCCCGTCCCGCGTGATCAATGCAATGGAGCTCATCGGCCCCCACGACCCGGCCGCATACGGCTTGGGCGCGTCACCGGATTTTTTCCACCCGGCGATCAACTGGTCACACCACTTCCACGCGGCTTCGATTTCATCTTTACGGACAAACAGGTTCTGATTGCCGTTCATCACTTCCAGCAACAACCGCTCGTAGGCATCGGGTATCCGCGCGCTACGCCAGGTGTCGGAAAAATTCAGCTGAAGCGGGCCGCTGCGCAGTTGCATGCCTTTATCCAGGCCCTGCTCTTTGGTCATCACGCGCAAGGAAATGCCTTCGTCCGGTTGCAGGCGGATGATCAGTTTGTTGCTGATCTGCAGGCGCTGCTCGGGGGCGAAGATGTAGTGCGACGGTTCCTTGAAGTGGATGACAATCTGCGACAGCTTCTGCGGCATACGCTTGCCGGTACGCAGGTAGAACGGCACACCGGCCCAGCGCCAGTTGCGGATGTCGGCGCGCAGAGCGACGAACGTTTCGGTATCGCTCTGGGTGTTGGAGTTCGGTTCTTCGAGGTAACCCGGTACGGATTTGCCTTCGCTGTGCCCGGCGATGTACTGGCCGCGCACCACTTGCGTGGTCAGGCCTTCCGGACTGATCGGCGCGAGGGCCTTGAGCACTTTTACCTTTTCGTCACGGATGCTGTCGGCGGACAGGTCTGCCGGCGGGTCCATGGCGATCAGGCAGAGCAACTGCAACAGGTGGTTCTGGATCATGTCGCGCAGTTGGCCGGCCTTGTCGAAGTAGCCCCAACGGCCTTCGATGCCAACCTTCTCGGCCACGGTGATTTCCACGTGGGAGATGTAATTCTGGTTCCACTGGGTTTCGAACAGGCTGTTGGCGAAACGCAGGGCGATCAGGTTCTGAACGGTTTCTTTACCCAGGTAGTGGTCGATGCGATAGGTGCGGTTCTCCGGGAAGAACTGCGCCACGGCGTCGTTAACCTTGCGCGACGATTCCAGGTCGGAGCCAATCGGTTTTTCCAGCACCACGCGGGTGTTTTCCGCCAGACCGACGTTCGCCAGATTCTCGCAGATCGCGCCATACACCGCGGCCGGTGTGGCGAAGTAGGCAATCATGCGTTGCGTGCTGCCGGCCATCTCGGCCAGCGCCACATAGTCTTCAGCCTTGAGGAAGTCGACGTGCAGGTAAGTCAGGCGAGCGAGAAAACGTTCGGCTACGGCTTCGCTCAGCTCTTTGCCGACATAGCGGCGCAGTTCGGCGGCGATGAACGCCAGGTGCTGCTGCTCGGTGCCGTCTTCACGGGCCAGCGCGATAATCCGCGTGTCCTCGTGCAGCAGATCGGCGCCATCGAGGTGATAAAGGGCAGGAAACAGCTTGCGCAGGGCGAGATCGCCAAGAGCGCCGAACAAGGCAAAGGTGCACGGTTCAACCGTAATCGAAGGCATGATGTTTGTTCTTTTATCAAGTTAAGCTACAAATACCTTTTTTCAAGGCATCACTCAAGGGAAAATGTAGTAATAACTACAACATTTTCGCAAAATACAGATTCCGAGTGGTGGTCGGTCGGAGCCATCAGTAGGATAGGCCACCGTTACGGGCCATATCAAAGGCCCAATTTGCATAGCCCGGCGCACCCTTGCGCAGGTGAATTAGGAATTCCATATGGATCGCGTGCGAAATTTACTGGAACAGATCCAGAGTCGCCTTGAAGAGCTGAACAAGGCCGAACGCAAAGTCGCCGAAGTGATTCTGCTCAACCCGCAGCAGGCCACCCGCTTCAGCATCGCCGCCCTCGCCCAGGCGGCCTCGGTGAGCGAACCGACGGTCAACCGTTTCTGCCGTTCGTTCGGTGTCAGCGGCTATCCCGAACTGAAACTGCAATTGGCCCAGAGCCTGGCCAGTGGCGCGGCCTATGTCAGCCGCGCAGTCGAGGCCGACGACAATCCCGAGGCGTATACGCAGAAGATTTTCGGCAGCGCCATCGCCTCGCTCGACAGCGCTTGTCAGGCACTCGATCCGAACCTGATCAGCCGCGCCGTCGACCTGTTGATTCAGGCACGGCAGATCCACTTTTTCGGACTTGGGGCTTCGGCACCGGTGGCGCTGGATGCGCAGCACAAGTTCTTCCGTTTCAACCTCGCCGTCACCGCTCATGCCGATGTGCTGATGCAGCGGATGATTGCGTCGGTGGCGCACACTGGTGAGTTGTTCGTGATCATTTCCTACACCGGCCGCACCCGTGAACTGGTGGAAGTGGCGCGCATTGCTCGCGAGAACGGCGCTTCGGTGTTGGGTCTGACGGCGGAGAATTCGCCGCTGGCCAAGGCGAGTACCTTGAGCCTGAACATTCCGCTGCCGGAAGACACCGACATCTACATGCCGATGACTTCGCGGATCATTCAGTTGACGGTGCTGGATGTACTGGCAACCGGGATGACCTTGCGCCGTGGCGTGGATTTCCAGCCGCATTTGCGCAAGATCAAAGAGAGCCTGAATGCCAGCCGGTATCCGGTTGGGGATGAGTTCAACTGATCCGGCCTCTTCGCGAGCAAGCCCGCTCCCACATTTGGAATGCGTTCCCCTGTGGGAGCGGGCTTGCTCGCGAAGGGGCCAGCCGATTCCCCACAAGATTCTGAATCAAGCCGCCGCCCACGCCTGCAAACTCAAATGCGCCTTCTCCCCCGGCGCCAGATGCAAGCTATCAGTCCCACCCGCCGCCGCTTCCACGCAGACAAACTCCGAAATCTCGTCCCACGTCACACCCAACAACGGCCGCGCCCCGGGATGCCAGACCACCGTGTCGGCGCTGTCGCCGGTATCGATGCACAACTCGCGCTGCCAGGCGTGATCCTTGAGCTGCAATTCGCCGTCATGCTGGAACACCCGCTGACAGCCGCCATCCACCCGCAACTCACCTTCCTGCTGACAAATCTGGCGATTCAACTGGTCATAACCCTGCGCCCCTTCGAGCCCAGACAGCGCTATCTCACCGACATCGCCAATACGCCAGTAAGCATGCAACGCCTGGCTCAACTGGCACGGCATGTCATCCTGATGCTCGGTGCTCAGGCGTAATTCCATGCGCTCACCCAGGTGCGCGTGCAGGTCGACCTGCCAGTCGCACAGCTGCAATTGCCAGTGCAGGCGCACGCCATCGTCGGCGCTGCTGCTGTCGAGCAACTTCCAGTCGAGCAGACGCGCCCAGCCATGGGACGGCCATGCGTTTTCGCTGGGATGACGGCCATACCACGGCCAACACACCGGCACACCACCGCGAATAGCACCGACATGCGGCCACTTTGCCGCACACCACAGCCACGGCTTTTGCCCGCGCGGCTGAAAGTGCAGTAACTGCGCGCCCTGACGACTGAACACCGCCTGACACAGCGGATGATCAATCACCAACACGTCGCGCATCTGATAGCGCTCCCAGGCGAACACCGGTTGTTCACGCAGGGATTTGAAGAAGCGTTGCAGCGGATGCTCATGCATTTGCCACGATCCTGAACTCGTCTTTCACAGGGCGGCGCCTGGCCCCAAAAAAAAGCGGACAGCCTTGGCTGTCCGCAAATATGCGCACATAGAGAGGAGCTTATCGCAGACGCGTTAGAACGTAGACTGAATTTTCAGGCCAGCGACCAATGCGTTGTCCACTTCATCCACACCACCCGGGTGAGTGATGTACTGCAGGTTAGGACGCACGGTCAGCCAGTTGGTGACGTGGAAGCCGTAATTGATCTCGTAGTTGTATTCGGTTTCACGAATCGGCGAGAACACCGGGTTGTCGTAATCCGAAACACCGTTGGAAACGTTCAGCAGCTCGGCGTTTTTCTTCACGTCATCGTTGACGTGAATACGCGCCGCGCCGATCCCGACGTCATCCTTCGGACGCGCGTCGAACGGGCCTTTGTAGACAAACATCACCGACTGGTAGTTGTCGATGAAGTTGGTGTCCTTGTCGTGGAAGGTGGCGTTGGCGGCGATGTTCAGACCGCGCGAGGCATCACCGTTGTGGCTGGTGAGTTGCTGTTGCGCCACGAACCAGTAGCCGCTTTTGCTGCTATGGGTTTTGTAGGCGTTGCCAGTGGTGGCGGCGTCGAAACCGTTGACATCTTCACGGACGTCATCAGCATCCGCCGTGCTCTTGTAGTAACCGACGCGGTATTCGCCCGGCAGGCTGTTGACCTTCGGCGACCAGACCAGCTCGACCGGCAACACAGTCCCTTTGGTGCCGCTGCCGCTGAGTTTGAAGCCGTTACCGTGTTCCAGCTGCGACGGGTTCTGGTTGTACGCACCGATCTGCGCGTAGAGCTCGTCATTGATGTTGTACTTCACGCGGATTGCGGCCTGGCTGACGGGCCAGTTGTACCAGATATTGGTTGCCCAGTTACCCACTTGGGAACCGCAGAACGCCAGGTTCTGGAAGTCGCACGGGAAGGTGTTGAAGTCTTCGCCTTCACCGAAGTAACCGGCCTTGACGTCAAGTTTGTTGTCGAAGAACTGGTGCTGAATCCACAACTGGGTCAGACGCACCATGTGGCCACGGCCGTAAACTTCTTGCGAAGAACTCAAGGTGCCGGCACGCGGATCGCCAACGCGGTCGTTGGAGATGTTGTAGCCGTTACGGTTGGTCAGCTGGATCTTCGCCTGGGTGTTATCCCAGCCCCACAGTTTTTGCAGATCGAGTGCCACGCCCAGACCGAACTGGTCAGCGTAACGCGCGGTCTTGTCGTCGTTGTAGCCACCGTTCAGGTTGCCACCGACTTCCCCGACGTAGTCAGCCTTGATGTCGATACCCTGCTCGATCAGCTTGGTACGCTCGCCACCCCAGTCACCGGTCATCCATTTCGAGTCGGAGCTGAAGGCATCCGCCGCCATGGCGTTACCGGCCAGCACCAATGCCGCCGCAGCTGACACTTGGCAGATCAACCGGGCATTGACGTGTTTCTTTTTCATCCCTACATCCTCGTCTTTATTGTTATTAACTGTTTTTATCTAACGCGGTTTACATAAAGTGCGATGAATCACAGGCAATCCACCGCGTGCTCCCCTGTGGGAGCGAGACTGCTCGCGAATGCGGTGTATCAGGCGACATCAATGCTGCATGTCAGACCGTTTTCGCGAGCAAGCCCGCTCCCACATTTTGTTCTTCAGCGGCCTTTGAATTGCGCCACGTTCGCAGACCGCGCATCGGTCTGCGATTGGCCGGCAGTGCCGAGGCGCTCACCGGTGTTGGCATCGAACAACAACACTTTCGACGGATCGAATTGCAGCGTCAGGTTCTCGCCCACCTGCGGTGCCACGTCTGGCGCCAATCGGCAGCAGACTTTGGTGTCGTTCAAATTGACGAACACCAGGGTGTCCGGACCAGTCGGCTCGGTGACCTGCACTTCGGCGCGGATGCCTGGCAAGCCATTGCCCTCGCCGTTCGCCAGAACGATCTGCTCCGGGCGCAGGCCGAGGATCACTTCGCGATCTTCGAGACCGGCGTCCTGCATGCTCATCGGCAACTCGCAACGGGCCTGGCCGCTGTCGAGCAGCGCCAGCAGACGACCGTCCTTGCGTTGCAGACGCAGCGGAATGAAGTTCATCGGCGGCGAACCGATGAAGCTCGCCACGAACAGGTTGGCCGGATTGTTGTAGATCTCTTTCGGCGTGCCGAACTGCTGAATGATGCCGTCCTTCATCACCGCAACCTTGTCGCCCAGGGTCATCGCTTCGATCTGATCGTGGGTCACGTAGACCGTGGTGGTTTTCAGGCGCTGGTGCATCAGTTTCATTTCGGTGCGCATCTCGACGCGCAGCTTGGCGTCGAGGTTGGACAGTGGCTCATCGAACAGATAGATCTTCGGCCGACGCGCCAGTGCACGGCCCATTGCCACACGCTGCTGTTGCCCCCCGGAGAGCTGACCCGGCTTGCGGTTCAGCAAATGTTCGATCTGCAGCAGCTTGGCCACGCGCGCGACTTCTTCGTCGATCGCCGCTTGAGGCATCTTGCGGATCTTCAGACCGAACTCGATGTTCTCGCGCACGCTCATGGTCGGGTACAGCGCGTAGGACTGGAACACCATGGCGATGTCGCGATCCTTCGGGCTCATGCCGCTGACGTCCTGGTCACCGATCATGATCGCGCCGCCGGTGATGGTTTCCAGACCGGCGATGCAGTTCATCAACGTCGATTTGCCGCAGCCAGACGGGCCGACGAGGATCAGGAACTCACCGTCCTTGATCGACAGTTCGATGTTTTTCAGGGTGTCCGGCAGGCCGGCACCGTAGGTCTTGTTTACGTTGCGAAGTTCGAGCGTTGCCATGATTACCCCTTGACCGCGCCGGCCGTCAGCCCGCGCACGAAATACTTGCCTGCGACCACATAGACCAGCAGGGTCGGCAGGCCGGCGATCATCGCCGCTGCCATATCAACGTTGTATTCCTTGGCGCCGGTGCTGGTGTTGACCAGGTTGTTCAACGCCACCGTGATCGGTTGCGAATCACCGCTGGAGAACACCACGCCGAACAGGAAGTCGTTCCAGATCTGCGTGAATTGCCAGATCAGGCAGACCATGATGATCGGCGTCGACATCGGCAGAATGATGCGGCGGAAAATCGTGAAAAAACCCGCACCGTCGAGACGTGCAGCCTTCACCAGCGCATCAGGAATGCTCACGTAGTAGTTACGGAAGAACAGCGTGGTGAACGCCAGACCGTAGACCACGTGGATGAACACCAGACCGGTGGTGGTGCTCGCCAGGCCCATCTTGCCGAGGGTGAACGAGGCCGGCAGCAGCACGGTCTGGAACGGCAGGAAGCAGCCGAACAACAGCAGACCGAAGAACAACTGCGAACCGCGAAAGCGCCAGAACGACAGCACATAACCGTTCAGTGCACCGATGCCGGTGGAGATGATCACGGCTGGCACGGTGATCTTGATCGAGTTCCAGAAATAGCCATCAACGGTGGCCCAGGCCTTGATCCAGCCGATGCCGCTGACCACGGTCGGCCAGCTCAGCAGGTTGCCGGTGCTGATGTCTTCCGGGGTCTTGAAGCTGGTCAGCAACATGACCACAAGCGGCACCAGATAAAGCAGTACGGCGATGATCAGCACCGCGTAGATCGCGACGCGACTCAGGCTGATAGCAGGTTTGGCAGCGAGACTAGTCATGACGCTTGGTCCTCAGCTCGGAATACAGGTAAGGCACAATGATCGCGAGGATCGCACCGAGCATCAGAATCGCACTGGCCGAGCCCATGCCCATCTGGCCGCGACTGAAGGTGAAGGAATACATGAACATCGCGGGCAGGTCGGAGGAGTACCCCGGACCACCGGCGGTCATCGCCGCGACGAGGTCGAAACTCTTGATCGCAATGTGGGCGAGGATCATCACCGCACTGAAGAACACCGGACGCAGGCTTGGCAGCACCACTTTCCAGTAGATCATCGGCATGCTCGCGCCATCGATCTGCGCGGCACGAATGATCGATTGATCAACGCCGCGCAGGCCGGCGAGGAACATCGCCATGATGAAGCCCGAGGCTTGCCAGACAGCGGCGATCACCAGGCAGTAGACCACGCGATCGGGGTCGATCAGCCAGTCGAGACGGAAGCCTTCCCAGCCCCAGTCCCGCAACAATTTGTCCAGGCCCATGCCCGGGTTGAGCAGCCATTTCCACGCGGTACCGGTGACGATCATCGAGAGCGCCATCGGATACAGGTAAATGGTGCGGATAAAGCCTTCGCGACGGATGCGCTGGTCGAGAAACACTGCCAACAACACACCGATCACCAGAGTGATGCCGATGAACATGCCGCCGAACACCGCAAGGTTCTTGCTCGCGACCCACCAACGGTCGTTGTCGAACAACCGCGCGTATTGCGCCAGGCCCGCCCACTTGTAGTTGGGCAGGAACGTCGAAGTGGTGAACGACAGCACGAACGTCCACAGGATGTAGCCATAGAAGCCCACCAGCACGATGAACATGCTCGGCGCCAGCACCAGTTTGGGTAGCCAGCGTTGCAATGCATCGAACGGCGAGGCCTTGCTGAACACAGCAACAGAACTCATGGGGAAATCCAGTACAGGGAATAAAAACTACAGTGAGATCCCTTGTGGGAGCGGGCTTGCTCGCGAATGCGGTGAGTCAGTCGACGGATGGAGCAACTGATACAACGCCTTCGCGAGCAAGCCCGCTCCCACAGGAGGGGCCTGCGCTACCGATGCTTATTTAGCGGACTTGATCGCCGCGCCAAGTTTCTTGGCGGTGTCGGCCGGATCGGCTTTCGGGTCGTTGATGTAGTTGGTCACGACATCAAAGAACGCGCCTTGCACCGCCAGCGTGGTCGCCATGTTGTGCGCCATGCTTGGTTGCAGGCCGCCAGACTTGGCATCTGCCAGGAAGTCCTTGGCAGCTGTCTGTGCGCAGGAGTCGAAGCCCAGCGCTTCCATGTTGTTCAACATGTCGTTGCGAACCGGGATCGAGCCTTTGTTGATGCTGAAGACTTTCTGGAAGTTTTCACCCAGCACGACTTTGGCGATGTCCTGCTGACCGGCCGCAGTGCCTGCGTCCTTCTGCTTGAACACGGCCAGCGAGTCGATGTTGTAGGTGAACGCCTTGTCGGTGCCCGGGAAGGCGACGCACTGGTAATCCTTGCCGGCGATTTTCTTCGCGGCAGTCCATTCGGACTTGGCCCAGTCGCCCATGATCTGCATGCCGGCCTTGCCATTGATGACCTTGGCCGCTTCCAGGTTCCAGTCCTGGCCTTTGCCGTCGACGTCCATGTAGGTCGCGACTTTCTTCAGTTCGGTCAGTGCCTTGACCATTTCCGGACCGGTCAGCGCGGCGTTGTCCAGGTCAACCAGGGCTTTCTTGTAGCCATCAACGCCCATGACCGACAGCACCACGGCTTCGAACACGGTGCTGTCCTGCCAAGGTTGACCGCCGTGAGCGAGCGGGATGAAACCTGCCGCTTTCAGCTTGTCGCCGGCTGCGTAGAATTCTTCGAGGGTGGTCGGGGCTTTTTCGATACCGGCTTTCTTGAACACTTCCGGGTTGATCCACAGCCAGTTCACACGGTGAATGTTCACCGGTACGGCCACGTAATCACCGTCGTACTTCACGGTATCGGAGACTTTCTTGTCGAGCAGGCTGTCCCACTTTTCCGACTTGGCGACGTCTTTCAACACGTCGGTGTCGAGCAGGCCGGTCGATGCCCATTCCTGGATGTCCGGGCCTTTGATCTGAGCAACGCCAGGCGGGTTGCCGGCAACGGCACGGCTTTTCAGCACGGTCATGGCAGTGGCACCGCCACCACCGGCGACAGCGCCGTCTTTCCAGGTGAAACCGTCTTTTTCGACTTGCGCCTTGAGCACATCAACGGCAGCTTTTTCGCCACCGGACGTCCACCAGTGCACGACTTCGACCGAACCTTTGGATTCGGCAGCGGAAACACTGAGAGGCAGAATTGCGAGCGGGAACAGGGAGGCGACAGAAATGACAGTAGCGAGGCGAGAAATCGCATTCATCTGAGATGTACCTTTCTTGTTGTTATGCATGCAAGTCTGGTGCTTGCGCTGCACAGGAGTTTAAACAGAGCGATTCCCTTCGCAGGTAACGAAGGGATGCGCGAATGTCACCGTATGGTTACACAGGACTGATCTGGGACAACTGCGCCAAAGCAGTCGCCATGCTCGGCGACAAGGGTAGACGCGGGATCAGTACAGCTTGCCAGGCGTGGTAGAGATCAGGTTTGCCCGGCCAGATATCGGCGCTTGGGCGGTTTTGCGGATCGAGTTCGTGGTGCCAGCTGCCGTCGCAACGGTCGATGAAATGCGTTTCGCAGAATTCCCAGAACAACCGGTACCAGGTTTCGTAATGCGCCTCGCCGGTGCGTTTGAGCAAGGCACTGGCAGCGGCGCTGGCCTCGGCGTGCGTCCAGTGCAAGCGATGACGGACGACGGCCTTGTTGTCCCAGTCGAGGGTGTAGACGATGCCTGGCAAACCATCGACATTCCAGCCGTTGCGGCAGTTGTTCTCGAACAGTTTTGCCGCATCAGTGGCGAGCCAGCCGGGCGTGAGCATGCCGGCCTGCACCCGCGCTGCTTCAAGGTGCAGCAACAGCCGCGCCCACTCGAAGCCGTGACCCGGCGTGGTGCCGTAAGGACGGAAGCCGTCGGCAGGGTTGTCGTGATTGTAGTCACGCAGCGGTTGCCAGTCGCGGTCAAAATGCTCAATGACCATGTAACCGTTGGCGGCAGCGTGGCCGTGGATCACTCGTTCGACGATGCGTTGCGCGCGCACCAGCCAGCGTGGATCTTCGGTGACGTCGGCCAGCGCGAGAAACGCTTCGGTCGCATGCATGTTGCTGTTGGCGCCGCGATAGGCTTCTTCTTCGCTCCAGTCGCGATTGAAGAATTCGCGCATGGCGCCCTCTTCTTCGCTCCAGAAATACGTGTCGATGATGTCGATGGCATCGTCCAGCAGCGCTTGCGCGCCGGGGCGTTGCGCGACCACCGCAGAGCTGGCCGCGAGTGCAACGAACGCGTGCAGATAAGCGTTCTTGCCGGTGTTGTTATCGCGGTGTTCGGCGACCGCAAACCAGCCACCGTGCAGCGCATCACGCAACGGCCCGCGCAGCGCGGCGATGCCGTGATCAACCAGATCGGCAAACCCCGGCAAACCCTGAATGTGGGCCATGGCGAAGCTGTGGGTCATGCGCGCGGTATTCATGGTTTCGGCTTGTGCGTTCGCTGGCAAACGGCCGCGTTCGTCAAGGTTGCCGAAGCCTTCGGGCAGTTTTGAGGCCTTGGCGAAATCCAGCAGGCGCAGGCCTTCGGCGGCGAGCCATTGCTGGTGGGCAGGGGCGCTCAGCCAACTGCTGAAGCCTGGGTGAAAGGTGTCCATGAAGTGGCCCTTTTTTGTTGTTATGACGGCGGGCAGTCTAAACAACGGGCCGGGGTGGGCTTGTAACGAAGGGGGCGGGGTTTGTCACCAAGCAGTGACATTTGTGTTGCTGAGTCGGCAGCCTTCGCGAGCAAGCCCGCTCCCACACTTGACCGCATTCCTCCAGTTGGAACGCAATCACCTGTGGGAGCGAGCCTGCTCGCGAAGAACGATAACGCGGTCTGACTAGTCAGCACTGCGCGGCAGTTGCAGGGTCACCCGCAACCCGCCCTCTCGCAGATTCTGCAACGTCACCTCGCCGCCATGGCTGTGGGCGATGTTGCGCGCAATGCCAAGGCCCAAGCCATAACCCTGCTGCTGCCCCGCCAATCTGAAGTGCGGTTCGAACACCTGCTCCAGGCGCTGTTCCGGCACGCCCGGCCCTTCATCATCGACATGCAGGACGAATGCACTTTCATCGTCATCAATGTGCAGATGAGCGTTCTGTCCGTACTTCAACGCATTGTCGATCAGGTTGCCGATGCAACGCTTCAACGCCAAGGGTTTGCCCGGATAGGCCGCGAGTGCGCGACCGTGTTGCGTCACGCGGCCATTGCCGTTGGGCGCCAGATACGGCTCGACCAGACAATCGAGCACATGGTTTAGATCCACCGGTTCGATGTTCTCGTGGATGTCGGTGTCCTTCACGCATTGCAGCGCGCCTTTGACCAGGAGCTCCAGCTCATCCAGATCACGACCGAACTTGATTTGCAGCTGCTCGTCTTCGAGCAGTTCGACGCGCAGACGCAAACGGGTGATCGGTGTGCGAAGGTCATGGGAAATCGCGCTGAACAACTGGCTGCGCTCGGTCAGATAGCGGCTGATGCGCTCGCGCATGGTGTTGAACGCGCGGCCTACTTCGACCACCTCACTGCCGCCACCTTCGGCCACCGGCTCAACATCCGCACCCAGGGACAAATCCCGCGCGGCGCGAGCCAGACGCTTGAGCGGCCGGCTCTGCCAATGCACCAGCACGCCGATGAACAACAGCAAAAAACCGCTGGTGAGGACGATAAACCAGACCTGCTGCGACGGCAGGCCCTGTTCCTCAAGACTGGTGTACGGCTCGGGCAACAATGAGGCGATGTACAGCCATTCGCCCGGCGCCATCTGGATCTGCGTGACCAGCACCGGCGGGTTCACCGGCTCCAGGGTCAGCGCGTAGTGCGCCCAGGAGCGCGGCAGTTCATCGAGTTTCAGGCCGGCGTTGAAAATCCGCAGGTCCTCGGGACTGACGAAGGTCACGGAGATATCCGTGTCGTGGCCGAGGGATTGCCGCAGCACTTCGTCCACCGCTTTCATGACTGCGGCCTTGCGTGGCGTGACCGGCAAGACATCCATGCCCAGCGGCTTGTCGTTGAGGGTCACGACAAATCGTGTCCCCCCCATGCTGCGCAACTGGTCGAGTACCAGCGGCCGATAAGCCACCGGCAATGAGCGGAAATAACTGACACTGGCGGTCATCGAATGGGCGAGGCTGCGAGCACTGGTAACCAGGCCTTCGAGCTGCGTCGCGCGCAGTTGCGAGACCCAGATCACGCTCGACAAGGTCTGCGCGAACAGCACCGCCAGCAAGGTCAGCAGCAACATGCGCCCCAATAGCGAACGCGGCATTGGCACCCGCGCGGCGAGTTTGCGCAGAGGCTCAGTGACCATTGCCGGCAACCACGTTGGCTGCCAGTTGGTAGCCGCTGCCGCGCACGGTGCGGATCAGCCGTGGCGGTTTTTCGGTGTCACGCAGGCGCTGGCGCAAACGGCTCACGGCCATGTCGACGATGCGATCCAGCGGCATCAAATCGCGGCCACGGGTGGCGTTGCCGATGGTGTCGCGGTCGAGGATTTCCTGCGGGTGATCGAGGAACAGTTTGAGCAGGGCGAAGTCGGCGCCGGACAGAATCACTTCTTCGCCATCAGTGTGAAACAGGCGGTGGCTGACCATGTCCAGCCGCCACTCATCGAAGGACAGCACATCACTGCCGCTGCGCTCCTGACCGAATTGCGCCCGGCGCAGCAAGGCCTTGATCCGCGCTTGCAGTTCGCGAGGGCTAAAGGGTTTGCCGAGGTAATCGTCAGCACCGAGCTCCAGCCCGATCACCCGGTCAGCTTCGTCGGAACTGGCGGTGAGCATGATGATCGGCACCTGCGCCTGACGCGGATGCTGACGCACCCAACGGCACAGGCTGAAGCCGTCTTCATCGGGCAGCATGACGTCGAGGATCACCAGGTCGCTCGGCGCTTCATTGAGGGCCTGGCGAAAGCTGGCGCCATCGGCTGTGGCCCGCACCTGAAACCCGGCGCGGGTCAGGTAGGTTTCAAGCAACTCGCGTATTTCCTGGTCGTCATCGACCAACAATATCGACTTGTTGACTGAGCTCACTTCGAAGGCATCCTTGTTGTTGGAATTGGGGCGGATTATGCCTTAAGCATCGAACTTACAAACACCACAGAAACCCTTGTGGGAGCGAGCCTGCTCGCGAATCGGTTTTAACATTCAACAGATCTGTTGACTGACACACCGCTTTCGCGAGCAGGCTCGCTCCCACAATTGGATTGCATTTCAGGTCGGGATTGCCTGGTCCAGGGCCACACCGGCGCCGACCAGGCCGGAATACGGCGCCGTCACCAGCCACACCGGAATGCCTTTGAAATAATCGCTCATGCACCCCTTGTCAGCGAAGCTGCGGGCAAAACCGCTTTCGAGGAAGAAATCGGCAAACCGTGGAATCACACCGCCAACGATATACACCCCGCCACGTGCACCCGTGGTCAACACGTTGTTACCCGCGACGCGTCCGAGCCAGCAACAGAACTGCTCCAGCACTTCCAGCGCAATCGGATCACCCGCAAGACCGGCCGCTGTAATCGCTTCCGGCGTATCGAGTGTCGGCTCATGGCCATCCACCGCGCAGATCGCCCGGTAAACCCGTGGCAAACCGCCGCCGCTCAGCGCGGTTTCTGCGCTGACATGGCCGATTTCATTGTGGATGTGCTGCCACAGTTGCGTTTCACGCGGGCTGCTCAACGGCAGATCGACGTGACCGCCCTCGCCGGGCAACGCGGCAAAACGACCTTCGCCCAGATCGAGCAAGGTGCCGACGCCAAGGCCAGTGCCAGGGCCGATCACCACCGCCGGACGCAACGGCTCCGGCGTGCCTTCGCACACCACACGGAATTCGCCCGGCTGCAAACGGGTCATGCCCAGGGCCATCGCCGAGAAATCGTTGACCAGCAACAACTGCTCGACCTGCAAGGTCTGGCAGAACGCCTTGCGACTCAGCCGCCAATGATTGTTGGTGAACTTGAATTCATCACCGCTGACCGGGCCGGCCACCGACAGGCACACCGAGCTGATCGAGCCCGGCGCCAGGCCGAGCCCGCTCAGGTACAGGCTGATTGCCTCTTCGGGGCTGGCGTGGTCGGCTGTAGCCAGCACCTGAACCGATTCCAGTTGCTGGTTTTTCCACAACGCAAACCGCGCGTTGGTGCCTCCGATATCACCGACCAAAGCCAGTTTCAATTAAGCGTCTCCAGGGCAGAAGTGAAGGCGCTGGCGCCCTGCTCCGCCGAGCTGAAGGCCATGCGCATAAAACCAAACAGTTCGCGACCGCTGCCGATGTTGTTGCCCAACAGGCCTTTGGCGGGTTCGCGTGCTGCGAATTCGGCGGCGTCGACCTTGAGTTCCAAAGTGCCTTTGACGCCATCGACGCGGATGATATCGCCCTCTTGCACGCGTGCCAAAGCGCCGCCGACATAAGCTTCGGGGCTGACATGAATCGCTGCGGGGATTTTCCCCGACGCACCGGACATCCGCCCGTCAGTCACCAGCGCGACTTTGAAGCCGCGATCCTGCAGCACGCCAAGGAACGGCGTCATCTTGTGCAACTCGGGCATGCCGTTGGAACGCGGGCCCTGGAAGCGCATCACCGCGACGAAATCCTTTTCCAGCAGACCGGCCTTGAACGCATCGGCCAGATCCTGCTGGTCCTGAAACACCATCGCCGGCGCTTCGACGATCTGGTTTTCCAGCGCGACCGCAGACACCTTCATCACACCGCGACCGAGGTTGCCCTCCATCACGCGCAAACCGCCTTCGGCCGAGAACGCACGGGCAACCGGACGCAAGATATTTTCGTCGAGGCTGTCGGTCGGGCCTTCGCGCCAGACCAGTTGGCCGTTATCGAGGAACGGCTCTTTGGTGTACTGGCTCAAGCCGTGGCCGAGCACAGTGTTGACGTCCTCGTGCAGCAGACCGGCGCCGAGCAGTTCACGGATCAGGAACGACATGCCGCCAGCGGCCTGGAAGTGGTTGATGTCGGCTTTGCCGTTCGGGTAGACGTGGCTCAGGGTCGGCACGACCTCGGAGAGGTCGGCCATGTCCTGCCAGGTCAGTTGAATGCCGGCGGCCATAGCGATGGCGGGCATGTGCAGGGTGTGGTTGGTCGAACCGCCGGTGGCGTGCAGCGCGACGATGGAGTTGACCAGCGCCTTCTCGTCGACGATTTCGCCGATCGGCATGAAGTTGCCGTTCTGCTTGGTCAGGCGCGTGACCTGGTGGGCAGCCTCGCGAGTCAGCGCATCACGCAACGGTGTGTTCGGATTGACGAAAGACGCGCCCGGCAAGTGCAGGCCCATGACTTCCATCAGCAACTGGTTGGTGTTGGCGGTGCCGTAGAAGGTGCAGGTGCCCGGGCTGTGGTAGGACTTCATCTCCGATTCCAGCAGCTCTTCGCGAGTCGCCTTGCCTTCGGCGTACTTCTGGCGCACGTCGGCTTTTTCCTTGTTGGAAATCCCCGAGACCATCGGCCCGCCCGGCACGAAAATCGTCGGCAGGTGACCGAAGCGCAGCGAACCCATCATCAGGCCCGGGACGATCTTGTCGCAGATGCCCAGCATCAGCGCGCCGTCGAACATGTTGTGCGACAGCGCCACGGCGGTCGACATGGCGATCACTTCGCGGCTCGGCAGGCTCAGCTCCATGCCCGGCTCGCCTTGGGTCACGCCGTCGCACATCGCCGGGGTGCCGCCGGCGAACTGGCCGACCGAACCGATTTCGCGCAGGGCGTTCTTGATTTGTTCCGGGAAGACTTCGTAAGGCTGGTGCGCCGAGAGCATGTCGTTATACGAAGAAACAATGGCGATGTTCGCCGAGTTCATCATCCGCAGGCTGTGCTTGTCTTCGCTGCCGCAACCGGCCACACCGTGGGCGAAGTTGGCGCATTGCAGCTTGCCGCGCATCGGCCCGTCAGTGGCGGCGCCGCGAATCAGTGCAAGGTAAGCCTGACGCGTGGCGCGGCTGCGGGCGATAAGCCGTTCGGTGACCTCAAGGACGCGGGGATGCATGTGTAGAACTCCAGGCTAACGGATGTGGCGACCTGATTGTCTATGCTGATCAAACGCCGTTGTTGTTGGAATGACAGACGGCTTTTTTGACCACTCGGACCAGTTGATTCAGGTCACTCGTTGTAGATAAAACAAAATATTGCCACTAAAAAGGCTTGTTTTCTATTTTTATGCGAATAATCTTGTAATTCCAACAACAAAACGACGGCGGCGCTGTTCCATGACTCTTCGAATCGCAATCAATGGTTTTGGCCGCATCGGCCGTAATGTCCTGCGCGCACTGTATACCCAAGGCTATCGACAGGATTTGCAGATCGTCGCCATCAACGATCTGGGCGACAGCTCGATCAATGCTCATCTGCTCAAATACGACACCGTTCACGGCACGTTCGACGCGCAAGTCGAGCATGACAATGAAAGTCTGACTGTCAATGGCGACCGCATTGCGGTCAGCGCGATCCGCAACCCGGCCGACCTGCCGTGGGCCGCAGAAAAGATTGATGTGGTGTTTGAATGCACCGGTCTGTTCACCGACCGTGCCAAAGCCGCCGCGCATATTAGCGCCGGCGCACGCAAAGTGATCATCTCGGCCCCGGCCAAAGGCGCCGACGCCACTGTCGTTTACGGTGTAAACCACGACATTCTGCGCCAGTCGCACCAGATCATCTCCAACGCTTCGTGCACCACCAACTGCCTGGCGCCGGTTGCGCAGGTGCTGCACCGCGAGTTGGGGATCGAAAGCGGTCTGATGACCACCATTCACGCCTACACCAATGACCAGAACCTCACCGACGTCTATCACACCGATCCGTACCGTGCGCGTTCGGCCACGCAAAACATGATCCCGAGCAAAACCGGCGCTGCTGAAGCGGTGGGTCTGGTACTGCCGGAACTGGCGGGCAAACTGACCGGTATGGCCGTGCGGGTGCCGGTGATCAATGTGTCGCTGGTGGATTTGACCGTGCAATTGAAGCGCGAAGCATCGGCCGATGAGGTCAATGCGCTGATGAAATCGGCCAGCCAGCATTCGAAAATTCTGGGCTACAACACGCTGCCGCTGGTTTCCAGCGACTTCAATCACAACCCGTTGTCGTCGATCTTCGATGCCAACCACACCAAATCCAGCGGCAAACTGCTGAAGGTGCTGGCCTGGTATGACAACGAATGGGGCTTCTCCAACCGCATGCTGGATAACTGCCTGGCACTGTGTAACGCCGAATAATCCCATCCCTGTGGGAGCGAGCCTGCTCGCGAATACGATGTGTCATTAAACATTTATGTTGGCTGATGCAGCGCTTTCGCGAGCAGGCTCGCTCCCACAGTTTTTGCGCAGCTTTCAAATTCAGGGCTTGACCACTCGACTAGATGATAAGCATTATCATTCGCTCAAAATGGATCAGGTTCTCCCGTGAGTCAATCGCGCTTCAACCATGTCTTCCTCACCCAGCGCACGTCCCTGCTGCGGACGCTGGAACGGATGGTCAACAATCACAGCACCGCTGAAGACCTGTTGCAGGAGACCTACCTGCGCGTGACGCGGGCGTTGACCGAGCGGGCCATCGATCACCTCGAACCTTTTGTTTTCCAGACCGCGCGCAATCTGGCGCTGGATCATCTGCGCGCGCGCAAGATCCATTCGCGAACCATGATCGACGACGTGCCGCAGGATGTCGTGCACAGCGTCGCCGCCCCCGCCAGCAGTGCCGAAGACGCCGCCCACGCCGAGCAGATGCTGGAGCGCTTGAACGTGAGCCTCAGTCAACTCAGCCCACGCCAGCAACAGATCTTCATTCTCAGCCGCCTGCACGGGCACAGCTATCAGGAAATCGCTGACGAGTTGAATGTCTCTCTCAGCACCGTGCAGAAGGAACTGAAGTTGATCATGAGCATTTGCATCGGCGTCGCCGAACGACACGACAGCAGCGGCAAGCTGTAAGCTTCAAGCTCCAAGTAAAAACGAAAAGCAGTACACGCATCTGGCTTGCAGCTTGCAGCTTGAAGCTGGAAACTGCTTCGCCAGAAGCCCTGAGGAAACACCGTGACGGACACCCACCGCTCGCCTTCGCCGGACTCGGCGCGGGACGCTGCAAGCGCAATGGACCAGGCTCTGGACTGGCTCATCGTGCTCGGCAGCCCGAACGATGAGCAGACCCGGCAATTCCATGCCTGGCTGGCAGCCGATCCGTTGAATGCCGAAGCGTTCGCCAGGGCCCAGGCAATCTGGGACGGCCCGCAAGTCGCCCAGTGCGCGCAAAACCTCGCGGCTGTACCTGAGAAAGTCACCTTCCTCAAACGTCTGCGCCCGCACTGGAAACCGCTGGCGACCGCAGCCGTGCTGATTCTCGGGTTGTTCAGTTTCAGTAATTTGCCGATGCGCATTCAGGCCGACCATCTCACGGTGGTCGGCGAGCGTCAGCGTCTGCAACTGGAGGACGGCTCGAAAGTCCTGCTCAATACCAACTCGGCGTTCTCCAGCACGATCAACGATCAGCAACGCGTCGCCCGGTTGTTTCAGGGCGAGGCGTTTTTCGAGATCGCCAACGGCCGTAGTCAGCCGCTGGAAATCGACGCCGGCCCGGTCACTGCCAGCGTGCGCGATACCGCGTTCGCTGTGCGTTATCTCGATGGCGTGGCGCAGGTCAATGTGCAGCGCGGCGATGTCGACTTGCGTGCGACGCACAACGATGCCCGAGTGCGGCTGACTGCCGGGGAAAGTATTCGGATTGGCCCGAACGGTTTTGATCGCCCGGCCAGGCTCGACGTGAACACCGACCTGGCCTGGGTACAAGGCCGACTGGTGTTCGAGAACTGCCCGCTGAATCAGGTGTTGGCCGAACTGCGCCGCTACTACCCGGGCTGGATCATCAACACCAACGAGCAACTGGCGAATGTCGCCGTGACCGGTAACTACCGGCTCGATCAACCGCTCGACGTGGTCCGCTCCCTCGCCCACATCACCTCGGCGCGCCTGCAGGAATTCCCTGCGCTGGTGATCTTGAACTAAATGAGAATTATTTTTACTCGATAGCGAAAGTTCGTTCGTCTCGTTATAGCCAATGCAATTGATTCGCATCACGCGATGCCAATCAGCACCTATAAAGATTCGTGCGACACGGAGCGCTATCGATGTCCTCTCGCCTTACCCGCCAGACTGCTTCCCCTTCCCGCGTGCTGTCGCTGCTGACCGCCGCCATCCTGATGGCCGGCACCGCGCCGCTGATGGCGGCCACCGAGCAACCGACACGCAACATGGGCGACTATTCGTTCTCCATCGGCCAGCAGCCGCTGGTGTCGGCGCTCAATGCCTTCACTGCCGTAACCGGCTGGCAGGTCGGCTTGCCGGCAGCATTGGGTCAGGGCGTTTCATCGCCGGGCGTGCGTGGCTCGCTGCCACCGGAAAAAGCCCTGGAACGTCTGTTGGTGGGGACCAACCTGAGCTTCCGCAAACTCGGCAACCACAACGTCGTGCTGGAGAAGCGCAACGCCAGCGGTACGCTGAACCTCGATCAAGTGACCATCAGCGCCACCCGCCAGGAACAGTCGGTCAGCAGCGTGCCGGCGACCGTCACCGTGCAGACCCGTCAGGATCTGGACCGCAACAACGTCAACACCATCAAGGATCTGGTGCGCTACGAGCCGGGCGTTTCCGTCGGTGGTGCCGGCACCCGTGGCGGCATCAGCGGCTACAACATTCGCGGCATCGACGGCGACCGCATCCTCACCCAGGTCGACGGTGTCGAAGTGCCGGAGGCTTTCTTCAACGGCCCGTATGCCAAGACCCAACGCAATTACGTTGACCCGGAAATCGTCAAACGTGTGGAAATCCTCCGTGGCCCGGCCTCGGTGCTGTACGGCAGCAACGCTATCGGTGGCGCCGTCAGTTATTACACCCTCGATGCCGATGACATCATCAAGCCCGGCAAAGACGTCGGTGCGCGCCTGAAAAGCGGTTACAGCTCCGCTGACGAGAGCTGGCTGAAATCCGCCACCGTCGCCGGACGTGCCGATCAGTTCGACGGCTTGCTGCACTACAGCCAGCGCGACGGTCACGAAACCGATTCCTACGGCAGCAACAACGGCACCGGCCTTGAGCGCACCGCCGCCAACCCGGAAGACGTCAAGGCCAGCAACGTGCTGGCCAAGCTCGGCTGGAACTACAACGAAGACTCGCGTCTGGGCCTGACCTACGAAAAGTACAAGGATGATCGTGACACGGATCAGAAAAGCGCCTACGGCGGCCCGTACTTCAACGGCGCCCCGACCATTCCCGACAGCGTACTGCCCGGCGGCATGTACCAGTGGCGCACCGGCAACGACACCATCACCCGTGAGCGTTTCGGCCTCGAACACTCGTTCGCCCTCGACAACCTGCTGGTCGACCACGTGAAGTGGAGCCTCAACCACCAGATCGCCAAGACCGACCAGAGCACCGAAGAGTTCTACTACCCGATCACCCGTAAAGTGCTGCGCACTCGCGACACGATCTACGAAGAAAAGCAGTGGGTGTTCGACGCACAACTGGACAAGGCGTTTGCCATCGGCGACACCGATCACGTGCTGACCTACGGCACCACGATCAAGCAACAGAAAGTCACCGGTTCGCGCAGCGGCGACGGCAAGTGTCTGGCGGTCGGTCGCGGCTGCACGGCCATTGGTGCGACCAGTACCGCTGACGTACTGAAAAAGGCCACCGACTTCCCGGACCCGACCATCAACACCTACAGCCTGTTCGCTCAGGATCAGATCAGCTGGAACAACTGGACCTTCCTGCCCGGCCTGCGCTACGACTACACCCAGCTCAAGCCGCACATCACTGAGGAATTCCTCAACACCGTGGCCGCCGATGGCCTGGGCACCGTCAGCGACGAGAACAAGACCTGGCATAAAGTCTCGCCAAAATTCGGCCTGACCTACGCCCTGACCGAGCACTACACCTGGTACGGTCAGTACGCCGAAGGCTTCCGCACCCCGACCGCAAAAGCGTTGTACGGTCGCTTCGAAAACAACACCACCGGCTACAACGTGGCGCCGAATCCAGACCTCGAACCGGAAAAGAGCAAAAGCTTCGAGACCGGTCTGCGCGGCAACTTCGAGCAAGGCTCGTTCGACGTGGCGGTGTTCTATAACAAGTACCGCGACTTCATCAACGAAGACGCCGTTACCCCTGGCTACGATGAGCTGACCTTCCAGTCGAGCAACATCAAGCACGCGACCATCAAGGGCGCAGAGGTCAAAGGTCGTCTGAATCTGGATGCGTTCGGCGCGCCGCAAGGCCTCTACACCCAAGGCTCGATTGCCTACGCCTACGGCCGCAACAACGATACCGGCGAGCCGCTTAACAGCGTCAACCCGCTGACCGGCGTGTTCGGCCTGGGTTACGACCAGGACAACTACGGCGGCCTGCTGAGCTGGACCGTGGTGAAGAAAAAGGATCGCGTTGACGACAGCAACTTCAAGTCGCCGGACGGCGTCAGCAGCCAGTTCAAAACCCCGGGCTTCGGCATTCTTGATCTGGCCGGTTATTACAAAGTCACCGACGACGTGACGGTCAGCGGCGGCATCTACAACCTGACTGACAAGAAGTACTGGCTGTGGGATGACGTGCGCGGTTACGACAGCGTCGGCGAGGCCTCGGTGACGCAACCGGCCAACCTTGATCGCCTGACCCAACCGGGCCGCAACTTCGCGATCAACCTGATCTGGGACATCTGATCCGGCCCACCTCACGGCGCGTGGTCATCCATCACGCCGTGAGGTTTTTTTACGCTCGGGCGCTGGCTGGTTCGTCTCGTTAGCAAGCGCCTCTTTTTCTCAAGGATTTCCCATGACCACTCAAGACACCGAACAACGCCCTGCCCTGCGTTCGCAACGCTTGAACCAGATCACCCACGAGCCACACAGCAAACTCGATGCGCTGGTGAAGGCTCACGCACCGTTCGGGACCCGCGCCAGCTTCGCCCGTTTCGTGGTCGCGCAGTACCTGTTTCAGTCGGAACTGGTCGACCTGTACAACGATGCCGAACTGACCGCCATCGTCCCGGATCTGCCGGCCCGCTGCCGCGCCGAAGCCGCCAGGGCAGACCTCGCCGACCTCGACACCGAAGTGCCGGCGCCGGTGGCCGGCGCGGTAAAAAAACCGAGCAAGGCTCGCGCGCTGGGCTGGATCTTCGTTTCCGAAGGCTCAAAGCTCGGCGCTGCGTTCCTGATCAAACGCGCCGTGGCGCTGGAGCTGAGCGAAACCTTCGGCGCCCGTCACCTCGGCGAGCCGGAGGGCGGCCGCGCCGAAGGCTGGAAGCGCTTCGTGCGCACCCTCGATGCGCTTACGTTCAGCGCTGAAGAAGAGGCCGAAGTCGAGCAAGGCGCGCTCGACGCGTTCAACCGCTTCACCGTGCTGCTGGAACAGGCTTACGCCACCGAAGCCGAACCCGCCTGATTCCCGACACACCGCAAAACCTGTGGGAGCTGGCTTGCCAGCTCCCACAGTGATCTGCGTAAGTCTGTAAGATTCCCATCTCGCCTCACTGCAATCACGAGCCCATGCCGCAACCCGCCTCCTCGAAACTCGCCCGTCTGCTGTTCGGCCTGCTGGCCTATGTCAGCCTCGGCATCGGCCTGATTGCCATCGTCGTGCCCGGCCTGCCGACCACCGAGTTCATCCTGCTCGCCGCTTGGGCTGCAACTCGCAGTTCGCCGCGCCTGAGCGCCTGGCTGGAAAACCATCGCCTGTTCGGGCCGATCCTGAGTAACTGGCGCAACGGCAGGATCATCGCCCGCAAAGCCAAAGTCAGCGCCACGCTGAGCATGTTGCTGTGCGCCACGCTGATGCTGGTGATGCTCGATCACGGCTGGCCCGTTTATCTGGCGATTGCCGGGATGAGCCTGGGCAATCTGTGGATCTGGTCGCGCCCCGAATCCCTGGCAAAACCTGTTTGATCAGCCGCCAACAGTTTGCCGATGGCCGGTCATGCACCGGTCACAGCCTGGAAACATCCCTGTAATTTCCCGCTTTTTCAGCACTTTCCCCTGCGCAAACGTTTAGCACTGACCGTTCGTCGGCAGCCGCCTCATGCGCTCCCGCTCCACGCCGATGAGCATTGAATGGCGCTGAATGGATTTGGCCGGGTACTTGGTGCCCGCATGCCACCCGTTTATTCATTCGCGAGATCGCCCCATGTTCGACTCTCTGTCCATTCGCCTGAAAATCGTCCTGCTCTCCGGCCTGTGCCTGCTCGGTGTGGTCGCGCTGATCGTCGGCATGAACATCTACCAGACCAATCAGAACGACGAACTGGTCAGCAACTCCAGCAACAAGCTGCTTACCGCCAGTGTGCAGAACCTGCTGCAAGCCAAAGCGGCGGAACAAGCCGTGCGGGTGCAGAAAACCTTCGGCGAAAGCCTGACCGTGATCACTGCCCTGGCCGACCAGATCAAGGACCTGCGGGTGATGGCCGCCAAGCGGTCGCTGGACGCCGGCGCCTTGCGGGAAGAGTTGAACCTGAGCCTGAAAACCGCGTTCGAGCGTAACGACAAAGTGCTCGGCATCTGGCTCGCCTTCGAACCGAACAGCCTCGACGGCAAGGACAGCGAATTCGCCAACGACGCCGCTCGCCAGTCCAACGAAGCCGGACGGTTTGCCTCCTACTGGAGCCGCGCAGCCGGCGCCTCGCTGAACACGATCATGGTTGAAGACGACCTGACCAAAACCACCCTGAGCGTCAGCGGCACGCCTTATAACAGCTGGTACACCTGCCCTCGCGACAACAAGCGCACCTGCCTGCTCGATCCGTATGCCGACACCGTCGGCGGCAAGGAAATGCTCATGACGACCATTTCCGTGCCGTTGATCGTCGACGGCAAAGCCATCGGCGTGGTCGGTATCGACATCGCACTCGATGCCCTGCAGGCGGCGGCCGTCGAGTCCCAGCGCAATCTTTTCAACAATGCCGGGCACATGCTCATCGTTTCTGGCAGCGGCGTGTTGGGCGCCGACAGTTCAGACGCGACCAAGGTCGGCAAAAAGATCAATGACGCCCTCGGCGCCAATGGCCAGGATGTGCTGCAACTGCTCGCGTCCGGCACACCGAAAATCCTCGAACAGGGCGACCTGATCCGCGCGGTTTACCCGGTCGATCCGATAGGCAACTCGCGGGCCTGGGGTGTGGTCATCGACCTGCCGAAACAAGTTCTGCTGGCCGATTCGGTCCAGCTGCAAGCGGTGCTCGATGACGCCCAGAAAACCGGCGTGATCACTGCGCTGCTGGTCGCTGTAGTGGCCGGCGTGGTGGGCCTGCTGTTGATCTGGCTGACCGCGTCCGGCGTGACCCGGCCGATCAACAGCGTGGCCGAGATGCTGAAGAACATCGCCAGCGGTGAAGGCGACCTGACCCAGCGCCTGAACTACAGCAAGAAAGACGAATTGGGCGAACTGGTGAGCTGGTTCAACCGTTTCCTCGACAAGCTGCAGCCGACCATCGCCCAGATCAAGCAGAGCATCACCGAGGCGCGCGGCACCGCTGACCAGTCTTCGGAGATCGCCCGCCAGACCAGTGAAGGCATGCAGGTGCAGTTCCGCGAAATCGATCAGGTCGCCACTGCGTCCAACGAAATGAGCGCCACTGCCCACGACGTCGCCAACAGCGCCTCAAATGCCGCCAATGCCGCCAAAGGAGCCGATCAGTCGGCCAAGGACGGCATGTCGATCATCGAGCGCAGCACCCGCGACATCAACCAACTGGCCGACGAGGTCAGCAAAGCGGTGACCGAAGTCGAAGCGCTGGCGGTCAACAGCGAGCAGATCGGCTCGGTACTGGAAGTGATCCGCAGCATCGCCGAGCAGACCAACCTGCTGGCACTCAACGCCGCCATCGAAGCGGCCCGTGCCGGTGAGAGCGGGCGTGGTTTCGCGGTGGTGGCGGACGAGGTGCGCAACCTCGCCAAGCGCACCCAGGATTCGGTGGAAGAGATTCGTGTGGTGATCGAGCGCATTCAGACCGGCACCCGTGGCGTGGTCGCAACCATGCACTCGAGCCAGACTCAGGCGCACAACAACGCCGGGCAAATCCGCCAGGCTGTGGATGCACTGGGCAAGATCAGCGACGCGGTGACGGTGATCAGCGACATGAACCTGCAAATTGCCAGCGCGGCTGAACAGCAGAGCGCGGTGGCCGAAGAGGTCAACCGTAACGTGTCGGCGATTCGCACCGTCACCGAAACCCTGACTGAACAAGCCACCGAATCGGCAGCGATCAGCAGCCAGCTCAATGCGCTGGCCAGCCAGCAGATGAAGTTGATGGATCAGTTCCGGGTCTAGCAAACCTGCAAAAATCCCTGTGGGAGCGAGCCTGCTCGAGAAGACGGCAGCACATTCAACACTAATGTGACTGATCCACCGCTTTCGCGAGCAGGCTCGCTCCCACAGGGGTAAGCGTTCACCCGCTGGCGTTTTCATCTAACCCGACATTCTTTTGCACTATCATCGCCCTCTTGTTCCGGAGGGCCTTCGATGACTGATTTACTCACGTCCATTCAAGCCGCGCTCGGCTTGTCCCGCACGCCGGTGGCATTCAACGGCCCAGGCGCCCTGCCTTCGGCGTTCGCCGTCACCGACCTTGCCTGCGCCAGCATGGCCGCTGCCGGTCAGGCCGTCAGCGAATTGATCCACGCGCAAACCGGTGACCTGCCCAGCGTTGAAGTCGACCGGCGCCTGGCCTCGTTCTGGTTCTCGACCTCGCTGCGCCCCGTCGGTTGGCAAGTGCCGCCGTTGTGGGACCCGGTCGCCGGCGACTACGCCACCCAGGACGGCTGGATTCGCCTGCACACCAACGCCCCCCATCACCGCGCCGCCGCTGAACGTGTGCTCGGAGCCTGTGCTGACCGAGCGGCGATGGCGGCGAAAGTCGCGCAATGGATCAGCGCGGACCTGGAGCACGCCGTGGTCGAGGCCAAGGGCTGCGCTGCCGAAATGCGCAGCTGGACGCAGTGGCAGAATCACCCGCAAGGCCTTGCCGTAAATGCCGAACCGTTGGTGCTCTTCATCGATTCACCAGACGCCATGCAACAGCCGTGGCGAGGCTCGGCAGCGCAACCGTTGGCCGGGATCAAAGTGCTCGACCTGACGCGCGTGCTCGCCGGCCCCACAGCCAGCCGCTTTCTCGCCGGCCTAGGCGCCGATGTGTTGCGCATTGACCCGCCGACCTGGAACGAGCCCGGCGTGGTCCCGGAGATGACCCTCGGCAAGCGTTGCGCACGGCTGGACCTGCACGATCCGGCGGATCGCGCGGTGTTCGAGAGTTTGCTCAAGGAGGCCGACATTCTGCTCCACGGTTACCGCGCCGATGCGTTGGAGCATCTTGGTTTCGGCAGCGAACGCCGCCGGCAACTGGCGCCCGGGCTGATCGACGTTTGCCTCAACGCCTACGGCTGGAGCGGCCCATGGCAGAACCGCCGCGGTTTCGACAGCCTGGTGCAGATGAGCAGCGGCATCGCAGAGGCCGGAATGCACTGGCAGCAGGCCGAGAAACCGACGCCGTTACCGGTGCAGGCGCTGGATCATGCGACCGGTTATCTGATGGCGGCGAGTGCACTCAAATTGCTCACCGAAGGTTTGCGCAGCGGTCGCGGCGGCTCAGCACGCTTGTCGCTGGCGCGTACCGCCAGGCTGTTGATCGAGCACGGACCGGGAACGAGCGAAGCGTTGCGCGCGGAGGATGGACACGATCAAGACTCGCGGGTGGAGCAGACTCCGTGGGGGCCGGCGCATCGTTTGCAGGTGCCGGTGAAGATCAGCGGCACGCCAATTCAGTGGGCGTTGCCGGCCACCGAGTTGGGCACCCATAACCCACAGTGGCTCTAAAAAAGCCCCTCACTAACCCTCTCCCAGAGGGAGAGGGGACTGATGGGGGGATATTCAAGAAACTCACCGACTTGAAAGATTGGCTGGGCATCCACAATCGACGGCAGTCGATACGCCAGCGACAACCTCACAACGACAACACACCGCTGTACAACCCATACGCCGCCAGTCCCGCGCCGATGATCACGCAGGTGAAAATCCCCTTCTCGACATGGGTGAACAGCGGCTCACCGGCCTCATGCTTGGCCTTGGCAAACAGGATCACTCCCGGCGCATACAGGAGCGCCGACAGCAGCAGGTATTTCACCCCACCGGCGTACAACAACCACACCGCGTAACACAGGGCGATGCCGCCGATCAGCAGATCCTTGGTGCGCTCCGCCGAGGCGTGTTCGTAGGTTTCACCCCGCCCGCTGAGCAACACCGCATAGGCCGCCGACCACAGATACGGGACGAGAATCATCGACGACGCCAGATAAATCAGACTGGTGTAAGTGCCCGCCGAGAAAAGCGTGATCAACAGAAAAATCTGGATCATCACGTTGGTCAGCCACAGCGCGTTGACCGGCACATGGTTGGCATTTTCCTTTTTCAGGAACGCCGGCATGGTTTTGTCGCGGGCGGTGGCGAAGAGGATTTCTGCACACAGCAGCGCCCAGGACAGCAACGCCCCAAGCAGCGAAATGGCCAGGCCAATGCTGATCAGCAACGCCCCCCACGGGCCGACGATATGTTCCAGCACCGCCGCCAGCGACGGGTTTTGCAGTTGCGCCAGTTCCGGCTGGCTCATGATCCCCAGCGACAGCACATTCACTAGCACCAGCAACGCCAGCACGCCAATAAAACCGATCACCGTGGCACGTCCGACGTCGCTGCGTTTCTCCGCCCGCGCCGAGTACACGCTGGCGCCTTCGATGCCGATGAACACGAACACGGTGACCAGCATCATGTTGCGCACCTGATCCATCACCCCGCCGAAGCTCGGGTTGCTGCGCCCCCAGATGTCGCGGGTAAAGATGTCGGCATTGAACGCCAACGCCGCAATGACGATGAACATGATCAGCGGCAAGATCTTCGCCACGGTGGTCACCTGATTGATGAACGCCGCTTCCTTGATCCCGCGCATCACCAGGAAGTGCACCGCCCACAGCAGCACCGACGCACAGCCGATGGCGATGGGCGTATTGCCCTGGCCGAACACCGGAAAGAAATACCCGAGCGTGCTGAACAGCAGAACGAAATAGCCGACGTTGCCCAGCCACGCACTGATCCAGTAACCCCAGGCCGACGAGAATCCCATGTAATCACCGAACCCGGCCTTGGCGTAGGCGTAGACGCCGGAATCCAGCTCCGGCTTGCGATTGGCCAGGGTCTGGAACACGAACGCCAGGGTCAGCATGCCGATGGCCGTGATCCCCCAGCCGATCAGGATCGCCCCGGCATCGGCGCGGGCCGCCATGTTCTGCGGCAGCGAGAAAATCCCCCCGCCAATCATCGACCCCACCACCAGGGCAATCAACGCACCCAGTTGCAGTTTTTGCGTCGGTTGCGACATTCCAGTCTCCCTTTCCTGTTCGGCGGCGAGCGCCTTGAAACATCAGGTATTAACTAAACGGATAAAGCGTAAGTACGTTTATTGAATAACGCCAATTAACGCCTTTTATATATAGCCAACGACGCTAACGACCAGCACGGTTAATCATTTTTGTGCGCAAATCCTGATTATTCGATTCTGTACTGAAAACAGCTGTGAAAAATTTGCCAAAAGCTGAAAACAAACTAGCGTGATAACTCGAAAGTAATGGGAGCAATTCCCAAACAAATCTGCCAAAAGCCTCTGGAACGGGCCTCTTCGGGCAGCAGATTTATGCCATCAGCTCTTTCATAAGTCATTCATTAACAATGGAATGTGGCCATGAACTGATCTAAGTCAGCTGTTCGAACAGACAACAGAACTACGCTGTGATCTCTTCTCTCCTGCAATGGAGTCATGCAATGTCTGAAGCTCCCGGAAAACTACGACTCGGTGCACTGGTTGCGTTGGTAGTCGGCTCGATGATCGGCGGCGGGATATTTTCTTTGCCACAAAACATGGCCGCCAGCGCCGACGTCGGCGCGGTGCTGATCGGATGGGCCATCACTGCTGTCGGCATGCTCACCCTCGCTTTTGTCTTTCAAACCCTCGCCAATCGCAAGCCTGACCTGGACGGCGGTGTCTACGCCTACGCCAAGGCCGGTTTCGGCGATTACATGGGTTTCTCGTCCGCCTGGGGTTACTGGATCAGCGCCTGGCTGGGCAACGTCGGCTATTTCGTTCTGTTGTTCAGCACCCTCGGGTATTTCTTTCCGGTTTTCGGTGAGGGCAATACCGTCGCGGCGGTGATCGGCGCATCGGTGCTGCTGTGGGCGGTGCACTTTCTGGTACTGCGCGGCATCAAGGAAGCGGCGTTCATCAACCTGGTGACCACGGTCGCCAAGGTCGTGCCGCTACTGCTGTTTGTGTTGATCGCGATCTTCGCCTTCAAACTGGACATCTTCACCGCTGACATCTGGGGCGTGAAAAACCCGGATCTGGGCAGCGTGATGAACCAGGTGCGCAACATGATGCTGGTCACCGTGTGGGTGTTCATCGGTATCGAGGGCGCCAGCATCTTCTCGGCGCGGGCGGAAAAGCGCTCCGACGTCGGCAAGGCCACCGTCATCGGTTTCATCACCGTGCTGCTGTTCCTGGTGCTGGTGAACGTGCTGTCGCTGGGCATCATGACTCAGCCGGAACTGGCCAAACTGCAGAATCCGTCGATGGCCGCCGTGCTGGAACATGTGGTCGGTCACTGGGGGGCGGTGCTGATCAGCGTCGGCCTGATCATCTCCTTGCTGGGGGCGCTGCTGTCGTGGGTGCTGCTGTGCGCGGAGATCATGTTCGCCGCGGCCAAAGACCACACCATGCCGGAGTTTTTGCGCCGCGAAAACGCCAACCACGTACCGGTCAACGCCCTGTGGCTGACCAACGCGATGGTGCAGGTTTTCCTCGTCATCACCCTGTTCTCGGCCAGCACCTACCTGTCGCTGATCTACCTCGCCACATCGATGATTCTGGTGCCGTACCTGTGGTCGGCAGCCTATGCCGTGCTGTTGGCGGTACGTGGCGAGAGCTACGAAGGTTTCGCCGCCGAACGGCGCAAGGATCTGATCATCGGCGGCGTCGCCCTGATCTACGCGATGTGGCTGTTATACGCCGGCGGGGTCAAGTACCTGCTGCTCTCGGCGCTGCTCTACGCCCCCGGCGCGATCCTGTTCGCCAAGGCCAAGCTGGAACTCAAGCAACCGGTTTTCACTAACGTCGAGAAGCTGATTTTCGCCGCAGTGGTCGTGGGCGCCCTGGTGGCAGCCTATGGACTCTACGACGGCTTCCTGACTTTGTAACCCTTGATTTGTAATCTGGAGGATCACTGCAATGACCACGGAAAAAGTTAAGTACGGCGTCCATTCCGAAGCCGGCAAACTGCGCAAAGTCATGGTTTGCTCCCCAGGTCTGGCCCATCAGCGGCTGACCCCGAACAACTGCGATGAACTGTTGTTCGATGACGTGCTCTGGGTTGCCCAGGCCAAGCGCGACCATTTCGACTTCGTCACCAAGATGCGCGAGCGCGGCATTGATGTGCTGGAAATGCACAACCTGCTGACCGACATCGTTGCCATGCCCGAAGCGCTGGACTGGATTCTGGAGCGCAAGGTCACCGCCGACTCGGTGGGCCTGGGCCTGGTCAGCGAAGTCAAATCCTGGCTGAAAAGCCTCGAACCACGGCACATCGCCGAGTTCCTGATTGGCGGCGTCTCCGCCGATGATCTGCCGGACAGTTTCGGCGGCAAGACCATCCAGATGTTCCGCGACTTCCTCGGCCATTCCAGCTTCATTCTGCCGCCGCTGCCGAACACCCAGTTCACCCGCGACACCACCTGCTGGATCTACGGTGGCGTGACGCTGAACCCGATGTACTGGCCGGCGCGCCGTCAGGAAACCCTGCTGACGACCGCCATCTACAAATTCCATCCGCAGTTCACCAACGCCGAATTCGAGATCTGGTACGGCGACCCGGACAAGGATCACGGCAGCTCCACCCTTGAGGGCGGCGATGTGATGCCAATCGGCAACGGCGTGGTGCTGATCGGCATGGGCGAACGCTCGTCCCGTCAGGCCATCGGCCAACTGGCGCTGAACCTGTTCAAGAACAAAGCCGTAGAAAAAGTCATCGTCGCCGGCCTGCCGAAGTCCCGCGCGGCGATGCACCTGGACACCGTATTCAGCTTCTGCGACCGCGACCTGGTGACGATTTTCCCTGAGGTGGTGAACCAGATCGTTGCCTTCACCCTGCGACCAGACGAAAGCAAACAGGGCGGCATCGACATCCGCCGCGAAGAAGGCAGCTTCCTCGACACCGTCGCCAAGGCTCTCAACCTGGCGAAATTGCGCGTGGTGGAAACCGGCGGCAACAGCTTCGCCGCTGAACGCGAGCAATGGGACGACGGCAATAACGTGGTGGCCGTGGAGCCGGGCGTGGTCATCGGCTACGACCGCAACACCTACACCAACACCCTGCTGCGCAAGGCAGGCGTGGAAGTCATCACCATCAGCGCCGGTGAACTGGGCCGAGGCCGTGGCGGTGGCCACTGCATGACCTGCCCGATCATCCGCGACCCTATCGATTACTAAACGACCATCCCCCCGGCCGCACCCACCTCGTAGCGGCCGGGCCGATTACCGAATCCAAGGAGAATCATCATGGCGTTCAACATCCACAACCGTAACCTGCTCAGCCTGGAACACCACACCCCACGTGAGTTGCGCTATCTGCTCGACCTGTCCCGCGATCTGAAACGCGCGAAATACACCGGCACCGAGCAACAACACCTGAAGGGCAACAACATCGCCCTGATCTTCGAAAAAACCTCGACCCGGACCCGTTGCGCCTTCGAAGTGGCGGCCTATGACCAAGGTGCCAACGTCACCTACATCGACCCGAACTCTTCGCAGATCGGCCACAAGGAAAGCATGAAAGACACCGCCCGCGTGCTGGGGCGCATGTACGACGCCATCGAATACCGTGGTTTCAAACAGGAAATCGTCGAAGAGCTGGCCAAGTTTGCCGGCGTGCCGGTGTTCAACGGTCTGACGGATGAATATCACCCGACGCAAATGATCGCCGACGTGCTGACCATGCGTGAGCACGCCGACAAGCCGATCCATGAAATCAGCTACGCCTACCTCGGCGATGCGCGCAACAACATGGGCAACTCGCTGCTGCTGGTCGGCGCCAAACTCGGCATGGACGTGCGCATCTGCGCGCCGAAAGCCCTGTGGCCGCATGACGATCTGGTCGAGCGCTGCAACAAGTACGCGCAAGAAAGCGGTGCGCGCATCACCCTGACCGAAGACCCGAAAGCGGCGGTCAAAGGCGTCGATTTCATCCACACCGACGTCTGGGTGTCGATGGGCGAGCCGGTGGAAGCCTGGGCCGAACGTATCCAGCAACTGCTGCCGTATCAGGTCAACGCCGAGCTGATGAAAGCCACCGGTAACCCGCGCACCAAGTTCATGCACTGCCTGCCGGCGTTCCACAACAGCGATACCAAAGTCGGCAAGCAAATCGCCGAACAGTATCCGCATCTGGCCAACGGCATCGAAGTGACCGACGACGTGTTCGAGTCGCCTGCCTGCATCGCGTTCGAGCAAGCGGAAAACCGCATGCACACGATCAAGGCGATCCTGGTCTCGACCCTGGCTGATCTGTAATTGAAATAGCTCCCACTCAAGGAACCGGTACCCAAGGTGGGGGCTCGCCTGCCAGCGAAAGCGGTGGGTCATTCAACAGAGATGTCGACTGATCTGACGCCTTCGCGAGCAGGCTCGCTCCCACAGGGGATTGTGGTTCCAACAGGGAGGTCGAGTTGTCTGTCATTTCTCTGGTTTTAGAAGGACATGCACCATGCGCATCGTCGTAGCTCTGGGCGGTAACGCCCTGCTCCGCCGTGGTGAGCCGATGACCGCTGACAATCAGCGCGCCAACATCCGCATCGCCACCGAGCAAATCGCCAAGATCCATTCCGGCAACCAACTGGTCATCGCCCACGGCAATGGCCCGCAAGTCGGCCTGCTGTCGCTGCAAGCGGCGGCCTACACCTCTGTCACTCCTTACCCGCTGGACGTGCTCGGTGCCGAAACCGAAGGCATGATCGGTTACATCATCGAACAGGAAC
This sequence comes from Pseudomonas sp. EA_5y_Pfl2_R50, assembly GCF_963970475.1. Taxonomy (NCBI): domain Bacteria; kingdom Pseudomonadati; phylum Pseudomonadota; class Gammaproteobacteria; order Pseudomonadales; family Pseudomonadaceae; genus Pseudomonas; species Pseudomonas sp. EA_5y_Pfl2_R50. The sequence continues at coordinate 355,704 of NZ_CAXAPT010000003.1, read as the reverse complement.
TGGGCAACCTGCTCGACTTCGAAGTGCCATTCGCCACCCTGCTGACGCAGGTTGAAGTCGACGCCAACGACCCGGCGTTCAAGAATCCGACCAAGCCGATCGGTCCGGTCTACGACAAGGCCGAGGCGGAAAAACTCGCCGCTGAAAAAGGCTGGGCGATTGCCCCGGATGGCGACAAGTATCGCCGCGTGGTGGCCAGTCCCCGGCCAAAGCGCATCTTCGAAATCCGTCCGATCAAGTGGCTGCTGGACAAGGGCAGCATCGTCATTTGCGCGGGCGGCGGCGGCATTCCGACCATGTATGACGAGCACCGTAATCTCAAGGGCATCGAAGCGGTGATCGACAAGGACCTGTGCTCGTCGCTGCTGGCCGAGCAACTGGAAGCCGACTTGCTGGTGATCGCTACCGACGTCAACGCGGCGTTCATCGATTACGGCAAACCGACGCAGAAAGCCATCGCCGAAGCCCATCCGGATGAGCTCGAACGCCTCGGTTTCGCCGCTGGCTCCATGGGACCGAAGGTGCAGGCAGCCTGCGAATTTGCGCGCCATACTGGCAAGGTTGCGGTAATCGGCTCGCTCGCGGACATCGAAGCGATTGTCCAGGGCACCGCCGGTACACGGGTCAGCACCGCGAAGCCCGGTATCAGTTACCGATAAAAAGAAACGGCGAGGGCAGGCCCGGGGTCTGCCCTTCTCCCATGCCTTGAAAGGAGAAACCCATGGCCCAATTCGAACCCGGTCATTTGCATATCGAGCGGCACGCGTTGACCCCTGACGACGTCAGTTACAACGTGCACCTTGACTACGAGGTGTTCACCGATCCTCAAAAAGGCAGAGGCATCCAGTTCACGATGCATGGCAACCTTCAGGGCAAGGACATGAAAGAGACCTTCTTCCTGCCCAAAGAGGAGGCCTACAACTTTGCCAACAACGTCACGAAAATTGCCGAGAAGTACGGCATTCCCAAGACGCACAGTCAGATCGGTTCGGTTCACAAGCATTACGACATGATGTTTGAAGACATCCGCAAGCAACTGGATATGAAATCCGGCGATCCGGTCAATCTTGAGCATTTTGAGTAACCCCTCAAAAGCCCCTCACCCTGGCCGTCTCCCGGAGGGAGAGGGCCAGGGTGAGGTGTCTGACGGCAGACATCGACCTGACAGACCGAGTCGATTGTGGATTCACAAGCGTATGTTCAAGTCGGCGTACCTCGTGAGCATTCCACAATCGGCTCCCTCTCCCTCCGGGAGAGGGCTGGGGTGAGGGTGCTTTTGCTTTCACCTCTCTCCAAGCCCAAGGCATACTTGCCCCCCTCCGCTCTGCAGATCACTGAACCGTCCCATGCGTATCCACGTCAGCTTCATCGACCGCGTCGGCATCACCCAGGAAGTCCTGGCTATCCTCGGTGGGCGCAATCTCAATCTGGATGCGGTGGAGATGATCCCGCCGAACGTCTACATCGACGCGCCAACCCTGAGTCCGCAAGTGCTCGAAGAGCTGAAGGATGCGCTGTTTCGCGTGCGCGGCGTGGAAGCGGTGACGGTGGTCGACATCCTCCCCGGCCAGCGCCGGCACTTGCAGCTCGATGCGTTGCTCGCGGCGATGACTGACCCGGTGCTCGCCCTCGACAGCGCCGGCAAGGTGCTGTTGGCCAACCCGGCGTTGATTGCGTTGTACGGTCGCGAACCGGCCGGTGAAAGCGTCTCTGCACTGTTCAACGATCCCGGCCTGCTCGACACGTTGCTCGAACATGGTTTTCGTTTGCCGCTGCGCGAAATTACCGTCAACGGCCAGACCCTGTTGCTCGACGCCACGCCGATCACCGATGCCGGCGCCCTGCTCACCCTGTATCAACCGAACCGTATCGGCGAACAACTTTCGGCATTGCACCACGACCACGCTGAAGGTTTCGATGCGCTACTCGGCGAGTCTCCGGCGATCCGCACCCTCAAGGCCCGTGCGCAACGAGTGGCGGCCCTCGATGCGCCGCTGCTGATCCAAGGCGAAACCGGCACCGGCAAGGAACTGGTCGCCCGCGCCTGCCACGCCATCAGTGCGCGGCACAACGCGCCCTTTCTGGCATTGAACTGCGCCGCCCTGCCGGAAAACCTCGCCGAAAGCGAGCTGTTCGGCTACGCCCCCGGCGCCTTCACCGGTGCGGCGCGCGGCGGCAAACCGGGGCTGATGGAACTGGCCAACCAGGGCACGGTGTTTCTCGATGAAATCGGCGAGATGTCGCCGTACTTGCAGGCCAAACTGCTGCGTTTCTTGAATGACGGCAGTTTCCGCCGGGTGGGCGGTGATCGTGAAGTGAAGGTCAACGTGCGCATCCTCAGCGCGACCCACCGCGATCTGGAAAAAATGGTCAGCGAAGGCCTGTTTCGCGAAGACCTGTTCTACCGCCTCAACGTGCTCAACGTTGAAGTGCCGCCGCTGCGCGAGCGTGGACAGGACATCCTGTTGCTGGCGCGCTATTTCATGCAGCAGGCTTGCGCGCAGATTCAGCGCCCGGTCTGTCGTCTGGCGCCGGGGACTTACCCAGCCTTGCTGGGCAATCGCTGGCCGGGCAATGTGCGGCAATTACAGAACGTGATCTTTCGCGCGGCGGCGATTTGCGAAAGCAGTCTGGTGGATATCGGCGACCTCGACATCGCCGGCACCTCAGTCGCCCGGCAGACCGACACCGACGTCGACAGCCTCGAACAAGCCGTCGAGTCCTTCGAGAGAACCCTGCTGGAAAAACTCTACGTCAGCTACCCCTCGACCCGCCAACTGGCGAGCCGCCTGCAAACCTCACACACGGCCATCGCCCATCGCCTGCGCAAATACGGCATCCCGAACAAACCCTGAGCCGAGCGCGATCAAAAATGTGGGAGCGGGCTTGCTCGCGAAGGCGTCGTGTCAGCCGGCATCAATGCTGACTGACCCACCGCCTTCGCGAGCGAGCCCGCTCCCACAGGGGTATGCGGCAGATTCGGAATCCGCGCGAAACCGACCTCCACCTGTACTGAAAGCGCTACAGCGGAACGATATCGCTACACCCTCCTCCGATCACCGCTGTGCAAGGCTTTGATCCCATTCAGCTTTTTTCAATGCGCCCTGCTGTAGCGATTTCGCTACACGCGCAGCTGAACCCTCTTCCCGTAATCCTTTCAAACCATTGATTTATAACGATAAAACAACATTGGCCGCGTTCTTGCTAATCAACCCCTCATAAATAAGGGCCTTCGCGCCCGACCATTCCACCGCGTCCACCAGACGAGTCTGGCCCCCTGAGGAGTTTCCATGAGCGAGTTGCGTTTTACTGAAGATCACGAATGGCTGCGCACCGAAGCTGACGGCAGCGTTACGGTCGGCATCACCGCTTTCGCGCAGAACGCCTTGGGCGACGTGGTGTTCGTGCAACTGCCTGAGCTGCAGGCCTACGAAAAAGGCGCCGAAGCCGCCACCGTGGAATCGGTGAAAGCCGCCAGCGGCGTGTACATGCCCCTCGACGGCGACGTACTGGCCGTCAACCCGGCGCTCGAAGACGCACCGGAACTGGTCAACGAAGATCCGCTGGGCGAAGGCTGGTTCTTCCGCTTCCAGCCTGCCGACGCATCGGCCGTGGCCAAACTGCTCGACCAGGACGCCTACGACCGTCTGATCAAAGCCCAAGCCGAAGCCTGAGGAACACCGACATGACTCAAGTAAACCTTGGCACTGCCAACGAATTCATCGCCCGTCACATCGGTCCGCGCGCCGGTGACGAGCAAGCCATGCTCAACAGCCTCGGCTTCGATTCGCTCGAAGCCCTGAGCGCCAGCGTCATCCCGGAAAGCATCAAGGGCACCAGCGTGCTCGGCATGGACGACGGCCTCAGCGAAGCCGATGCCCTGGCGATGATCAAATCCATTGCCGGCAAGAACCAGCTGTTCAAAACCTACATCGGCCAGGGCTACTACAACTGCCACACGCCGTCGCCAATCCTGCGCAATCTGCTGGAAAACCCGGCCTGGTACACCGCTTACACCCCTTACCAGCCAGAAATTTCCCAAGGCCGCCTCGAAGCGCTGCTGAACTTCCAGACCATGATCAGCGACCTCACCGGCCTGCCGATCGCCAACGCCTCCCTGCTCGACGAAGCCACCGCCGCTGCCGAAGCCATGACCTTCTGCAAACGCCTGAGCAAAAACAAGGGCAGCCACCAATTCTTCGCCTCGATCCACAGCCATCCGCAAACCCTCGACGTACTGCGCACCCGTGCCGAGCCGCTGGGTATCGAAGTCGTTGTGGGCGACGAGCGTGAACTGACTGACGTGACGCCGTTCTTCGGCGCGCTGCTGCAATACCCGGCCAGCAACGGCGACGTGTTCGATTACCGCGAACTGACCGAACGCTTCCACGCCGCCAACGCACTGGTGGCCGTGGCCGCTGACCTGCTCGCCCTGACCCTGCTGACTGCCCCGGGTGAATTCGGTGCGGACGTCGCCATCGGTTCGGCACAACGCTTTGGCGTGCCGCTGGGCTTCGGGGGCCCGCACGCGGCTTACTTCTCCACCAAAGATGCGTTCAAGCGCGACATGCCGGGCCGTCTGGTCGGTGTTTCGGTTGACCGTTTCGGCAAACCGGCACTGCGTCTGGCGATGCAGACTCGCGAGCAACACATCCGCCGCGAGAAGGCCACGTCGAACATCTGTACCGCGCAAGTGCTGCTGGCCAACATCGCCAGCATGTACGCCGTCTACCACGGCCCGAAAGGCCTGACCCAGATCGCCAACCGCGTGCATCACCTGACCGCGATTCTGGCCAAGGGCCTGACCGCGCTGGGCGCTAACGTCGAACAAGCCAGTTTCTTCGACACCCTGACTGTCGCCACCGGCGCGCACACCGCCGCGCTGCACGACAAGGCGCACGCCGCGCAGATCAACCTGCGTGTGATCGACGCTCAGCGCCTGGGCCTGTCGGTCGACGAAACCACCACCCAGGCTGATATCGAAACCCTGTGGAGCCTGTTCGCCGACGGCAAGACCCTGCCGGACTTCGCTGCCCTGGCCGCTTCGGTGCAAAGCACCATCCCGGCCTCGCTGGTTCGCCAGTCGCCGATCCTCAGCCACCCGGTGTTCAACCGTTATCACTCGGAAACCGAGCTGATGCGCTACCTGCGCAAACTGGCGGACAAGGACCTGGCACTGGATCGCACCATGATCCCGCTGGGCTCGTGCACCATGAAACTCAACGCCGCCAGCGAAATGATCCCGGTGACCTGGGCCGAGTTCGGCGCCCTGCACCCGTTCGCCCCGGCCGCACAAAGCGCCGGATATCAGCAACTGACCGACGAACTGGAAGCGATGCTATGCGCCGCCACCGGTTACGATTCGATCTCGCTGCAACCGAACGCCGGTTCGCAAGGTGAATACGCAGGCCTCTTGGCGATCCGTGCTTATCATCAGAGCCGTGGCGATGAGCGCCGCGACATCTGCCTGATCCCGTCGTCCGCCCACGGCACCAACCCGGCCACCGCCAACATGGCTGGCATGCGCGTGGTCGTGACCGCGTGCGACGCGCGCGGCAACGTTGACATCGAAGACCTGCGCGCCAAAGCCATCGAGCACCGCGAACACCTCGCGGCGCTGATGATCACTTACCCGTCGACCCACGGCGTGTTCGAAGAAGGCATCCGCGAAATCTGCGGGATCATTCATGACAACGGCGGCCAGGTGTACATCGACGGCGCCAACATGAACGCGATGGTTGGCCTCTGTGCGCCGGGCAAGTTCGGCGGCGACGTCTCGCACCTGAACCTGCACAAAACCTTCTGCATCCCCCACGGCGGTGGCGGCCCGGGCGTCGGCCCGATTGGCGTGAAATCGCACCTGACGCCGTTCCTGCCGGGTCACGGCCAGATGGAGCGCAAGGAAGGCGCAGTCTGCGCAGCACCATTCGGCAGCGCGAGCATTCTGCCGATCACCTGGATGTACATTCGCATGATGGGTGGCGCCGGCCTGAAGCGCGCTTCGCAGTTGGCGATCCTCAACGCCAACTACATTTCCCGTCGCCTCGAAGAGCACTACCCCGTGCTGTACACCGGCAGCAACGGCCTGGTGGCGCACGAGTGCATCCTTGATCTGCGTCCGTTGAAAGACAGCAGCGGCATCAGCGTCGATGACGTCGCCAAGCGCCTGATCGACTTCGGCTTCCACGCGCCGACCATGTCGTTCCCGGTCGCCGGCACGCTGATGATCGAGCCGACCGAAAGTGAGTCCAAGGAAGAACTGGATCGCTTCTGCGACGCCATGATCCGCATCCGCGAAGAAATTCGTGCGGTGGAAAACGGCACGCTGGACAAGGACGACAACCCGCTGAAGAACGCTCCGCACACGGCAGCGGAACTGGTTGGCGAGTGGACTCACCCGTACAGCCGCGAGCAAGCCGTGTACCCGGTCGCGTCGCTGATCGAAGGCAAATACTGGCCGCCGGTCGGTCGCGTCGACAACGTGTTTGGCGACCGCAACCTGGTGTGCGCCTGCCCGTCGATCGAAAGCTACGCTTAAGGAAAGCAGCGGCGAGCTTTGAGCTACAAGCTGCAAGTAAGGGCTGATCTGCTTTTTACTCGCGGCTTGTGTCTCGCTGCATGCACTGCGGCCTTATAGAAGCCGCAAGGAAAAACCCGATCCGCTTTCACTTGTAGCTTGCAACCTGAAGCTCACAACTGCTCCGCAGGAGCCCCACTCATGTCGTTAAGCGTGTTCGACCTGTTCAAGATTGGCATCGGTCCCTCCAGCTCCCATACCGTCGGGCCGATGCGCGCGGCTGCGCGCTTCGTCGAAGGGTTGCGACGTGAAAACCTGCTGCCAGCCACCACAAGCGTGCGCGTCGAGTTGTACGGCTCCCTCGGCGCCACTGGCAAAGGTCACGGCAGCGACAAAGCCGTGTTGCTTGGCCTCGAAGGCGAGCACCCGGACACCGTTGACACCGAAACCGTCGCTGCGCGCCTGCAAGGGATTCGTGGCAGCGGTCGCCTGAACCTGCTCGGTGAACACAGCATTGCGTTCAACGAGAAGGAACACCTGGCGATGATCCGCAAGCCGCTGGCCTATCACCCCAACGGCATGATCTTTCGCGCGTTCGATGCGGCGGGTCTGCAGATCCGCAGCCGCGAGTATTACTCGGTCGGCGGTGGTTTTGTCGTCGATGAAGATGCCGCCGGTGCCGACCGCATCGTCGAAGACGCGACGCCGCTGACTTTCCCGTTCAAAAGCGCCAAGGACTTGCTCGGTCATTGCGCCACTTATGGCCTGTCGATCAGTCAGGTGATGCTGACCAACGAAAGCGCCTGGCGCCCGGAGGCGGAAACCCGCGCCGGCCTGCTGAAAATCTGGCAAGTGATGCAGGACTGCGTCGCCGCCGGTTGCCGTAACGAAGGCATTTTGCCGGGCGGCTTGAAGGTCAAACGTCGCGCGGCCGCTTTGCATCGACAACTGTGCAAGAACCCGGAATCAGCGCTGCGTGATCCGCTGTCGGTGCTTGACTGGGTCAACTTGTACGCCCTGGCAGTCAACGAAGAAAACGCCAACGGCGGGCGCGTGGTCACGGCGCCCACCAACGGTGCGGCGGGTATCATTCCGGCAGTGTTGCATTACTACATGCGGTTCATCCCCGGCGCGAATGACGATGGTGTCGTGCGCTTTCTGCTGACGGCAGCCGCCATCGGCATTCTCTACAAGGAAAACGCCTCGATCTCCGGCGCCGAAGTCGGTTGTCAGGGTGAAGTCGGCGTGGCCTGTTCGATGGCCGCCGGGGCGTTGTGCGAAGTGCTCGGCGGCAGCGTTCAGCAAGTCGAGAACGCGGCGGAAATCGGCATGGAACACAACCTGGGCCTTACCTGCGACCCGATTGGCGGGCTGGTGCAGGTGCCGTGCATCGAGCGCAACGCGATGGGTTCGGTGAAAGCGATCAACGCGGTGCGCATGGCCATGCGTGGCGACGGCCAGCATTTCGTCTCCCTCGACAAAGTCATCCGCACCATGCGCCAGACCGGCGCCGACATGAAAAGCAAATACAAAGAGACCGCCCGCGGCGGTCTGGCGGTCAACATTATCGAATGCTGAATCTTGTTCAACTCCGCCTCCCTCCGGGAGAAGAACGCACTTAGCCCCTCTCCCGCCGGGAGAAGGACGTAACTAGCTCCCTCTCCCTCCGGGAGAGGGCTGGGGTGAGGGGCTTTTGATCTTGCCCCCGATCCTGAAACCACATTTTCAAGGAGCCACGCATGTCCACCGAACAACTGTCGAAAACCCCGCTCCACGCTTTGCACATCGAACTCGGCGCCCGCATGGTGCCGTTCGCCGGCTACGACATGCCGGTGCAGTACCCGCTCGGCGTGATGAAAGAACACCAGCACACCCGTGAGCAGGCCGGTCTGTTCGATGTCTCGCACATGGGTCAGATCCGTCTGAGCGGCGCCAATGCTGCCAAGTCTCTGGAAACCCTGGTGCCGGTGGACATCATCGACCTGCCGGTGGGCATGCAACGCTATGCGATGTTCACCAACGACAACGGCGGAATTCTCGATGACTTGATGGTCGCCAACCTTGGCAATGACGAACTGTTCCTGGTGGTCAACGCCGCGTGCAAGGATCAGGACCTGGCCCACCTGCAAAAATACATTGGCGATCAGTGCACCATTACAGCGCTGTTCGAAGAGCGTGCCTTGCTCGCCTTGCAAGGTCCGGCGGCCGTTACCGTGCTGGCGCGGCTGGCTCCCGACGTCGCGAAAATGACCTTCATGCAATTCGCCCGGGTCAATTTGCTGGGTGTGGACTGCTTTGTCAGCCGCTCAGGTTATACCGGTGAGGACGGTTTCGAAATCTCGGTACCGGCGGCGGACGCAGAGAAACTCGCCCGCGCCTTGCTCGCCGAACCGGAAGTCCAGGCCATTGGCCTCGGCGCCCGTGACTCGCTGCGCCTGGAAGCCGGTCTGTGCCTCTACGGCCACGACATGAACACCGACACCACGCCGATTGAAGCGAGCCTGCTCTGGGCAATGTCCAAACCGCGCCGTGCCGATGGCGCACGCGCAGGAGGCTTCCCGGGCGCGGAGAACATTTTCGCCCAGCAACACAACGGCGTTACCCGCAAGCGTGTGGGTCTGCTGCCCCAGGAACGTACCCCGGTGCGCGAAGGCGCAGAAATCGTCAACGATGCTGGAGAAATCATCGGCAGCGTGTGCAGCGGCGGATTTGGTCCAACCCTGGGCGGGCCACTGGCAATGGGTTACCTCGACAGCGCTTATGTCACCCTCGACACTCCAGTTTGGGCCATCGTGCGTGGGAAAAAGGTACAAATGCTTGTAAGCAAAATGCCATTTGTTCCGCAACGCTACTACCGCGGTTGATTGACTGTTCCTATAAGTAACGCGATTGCGTTATACGTGCACTAATGTGTAACGCAATCGCCATAAAACAGTGCATTTTCCAACATCCGATTCGAATATGAACTTTGCTTATAACGTTCGAAAACAATTGAACAAGGCAATCGTATAAGCCTGCACTAGTGGCCGGACTAAGTGCCAGCAAGCGCAGCAAAACCGGGGCCTTCACAGGGCTTGTTTTTTCTCCTGTAGTTGGCGTAGAGTTTGTTCACTGTGTTTGCATGGGTCAGCTTGGAATCGTGACCTGGGCAGTAGCCTACAAGTTAGCTACATCCCGTTCGACGTCTTCTTACTCTCCTGCAACCAGCCCCAGTACTCTTTCATGAGGAAGAGACTGTCATTAATTTTTTGCGTCAAAGGAAATAAGAAATGTCCACACGTCAGAGCGGTACCGTCAAGTGGTTTAACGACGAGAAAGGTTTTGGTTTTATCACTCCTGAGAGCGGTCCGGATCTGTTCGTGCATTTCCGCGCCATCCAGGGCAACGGCTTCAAAAGCCTGAAAGAAGGCCAGAAAGTGACTTTCGTTGCTGTGCAAGGCCAAAAAGGCATGCAGGCTGACGAAGTACAAGCAGAAGCCTGATTTTCTGTTACGAAAAAGCCCCTGATATTGATATCAGGGGCTTTTTTGTGCGCGCGAATCCGTAAAATGGTGCTTCAATTTGCGTCCAGAGGCTGCCATGTCGAAAAACCTGCTCACGCCACAAGGGGATTTTCCTCCCGTTGGTCTTGGTCGCCGCCTGGCAGCGATGTTCTATGACTTCTTGCTGTGCACCGCACTGCTGATCGTCACCGGCTTCGTTTACAAGATGATTCAGGCAGCAATCATTGGCGAAGAGCGTCTGCGGGTGATGACCGATGCCGGTCAACTGGACGGCGACCCGCTCTACTCCACCGTGCTGCTAGTGGTGCTGTTCGCGTTTTTCGCCAAGTTCTGGACCCATGGCGGGCAGACGCTGGGCATGCAGGTGTGGGGCATTCGCGTGCAAAACGCCAACGGCAGCGCGATCAGCCTGTGGCAGGCGCTGCTGCGCTTTATGGTGTCGATTGCGTCATGGCTTTGCGTGGGGCTGGGTTTCTTCTGGTCGCTGTACGACAAGCAGAAGCGCACGTGGCATGACATCTATTCCGATACCCGCCTCGTCCGAATCCCGAAAAAGACCAAATAACTTCCAGACTCTGAAAAACACTGTGGGAGCGAGCCTGCTCGCTCCCACAGGTTTTGTGGCGCTTTTCAGAATTCAGGCGTTACCGGCCAGCTTCATCCGCGCAGCCTGAGTGAAATCCAGCATACGCTTGAGCGGCCGGATCGCCTGCGGAATCAACGCCGGGTCAACAAAGATCTCGTTCGTCCCTTCCTTCAAGCTCTTGAGCGTGCGCTCAAGGGTGTTCATGGCCATCCACGGGCAATGTGCGCAACTGCGGCATGCTGCGCCGTTACCGGCGGTGGGCGCCTCGATAAAGACCTTGTCCGGGCACAACTGCTGCATCTTGTAGAAAATACCGCGATCCGTGGCGACGATCAGCGTCTTGTTCGGCAACGTCTGGGCTGCGGCGATCAATTGGCTGGTGGAACCCACCGCATCAGCCAACTCGATCACCGAAGTCGGCGACTCCGGGTGCACGAGGATCGCGGCGTCCGGATACAACGCCTTCATGTCTTCAAGTTGTTTGGACTTGAACTCTTCGTGGACGATACAAGCGCCGTCCCAGAGCAGCATGTCAGCGCCAGTCTTGCGCTGAATGTAGGTGCCCAGGTGCTTGTCCGGCCCCCAGATGATCGTCTCACCGTTATCCATCAGGCTCTCGACGATCTCCAGCGCGCAACTCGATGTCACAACCCAGTCAGCGCGCGCTTTAACCGCAGCGGAGGTGTTGGCGTAAACCACCACCGTGCGTTCCGGATGCTGATCACAGAACGCCGAGAACTCATCCACCGGGCAACCCAGGTCCAGCGAGCAGGTCGCTTCGAGGGTCGGCATCAGCACGCGCTTTTCCGGGTTGAGAATTTTTGCGGTCTCGCCCATGAACTTCACACCGGCGACCACCACGGTCTTGGCCGGGTGAGCATTGCCGAAGCGGGCCATTTCCAGAGAATCAGACACGCAGCCACCGGTTTCTTCGGCCAGAGCCTGAATCACCGGATCGCAATAAAAGTGGGCCACCAGCACCGCGTCCTGAGCCTTGAGCTCGGCGGCGATGGCGGAACGGTAATAAGCCTCTTCCTCGGCGGTCAGCGGTTTGGGCTGTTTGGCATCGAGGTGGGCTTGAACCAGAAGGCGTTCGGAAATCTGCGTCATGTTCGCAAGACCTGCAGGCGCGTTCGCGCGAAAGTCGAGTATACACCCGGCTCCGGACCGCTTGAGGGTACCGCCGGGAGAGTGAGTATTATCAGGCACGGACAGCATTGAAGCTGCGCAAGGCTACAGAATATCCCGTTGATACAAAAGATGATTCTGACCTGCGTCAGCGCTGCCAGTAGCGAAATACTGCAAGGTGAAATTGCAGGCAAAAAAAAACCCGGAAATCCTCACTTTCGTGGGCCTTCCGGATTTTCTAAACCGCCAAATATGGTGGGTCGTGTGGGATTCGAACCTACGACCAATTGGTTAAAAGCCAACTGCTCTACCAACTGAGCTAACGACCCGCTGTGTGGTGGCGCGTATAATACTGATTTTTAAGGACTATTCAACACCTTTTTGAAAAAAATCAAAAATAAGGTGTTGGGTCGCTTACACCGGCTGCCACAAAGCCCTCTGCACGCAGGCGGCAGCTGTCGCATTTGCCGCAGGCGCGGCCGTCGTCGTCGGCCTGATAGCAGGAAACGGTCAGGCCATAATCCACCCCCAACTTCACGCCGGCCTGGACGATCTGCGCCTTGCTCAGGTTCTGCAGCGGCGCCTGAATGCGGAAGCCATTGCCTTCCACGCCCGCTTTGGTGGCCAGATTGGCCATGCGCTCGAAGGACTCGATGAACTCCGGGCGGCAATCCGGGTAACCGGAATAGTCGACCGCGTTAACACCAATGAAGATGTCACGGGCGCCGAGCACTTCTGCCCAACCCAGCGCCAACGACAGGAACACGGTGTTGCGCGCCGGTACGTAAGTCACCGGAATGCCCTCACCCAACACTTGCGGAATATCGATGCTGGTGTCGGTCAGGGCTGAGCCGCCCATGCCATTGAGGTTCAGTCCAATGACCTTGTGCTCGACCACACCCAGATCGCGGGCAACGCGAGCAGCGGCGTGCAGTTCAGCATGGGAGCGCTGACCATAGTCGAAACTCATGGTGTAGCAGGCGTAGCCTTCGGCGCGGGCTATCGCCACGACGGTGGCCGAATCGAGGCCGCCCGACAGCAGGATCACCGCACGTTTTTCAGTGGTTTTCAGTTGTTCAGTCATCTCAGCGCCCCGGCTCGTCATTCCATAGATATTTATGCAACTGCAGTTGCAGTCGCACTGGCAGGTTGTCCGCCACCACCCAGTCCGCCAGATCCCTGGCATTGAGGTCATGATGACTTGGGGAAAACAACACTTCACCCGCACGTCGGTCAAGACCGTACTGGATAAGCTTGGAAACCGCCCAGTCATAGTCTTCCCGAGAACAGATGACAAATTTCACCTGATCGTTGGGGGTCAGCAGCTCGATATTCTCGTAACGATTGCGATGGGCTTCTTTCGAACCCGGCGTTTTCAGATCGACCACGCGACTGACGCGCGGATCGACAGCCGAGACGTCGAGGGCGCCGCTGGTTTCCAGCGAGACCTCATAACCGGCATCACACAACTGCTCAAGCAAAGGAATGGCGTTCGGCTGTGCCAGCGGCTCGCCGCCGGTCACACACACGTAGCGCGGACGGAAGCCGGCCACTTGCTCAAGGATATCGTCGAGGGTGCGGACGGTGCCGCCACTGAACGCATAGGCGCTGTCGCAGTATTGGCAACGCAACGGGCAACCGGTCAGGCGCACAAAAACAGTAGGCAGCCCTGCAGTCCGCGTTTCCCCCTGCAACGAGTAGAAAACTTCGGTGATTCTCAATGTGTCTTGCATAGTCGCCACGGGCGTAACAGCTAAACAGGCTGTCCGCCTCCGTCAGGCACTTCAGGCAATCCCGCCAACGCGTAGACCGCAAGAAGCGTGTTTCAGAAAAAGGGCGTGAATTCTAACGAAAAAACCCGCGACAAGCGCGGGTTTCTTCTAAACGGGTCAAACACGCTACATGCGTTGCAGATCGCGTTGGGCCAACTGAGCGGCGGATGTCCCAGGATATTGGGCCACCACCTGTTGCAGAATGCCTTTGACCTTGTCGGTATGACCAAGGCGGCGCTCTACGTCAGCCAGCTTGTACAGCGAGTCAGGCACTTTGGCGTGCTTGGGATACAGCTGCGAAACCTTGGCGAAAGCCTGACCTGCACCCTGCAGATCGCCTTTGGCCAGGTTGACTTCGCCCAACCAGTACTGGGCGTTGCCCGCGTATTGGCTGTTCGGGTATTTGCGCAGGAAAGCGGCGAAAGCCAGGCTGGCCTTGTCGAAATCCTTGGCTTTGATCAGATCGAAAGCGGCATCGTAATACAGCTTTTCCTTGGCCGGATCACCCGGTTCGCTGCTTGCAGCAGGGGCCTGGGCAGCAGCCCCGGCGCCAGCAGCACCGGCAGCAGCATTTGCATCGCCACCGGCAGAAGAATTCTCAGGAGTCGTGGCTGGTGCAACGCCGGACCCTATGCGCCGATCAAGATCCTGGTAGCGCTCCAGGGATTCCTGCTTCATGCGCGCAACCTGATTCTGCAGCTCTTCAATCACACCTTGCTGGCGCGATATCTGATCCTGCATTTGTTGCAATTGGTTGAACAGCATGCCTTGTGCCGAGGCAGGGGCCGAAGCCGCTCCCCCGGCATAGGCGCCGTTCGTACCGTAACCTGCAGGCGGATAACTGCTCCCGCTATTGTTATAACCGGAGTTGTCATCGACCACAGGAACCGCAGCCCACGCCGCTAGCGGCGCGAGGCTGAGAGCCAGAACAGTTACAGCACGACGGCACGTTCGCATATCGAATTACTTACGCAGTTCGACGCGACGGTTTTGAGCCCAGGACTGCTCGTCGTTGCCGGTAGCAACTGGACGCTCTTCGCCGTAGGAAACCAGTTCCAGCTGAGCTGGGGAAACACCTTGCAGTACCAGGTAGCGCTGAACGGCTTTCGCACGACGCTCGCCCAGTGCCATGTTGTACTCACGAGTACCACGTTCGTCGGTGTTGCCTTCCAGAACAACGCGAGCGCCGTTTGCTTTCAGGTCTTTGGCGTGAACGTCCAGAGCGCGCATGGCTTCTGGCTTCAGGTCCGAGCTGTCGTATTCGAAGTAGAAGGTGGTGATTGCGCGCAGAGCAGCTTCTTCGCTCAGGGAACCGTCAACGGCACCGGTGTTTGCGCCGTAACCAGCGTTTGGATCAACAGCGCCTTCACCGGCGTTGTCGCCGCCTTTGGACGAGCAACCTACAGCTACAGCCATGGCCAGAGCCAGCGCAGCAAATTTACCAAACTTCAGCATTTCCATCGTGAAACTCCTAATGAACCCCAGTGTGTTAAGTAAAACGTGTAGCGCCCGCTCACTTCAGGTAAGGGGACCAGGACGGTTCTCTGACTTCGCCTTGAGCGGTAGGAAGCGGGAGCCTAACGCGTCCATTAATGGACACGAGCATCAAGACTCCCCGGCCCTGCTGGCGGGTGGCGTAGATTACCATGGTGCCGTTGGGCGCAACAGTAGGCGACTCGTCCAGAGTGCTATCAGTGAGGATCTTTACACTACCTCGCTGCAGATCCTGAGCTGCCACCTTGAAATTGGTGAAGCCATCCTGACGATGGATCATCACCAAAGTCTTTTCATCTGCCGAAAGTTTCGGGTTGGCGTTGTAGTTACCCACAAACGTCACACGCTCGGCACCACCGCCACTGGCGCTGGTTTTATAGATCTGAGGCTTGCCGCCGCGATCCGAGGTGAAGTAGATGGTCGAACCATCCTTGCCCCAGTACGGTTCGGTGTTGATGCCTGGACCTGCGGTCACACGAGTGATCTGGCGCGAACCGAGGTTCATCACGTAGATATCCGGGTTACCGTCCTTGGACAGCACGAACGCCAGGCGAGTACCGTCCGGCGACCAGGCTGGCGCGCCGTTCAGGCCTTCGAAGTTGGTGATCTGCTCACGGCGACCGGTGTCGATGTTCTGCATGAAGATGCGCGGACGCTTCTGCTCGAACGATACATAGGCAATGCGCTTGCCGTCCGGTGCGAAACGCGGCGACAGGATCGGCTCGCGCGACTGCAGCAGAGTCACGGCGCGAGCACCGTCATAGTCCGAACGCTGCAGGGTGTAGCGAGTGTTCTTCTCGGAGAAACGCTCCGCTGTCACGTACAGCAGGCGTGTCGAGAACGCACCGTCAATACCGGTCAGTTGCTTGAACGACGAGTCGGAGATGAAGTGAGCCATGTCGCGCAATTGCTCGACAGTCCCGGACACATCACCGCCGGTTACTTTCTGTTCAGTGGCAACATTGTACAGTTCCCAGTGCACGGCCAGACGGCCGCCGGCCGGGGTGATGCTGCCGATCACCATGTATTGGGCACCGACCGCTTTCCAGTCACGGAAGACGATTTCGCTGGCCTGGCTTGGCTGGCTAATCATGTTCTGCTTTGGAACCGGCGAGTAATAGCCCGAGTTGCGCAAATCGTTACCAATGATTTCGGCCATGTCATCCGGCAGCACGGCGCCGCCCTGCATGCCGAACGGTACAACGGCGATCGGAGTGGCCCGGTCGCTGCCGCTGGTGACCAGAATGTTCTTTTCATCAGCCATCGCGATCCCTGCCATGCAGCAGATCACGACCAGCATTCCTCGAAGAAGGTTTCTCACAAGGCTAGATCCTCAGGTGTGAATGTCATCTTGAATGAACGATACGGAGCGAAATCGCTCGGCTTCATTCCCTGCATTTCTGTCAAACGTCCAATATTTTTCACCGCTGCCACTGCCGAAGCATCGAACGGACCGTCACCACTGGACTTGGCCACGCTGACCGAAGTCACCGTACCGTCCGGCAACATGCCGATCTGCAGTACAACCGTCATGCCTTTGCGTGCCGAAGGAGGACGTGCCCAACCTTCTGCTGCTCGCGCACGAATCAGGTCATCGAAACTGCCCGCGACTTCGTCACCCTGCTCATCGGCCAAGGCCTGCTGGCGCTGCGGCGTGTCGGAAAGCAAATCTGCCAGGGCCTGAGCCTTTTTGTCTTCGGTAGATTTACGTGCCGCTTCCTGCGCTTTCTTCTTCGCAGCATCGGCAGCAGCTTTCTTCTTCGCGTCCTCAGCGATTTTCTTCTTCGCTTCGTCAGCTTCAGCTTTTTTCTTGGCGTCTTCGGCGGCTTTCTTTTTCGCGTCTTCGACGATCTTCTTCTTGGCTTCTTCAGCGGCCGCTTTCCTGGCCTCTTCTTTAGCCTCTTCCTCAGCCTTCTTCTTGGCTATATCAGCCAATTGTTTCTCTTCAGCCTTCTTGGCTTCGGCTTTCTTGGCGTCGTCAGCTTTCTTGGCCTCATCAGCCTTCTTCGCTTCGTCCGCTTTCTTCGCCTCATCGGCCTTCTTGGCTTCCTCGGCCTTTTGAGCCGCTTCTTCTTTCTTTTGTTCCGCAGCCTTCACCGCTTCCTGCTCGACCTTCTTCTGCTCCATCTGCTCGACTTCGGTCTGGCGCGCGGCGGATTTCTTCGCCTCACCCGCAATCTTCTGATTGGTCTGGGTGGTTGCCTGACTTTTCGACTTCAGTTGGTAGAGGGTCGCCTGGACAATCGGTTTGGCCGGCGGCAGCTCGGGTGTAAAGGCAAAACTGACGAACAGCATGCCGAACACCAGCACGTGCAGGACAATTGCCAGAACACTAGGCCAGAAGTAGCTTTCCGAGGCGGACGGCTCTCGCTGTTGCTGCATCAGGGGGCCTCGGTAATCAAACCAACATTACCGACCCCGGCTTTCTGCAACCCGCCCATGGCGCCCATGACGGAACCATAGTCGACGGTCTTGTCACCGCGGATGAAGACCTGGGTACGCTTGCCGCCTTCCGTGCCGGCACGAATGATCTTGGTCACCGCGTCGGTCATTTGCGGCAGGGTCATGGCCCTGTCCTGTTGCTTCTCGGTATCGACTTCGCTGCCAAGGTTCCAGTAGTAGGTCTTGTCAGCCTTGATCGAAATGGTCAGAACCTGAGTGTTGTTGTCCTGCGGCAAGGCTTCGCTGGAAACCTTGGGCAGATCAACTTTCACGCCCTGATTGAGCATCGGCGCGGTCACCATGAAGATGACCAGCAGTACCAACATCACGTCGATGTAAGGCACTACGTTCATCTCGGCGACCGGCTTGCGCTTTTTGCGAGCTCGAGCGATTAAAGCCATTGGAAATTACCTGCTTATTCTTCGCTGGTGTGCACTTTGCGGTGCAGGATCGCCTGGAATTCATCGGCGAAGGTGTAGTAGCGGCTCAGCAAGGTTTCGCTGCGTGCAGAGAAACGGTTGTAAGCGATAACCGCAGGGATCGCGGCGAACAGGCCAATCGCGGTAGCGATCAGGGCTTCGGCGATACCCGGGGCCACGGTGGCCAGGGTCGCTTGCTGGGCACTGGCCAGACCACGGAAGGAGTTCATGATGCCCCACACGGTACCGAACAGACCGATGTACGGGCTGACCGAACCCACAGTGGCGAGGAACGGCAGGCTCTGCTCCAGTTTCTCTTCTTCGCGGGAGATGGCTACGCGCATGGCACGGGCCACGCCTTCCATCACGGCTTCAGGGTCAACGCCTGGCTGCTGACGCAGACGGGAAAACTCCTTGAAACCGGCACGGAAGATCTGCTCCACGCCCGAATCCGGATCAGGATTGCTGCCCGCCTGACGGTACAGCTTGGACAGGTCGATACCCGACCAGAAGCGCTCCTCGAAGCTCTCCAGGGCGCGTCGACCGGCGCGCAGCAGGTTGCTGCGCTGAAAGATCATGATCCATGAGGTCACCGATGCGGCCACCAGGGTCAACATTACCAACTGCACCACGATGCTGGCATTGCTGACCAGGCTCCACATGGAGGAATGGTCGACGACGTTAGCTTCCACGCTTTATCTCCTGCTTTGAGTGTGTACCCGGGCCGACCGCGTCGGCGAAGGCCGCACGCAGGTCTTCGGGAAGGGCCCGGGGTTTCAAACTGTTAGTGCGCACACAGGCCACCAGAAACTGCCCCTCACAGAGCAGCGCATTATCCGTAGCCCGCCTGACCTGCTGTTTAAAGCGCAGGCTGGCACGGTTCAATTCGATTACATCAGCGCTTACCAGCAATTCGTCGTCCAGTCGCGCCGGCGCGTGGTAGCGCGCTTCGCTGGAATGCACGACGAACAACAGATCCTCCCCTGCCAGCTGCGATTGGGCAAAGCCCAGTTCGCGAAGCCGCTCGGTTCGAGCCCGTTCCATAAACTTGAGGTAATTAACGTAATACACGATGCCGCCCGCATCGGTGTCCTCGTAATAAACGCGACAACGATGTGCGAAAGGCTCAAGCCCGTTTTGCGCGCGCATACTCTAGTGCTTACTCCTCAGGTTGCCAATCCGGCCAGGCAACTGTTTTTCATGGTTTCAGGGGCTTTGTGCAAAAGTACCGTCCTCTGACAGTACAAACCCTGAATAAATCGACAAAAAATGTGTATCAATCGTCCACGGCGTCGAGAAACTCGTCTACCACGGGCATTTCGCCCATTCGTGACGGAATGTTTAAACCGAAGTGCAGGTAGGCATGACGCGTCACTACCCTGCCCCGCGGTGTGCGCATGATGTAGCCCTGCTGGATCAGATACGGTTCCAGCACATCTTCAATGGTGTGGCGCTCTTCGCTGATCGCGGCAGCGAGGCTGTCGATCCCCACCGGGCCACCATCGAACTTCTCGATCATGGTCAACAACAGACGCCGATCCTGATGATCGAAGCCGTGCTCATCGACGTCCAGCAGGTTCAACGCCAGATCCGCCACAGCCTTGGTGATATGCCCCTTGGCTCGTACTTCAGCAAAATCGCGCACCCGGCGCAGCAAGCGGTTGGCGATCCGCGGGGTACCACGGGCACGACGGGCCACTTCAAACGCGCCCTCCGGGTCGAGCGGCAAGCCGAGGATATTCGCCGAACGACTGACAATCGTCGACAGATCAGCAGTGTTGTAAAACTCAAGACGCTGGACGATACCGAAGCGGTCACGCAACGGATTGGTCAGCATGCCTGCGCGAGTGGTTGCGCCCACCAGGGTAAACGGCGGCAGATCGAGTTTGATCGAGCGCGCGGCCGGCCCTTCGCCGATCATGATGTCGAGCTGGAAATCCTCCATCGCCGGGTACAGCACTTCTTCGACGATCGGCGACAGACGATGAATTTCGTCAATGAACAGCACGTCGTGCGGCTCGAGGTTGGTCAGCAACGCAGCCAGATCACCCGGACGTTCCAGCACCGGCCCCGACGTACTCTTGATCGACACGCCCATTTCCTGGGCGATGATGTTGGCCAGCGTGGTTTTTCCCAACCCCGGCGGGCCGAAGATCAGCGTGTGATCGAGGGATTCGTTCCGGCCACGGGCGGCCTGGATAAACAGCTCCATCTGCTCGCGCACAGTCGGCTGGCCAATGTAGTCGGCCAGGCTGACCGGGCGAATGGCCCGATCCTGGACTTCTTCACGCTCGCGCGGGCTGTGCGCGGCGGCAATCAGACGATCAGCTTCAATCACTTAAATCATTCCCTTAAGGGCGCGGCGGATCATGTCTTCACTGCTCAGGTTCTTGTCCTTGATGGCGGAAATCGCCTTGCTCGCTTCTTGCGGTTTGTAACCCAGGGAAATCAACGCGCTGACTGCATCGTTTTCGGCGGTGTTGACCGGCGCCGGGCCATCTGGCTGGTTCGGTACCAGAGCAAACATGGCCGGCGAGGTCTCCCAGGCTTTGAAGCGATCCTTCAACTCGACCAGTAAACGCTCGGCGGTTTTCTTGCCCACGCCCGGCACCTTGGTCAGCGCCGAGGTGTCCTGGGACTGCACGCAGCGAATCAGCTCATCGACTTCCAGACTCGACATCAGCGCCAGAGCCAATTTCGGCCCGACACCATTGAGACGGATCAACTCGCGAAAAAAGTCTCGCTCACGCTTGCCGGCAAAACCATAGAGTAACTGCGCGTCCTCGCGCACGACCAGATGGGTATGCAGGGTCAGCGGTTCACCGACCGACGGCAGACGATAGAGGGTGGTCATGGGCACTTCCAGCTCATACCCGAGGCCGTTTACATCCAGAATCAGGTGCGGCGGCTGTTTCTCAGCCAGGGTGCCGCGCAAGCGTCCAATCACGTTTCAGATCCTTGAGCGTTGGCCAGCCGTGGGCTGGCGACTGTCGAAAGGCGGATTACGGGCCGACGACCCAGGCACGCAAAAACCGCTTTCAGGAAAATTGATGCTGATGCTATCAGAGACGCAGGCGCCCGCCACGACTGCGTGCCGTTCCCAAGCCATGCGGCAACAGGCTGGAACGAGTGTGCGCATGGCAAATGGCAATCGCGAGGGCGTCCGAAGCATCGATTTGCGGTTTGGCGGTGAGCTTGAGCATGTGCATGACCATCATCTGCACCTGCTCTTTATTCGCAGCGCCTGTGCCGACCACGGCTTGCTTGACTTGAGTGGCCGTGTATTCGGCGATCTCCAGACACTCTTCGGCACCGGCAACGATGGCCGCGCCACGGGCCTGACCGAGCTTCAGCGCCGAGTCGGCGTTTTTTGCCATGAAGACCTTTTCGATGCCCATGGTCACCGGGCCGTAGGTCTGGATGATTTCGCGCACACCGCGATAGACGATCTGCAGACGTTCGTGCAACTCGCCCGCGCCGGTACGGATGCAGCCCGAAGCGACATAAATGCAGCCACCACGTCCGGTATCGCGAACAATCCCGTAACCGGTGATACGCGAACCGGGGTCGATACCAAGAATTAAAGTCATAACGCCTGCAGATTTGGTAAAAGCACGATTTTCAAACCAACCCATAACAAATGTGGGAGCGGGCTTGCTCGCGAAAGCAGTGTGTCATTCAGCATTAATGTTTGCTGATACG
Organism: Pseudomonas sp. EA_5y_Pfl2_R50; assembly: GCF_963970475.1. Taxonomy (NCBI): domain Bacteria; kingdom Pseudomonadati; phylum Pseudomonadota; class Gammaproteobacteria; order Pseudomonadales; family Pseudomonadaceae; genus Pseudomonas; species Pseudomonas sp. EA_5y_Pfl2_R50. The sequence continues at coordinate 334,141 of NZ_CAXAPT010000003.1, read as the reverse complement.
CCGCCTTCGCGAGCAAGCCCGCTCCCACATTGAAGCCTAGTCGCTCTTAGCCGAGCTGAGCGGCCACGTCTTCCGGGATGTCCGCGTTGGAGTAGACGTTCTGCACGTCATCCAGGTCCTCAAGCATGTCGATCAGCTTGAGGACTTTCTCCGCCCCGTCCAGATCCAGTTCGGCACTGGTGGTCGGCTGCATGACGATTTCCGCGTCATCACCCTTGAAACCGGCGGCTTCCAGCGCGTTACGCACGGCGTAGAAGCTGGTGAACGAAGTGAACACGTCAATCGAACCGTCTTCATGGCTGACCACGTCATCGGCATCGGCTTCCAGCGCGGCTTCGGTCAGCGCGTCTTCGTCGACACCCGGCGCGAAGCTGATCTGCCCCTTGCGTTCGAACAGGTACGCCACCGAACCGTCGGTGCCGAGGTTGCCGCCGCACTTGCTGAACGCATGACGCACAGCCGCTGCAGTACGGTTGCGGTTATCGGTCATGCACTCGACCATCACTGCCACGCCACCTGGGCCATAACCTTCATAGGTCAGCTCTTCAACGTTGTCCGCTTCGGTGGCACCGGCTCCACGCGCCACAGCGCGGTCGATGATGTCGCGGCTCATGTTCGCGCTCAGCGCCTTGTCCAGGGCCAGACGCAGACGCGGATTGGAACCCGGATCGCCGCCGCCCTGACGGGCCGCGACGGTCAGTTCACGAATCCACTTGGTGAAGATCTTGCCTCTCTTGGCATCCTGACGTTCTTTGCGGTGCTTGATGTTCGCCCACTTGGAATGACCTGCCATAACTCGCTCCGAATTCTCTTTGAAACGTTGCCCGCCGCGCAAAACCGCGCCGGCCGGCAAATGAAAAATCTCGACCTGCTCTCTGGTAGAAAGAAAAAAGGCGCATCCGAAGATGCGCCTTCAGGCCCGTCTTACTCAGCCTTTGGCGTTTCGCGCAAACGAATGTGCAGCTCGCGCAATGCCTTGGCATCCACCACGCCCGGTGCTTGCGTCATCACGTCGGCAGCACTCTGGGTTTTCGGGAAGGCGATCACTTCACGGATCGACTGGGCGCCGGTCATCAGCATCACCAGACGGTCCAGACCGAAGGCCAGACCACCGTGCGGCGGTGCACCGTATTTCAGCGCATCGAGCAGGAAGCCGAACTTCTCTTCCTGTTCCGCTTCATCGATACCCAGCAGACGGAACACCGCTTGCTGCATTTCCTTGCGGTGAATACGGATCGAACCGCCACCCAGTTCGGTGCCGTTCAGCACCATGTCGTAAGCGCGAGACAGAGCGCCAGCCGGGTTGGCTTCCAGCTCTTCAGGAGAGCATTTAGGTGCGGTGAACGGGTGGTGCAGTGCGGAGAAGCTGCCGTCGTCGTTCTCTTCGAACATCGGGAAGTCGACGACCCACATCGGCGCCCACTCGCAGGTCAGCAGTTTGAGGTCGTGACCGAGCTTGATACGCAGCGCGCCCAGGGCTTCGCTGACGATCTTGGCCTTGTCGGCGCCGAAGAACACGATGTCGCCATCGACCGCACCAACGCGATCAAGGATCACGTTCAGCTTGTCTTCCGGGATGTTTTTCACGATCGGCGATTGCAGACCTTCAACACCGGCAGCACGCTCGTTGACCTTGATGTACGCCAGGCCCTTGGCACCGTAGATGCCGACGAACTTGGTGTAATCGTCGATCTGCTTGCGCGGCATGCTCGCCCCGCCTGGAACGCGCAGCGCGGCGATACGACATTTCGGATCGTTGGCCGGGCCGCTGAATACTTTGAAGTCGACTTCTTTCAGTTGATCGGCAACGTCGACCAGTTCCAGCGGGTTACGCAGGTCTGGCTTGTCGGAACCGTAACGACGCATGGCCTCTTCGAAGGTCATGTGCGGGAAGTCGCCGAATTCCAGACCCAGCACTTCCTTGAACAGGTTGCGGATCATTTCTTCGGTCAGACCCATGATCTCTTTTTCATCGAGGAAGCTGGTCTCGATGTCGATCTGGGTGAATTCTGGCTGACGGTCGGCACGCAGGTCTTCGTCGCGGAAGCACTTGGCGATCTGGTAGTAACGGTCGAAACCGGCCACCATCAGCAGTTGCTTGAACAGCTGCGGCGATTGCGGCAGGGCGAAGAACGAACCGGCGTGAGTACGGCTTGGCACCAGGTAGTCACGCGCACCTTCAGGGGTGGCACGGGTCAGGATCGGCGTTTCGACGTCGAGGAAACCGTTCTCGTCGAGGAAGCGACGGATACTGGTGGTCATGCGCGAACGCAGACGCAGCTTCTCGGCCATTTCCGGACGACGCAGGTCGAGGAAGCGATAGCGCAGACGGGTTTCTTCGCCAACGTCGGAGAACTCGTTGAGCGGGAACGGCGGGGTTTCCGACTCGTTCAGTACTTCCAGCTCGTAGCCCAGCACTTCGATCATGCCCGACGCCATGTTGGCGTTGGTGGCACCGGCCGGACGCAGACGCACCTTGCCGGTGATCTTCACGACGTACTCGCTGCGCACGCGATCGGCGGCGGCGAAGCTCTCGGCGCGATCCGGATCGAATACCACCTGGGCCAGACCATCACGATCACGGATATCGAGGAAAATCACCCCGCCATGGTCGCGACGACGGTGAACCCATCCGCAAAGGGTAATTTCCTGGCCTTCCAGGCTTTCGTTCAGTTGGCCGCAATAATGGCTGCGCATCATGGTAGTGGTTTCGCTTCTCGTAATTCGAAATTCGGTGGAGATCCCGGCGCATTCAAGCTGTCCGGTAACTCGCGCGTGTCGTTCGACTCGGGCTGTAGACCCTAGTCAGATTTGTCGCCACCGGCCAGATTCTTCTTGGTCCCGGTCTTGAAATCGGTTTCGTACCAACCGCTGCCGCTGAGGCGAAAACCTGGCATGGACAGCTGTTTCTTGAGCTCTGGCGCCTGGCAGGCAGGGCAGTCGACCAGCGGTGCCTCGCTGATCTTTTGAATGGCTTCCAACTGATGACCACAGGAAGCACATTGATAATCGTACATCGGCATGGGGGTGTCTCGGCGATCAGATTGCCACCGCGCGCAGGGCTTTGCGGCGAAAGAGCGGGATTATATCCATTAAATGCGGCCTGTGCAGCCGGAAGACTGCACGGGCCGCGACGTCATTTCAACTATCGCCCTTCAGACCGCAATGGTCGCCGAGGCGTCCTTCAAGCCATTCACCACGCAAACCACGCGCACCAGCCCGCTAAAGTTTTTGACACCGCCGTGGCGCAGGTGCACCTGTCGATCCACATGGGACAACAGCGTACTGATCGAACAACCGCAATCCTCGGCCATGCGCCCGAGGATGTTCCAGTAAACCTGCTCGAGCCGCATGCACGTGGCAAATCCATTCAAACGCACGGATCTGGACAAGGGCCGGATCAATGCGAAGTCGAACTCGCTGACCAGCGGTTCGATCTTGCCTTCCTGTCGCAAACCGTAATGTTCGGCTCGCCTGTCGCCATCTACCATATCGCTGACACTCCTTTGCCATCGCTGCTTGTAATAAACACAACATCCTGTGTCTTCATAAAAGCGCAGACGCAAAGTTATATCCAGATGACTATTTGCCCATCTGCGTAGGATAAGCCGACATGGAAAGTAAGACCCTGGAGAGGTGCGGATATCAGCCCACTGCCGATACCCGCTTCCTTTGCGCTGTCAGGATTCCAGCAATGCGCGCAGCATCCAGGCGGTTTTTTCGTGTACCTGCATGCGCTGGGTCAGCAGGTCGGCGGTTGGTTCGTCACTGACCTTGTCCAGCAGCGGGAAAATCCCGCGCGCGGTACGGGTCACCGCTTCCTGGCCATCGACCAGCTGCCTGATCATGTCCTCGGCGCTCGGCACCCCGACCTCCTCCTTGATAGAAGAAAGACGCGCGTAAGTGGCGTAGGCGCCCGGCGCCGGGAAACCCAGCGCACGAATACGCTCGGCAATCGAGTCGACGGCCAGCGCCAACTCGTTGTATTGCTCCTCGAACATCAGGTGCAGCGTGCGGAACATCGGGCCGGTGACGTTCCAGTGGAAATTATGGGTTTTCAGATACAGCACGTAAGTGTCCGACAGCAGACGCGATAGCCCTTCGACGATGGACTTGCGATCTTCTTCACTGATACCGATATCGATTGCCATGTTTACCCCCTAACGGCGATTGAATTCATCCTGCAGGTGCAGACCCACTCTAGCAAGGCTGTCGACACCTCGCAGCCCCGAATGGCTGCACAGACTGCGACAAATCGACCGCACCGCAGCCACTGGACGGGCTGATTTGAGTAGCCGCAGGCTTTACTGTTAAATAGGCAGTGTGTCGCCATACCCCATTTCTCGGGGTGTTGCGCATAGGCTGATGCCGTGTACGTGTCCACCGCCTCTTATTTCAGTTCCGAAGCGAACCGTGCGCCTTCAGCTCTTCCTTGTGAGCCGTCATAACGTGAGCCAATCAAAATGTTGAAAATTGTCCACCTGCTAATGGGCGCAGCGGCATTACTGCTGTCGTTCATCCCTAGCTTGAAAGCCGAAGCCGTTCCCTACCTGCAACAACCCGATGCACTTTACCTGGCCTTTTTCGGCCTGTTGAACCTGGTACTCGCCCCGGTAATCCCTTACTGGAACAAAGGCCCGCGCCAGCATCTGCAAAATCTGGTCAGCGCTCTCCTCGTCCTGACTGTCGTCCTGCAAACCTTGACCCTGATCGCGCCAATGCCTGTCATTGCCGGCCAGCCAGCCGTGTTGTTCAGCCTGGTGATTGCCCTGGTTGCAGTGATCCTGCACCTGGCGGTCAGCTTCTACAAGTCGTCACCTGCCGCCGCGCCAACCAGCTACGACATGAGCAACCGTGATACCGGCACCGTGAAGTGGTTCAACACGTCCAAGGGCTTCGGCTTTATCTCCCGGGATTCCGGCGATGATATTTTCGTGCACTTTCGGGCGATTCGTGGCGAAGGCCACCGCGTGCTGGTCGAAGGCCAGCGCGTTGAGTTCTCGGTGATGAACCGGGACAAAGGCCTGCAAGCCGAGGACGTCATCGCCGCCCTGCCGCGCCGCTGACCCAAAGCAAAAAACCGCGAACAGCCTGACTGTTCGCGGTTTTTTTTATGCCTGAAACAAAGGCTTAATAATGCGGCGGCGGGGCATCTTCCTCGAAAGAGCCGAACTGGCCGACCATCTCTTCCTGGCGTTTGAGCAACGCAGCCATCTGCAATTGCAGACGTTCAACCACACGCTGCTGGGCCACCAGCACATCATTCAAGGCCTGGATGGTGTCATCCTGAAACGCCAGACGGCTTTCCAGATCGGTAACGCGGTCTTCCAGACTCATGATTCAGCCCTCCACAAAGGTGAAATGCTCGGTCAGGACCAGACGCAAGCGCTCACGAATGGCGGCAACCTGCTCGGCACTGTAAGGCCTGGCCGGGTGCCTGCCCCAGACCGGCGCGGGCCAGGCCGCGTCATCGCGATGGCGCACAATCACGTGCATATGCAACTGACTGACAACATTGCCCAGGGTCGCGACGTTCATCTTGTCGGCGTCAAACAGATCCTTGAGCAACTCCGCCAGCGCGGTGGTTTCTTTCCACAGTTGCTGCTGATCGGCGACATCCAACTGAAACAACTCGCTGATATCGTCCCGACGTGGCACCAGAATGAACCACGGGTAATTCGCGTCGTTGGACAGCAACAGCCGGCAGAGCGGGAAGTCGCCGATAACCAGCGTGTCCTGTTGAAGTCGTGAATCTAAAGCAAACACTGCGCGCACTCCCGGCTGATCTACGTTATTCAGCTTAGCGGCTAACCCTTTGGACAGCACACCAAGCGACAGGACGGCAGCATACCTGCGATTGAGGCGGGCTTCACGACGACCGTGCTGCACCCTCTTGTTCTGACGCCCCGATATGTGACATTTACCGGCGAGACGCACCATCACGGAACCCGCACAGCCTCTGAACCCTGAGAAATGACGGAAAAGCCCGCAGGCGCCCGGCTCACAAACCCGCCTGCATTGTATGAATGCGGAACAGCTGTAAATTTTTTTGCACCAAAACCGCACAGTGCGTCTACGCTCACTGCGGCAGGTATCCGCCAAATACTCACTGGCGGGGTGAACCGGTAACGTTTTTGGTTGTCACGCGCGCCTGGCGTCGCGGCAACACCAAAGCAGGAATGGCGTCAAGCCCAGAGAAAAAGCGGCTTGATGCCCCGTATTTATGAGGTTTTTACAGGCACAGGAAGGCGTTCAGAAAAATAACCGCAGCAGAAAGGCGGTTTGTGCACGCTTGTTGCATTCATACCCATATGGACTATAAGCGCACCACCGGAAGTGGATGCCTTAAGCCCCATAAGAACAGTGGCAGGGTTGCCCGATGGAGATTCAAGTGTTTTGCCAGGGACTCTTTTTTACCGATGCAAAAAGGCCCATAAACAGCGAGAAAGTTGTCAGTCCGGCTGCGTCGGTACTGTGAATTTGCGACATCCACCTCGCCATTTGCGACAACGTCGTAAAGAAGCAGAAAGGTTAGATTCGCAAGTATCGCCAACATTGTCGGCGTGATATAAGTTTGCGCCGACACAAAAAGAAAGAGCCGCCCAGATAATAAAACAGGTGGGACGGCAGTACTCTTCTAAAACCAAAGGAGCAAATCACGATGCGCGTGATGAAGTGGAGCATGATCGCACTGGCAGTTGCAGCAGCAGCCAGTTCTCAGTTGGCTACGGCCGCCCCGTTTGTAAGTGACCAGGCTGAAGCCAAAGGTTTTGTTGAAGACGCGACGCTCACCGAGACGTTGAAGAACTACTACTTCAACCGCGACAACAAGAATGGCGGTAACGATCAGAAAGACTGGACACAAGGTTTCCTCGGTAACTTCACCTCCGGTTACACCCAAGGCACTGTTGGTGTCGGTATCGATGCATACGGTTACCTGGCTCTGAAACTGGACGGCGGTGACGGTACTTCGGGTTCGGGCAACATGAGCCGTAGCGACACCGTCAACCCGAACAACGGTGCTCGCGACGTCAACGACAGCCAGGGCAAAGCAGGTGCGTCGATCAAGTTCCGTGTTTCCAAAACCGAACTGAAATTCGGCGACATGCAGCCAAGCACTTCCCCAGTGTTCGCTGTGGGCGGTTCCCGCATCCTGCCGCAAACGGCCACTGGCTTCCAGTTGCAGAGCAGCGAAGTGAAAGACCTTGACCTCGAAGCCGGTCACTTCTACTCCGGCTCCAGCCAGGACAAAAACGCACGCGATGGTGGCCTGTACGCCAACTACGCGGGCGTGGAAGCCAACACGATCGACTACTTCGGCGGCAAGTACGGCATCACCGAAAACCTGAGCGCTTCGCTCTACGGTGCCAAGCTGGAAGATATCTGGAACCAGTACTACGCGAACGTGAACCTGACCACCCCGTTCGGTGGCGACACTTCGCTTAACACTGACTTCAACATCTATCGCACCACCGACACCGGTAACAAGGAGGCAGGTGACATCAGCAACACAACCTTCTCCCTGGCAACCGCGCTGTCGTTCCTGAAAGCGCACACCTTCACCCTGGGCTTCCAGAAGGTCAACGGCGATACCCCGTTCGACTACATCGGTGTGGGTAAAAACAACCGTGGTGGCGACTCGATCTTCCTCGCCAACTCCATCCAGTACTCTGACTTCAACGGTCCTGGCGAGAAATCGGTTCAAGCCCGTTACGACCTGAAAATGGCTGAGTATGGCGTTCCAGGCCTGAGCTTCATGGTTCGCTACGTTAAAGGTTGGGACATCGACGGTACCAGCACTCCAGCGGGCAGCGCTTACGCTGGTCTGTACGGTGAAGACGGCAAACACCACGAAACCAACTTTGAAGCCAAATACGTTGTTCAGTCTGGCCCGGCCAAAGACCTCTCCTTCCGCATTCGTCAAGCCTGGCACTCTGCCAACGCTGACCAAGGCGAAGGCGATGTCAAAGAGTTCCGTCTGATCACCGAATACCCACTGAACATCTTGTAATTGTCAGTGGTTAGTTTGGAAGCATAAAAAAAGGCCCATCTTCGGATGGGCCTTTTTTATTGACTTCCATTTCAAGTAATGGCTAGACCAAAAAGTCAGGCAATTAATTAGCAACCTATCATTGTGTTGCTGATTCCTGCACCACGCGGATCACGCGTTGCGGAAAAGGAATATCAATGCCGGCAGCCTTTAAACGATCACGAGACTGTTCGTTAAACATGAACATCACATCCCAGTAGTCTGCAGTTTTCACCCAGGCACGCAGGGAAACAGTGATCGAACTGTCGCCCAGCGTCGAAATCACCGCCTGTGGCTCAGGGTCTTGCAGAACGCGTTCATCCTTGGCCAGATCCAGCAGTACCTGACGCGCTTTTTGCAGATCGGCTTCGTAATCCACACCGACATCGAACACCACTTTACGGGTCGGCTGACGGTTGGTGTTGGTGATGATGCCGTTGGACAGATTGCCGTTCGGCAAAATGATGGTCTTGTTGTCACCGGTACGCAGCACGGTGTGGAAGATCTGGATGCTGTCGACCGTACCCGCCACGCCTTGCGCTTCGATCCAGTCACCGATACGGAACGGACGGAACAGCAGAATCAGCACGCCGCCGGCGAAGTTCGCCAGGCTGCCCTGCAAGGCCAGACCGATCGCCAGACCGGCCGCACCGATTGCGGCAACGAAGGAGGTGGTTTCAACACCGATCATCGAAGCGACGCTGACAATCAGCAGCACTTTGAGAATGATGTTCGCCAGGCTGCTGATGAAGCCTTGCAGCGCCAGATCGGCATTGCGCAGGGCCAGCAGACCGCCGAGTTTTTGCGTGACCTTGTTGATCAGCCACCAGCCAATGGCCAGGGTAATCACCGCCAGCAGCACGCGACTGCCGTACTCCATGATCATCGGAATCCACGCCTGGGATGCCTTGACCAGGTTGTCCACCTCAGCATTCAAATCCATATTTTATCTCCTGATTTCCGGCTTCCCGGGGTGTATTCAAAACAACTGTGGGAGCGAGCCTGCTCGCGAATGCGGTTTGTCAGTCAACTCATCGCTGAATGAAACACCGCATTCGCGAGCAGGCTCGCTCCCACATAGCCTTCAGACCAATCTTAGTCGCGGAAGTTGTTGAACTGCAGAGGCATCCCGAATTCCTTGGCCCGCAGCGCAGCGATGGCCTCTTGCAGGTCATCCCGCTTCTTGCCGGTCACACGCACCTGCTCACCCTGAATGGCGGCCTGTACCTTGAGTTTGGCCTCCTTGATGTGGCCGACGATTTTCTTCGCCAACTCCTTGTCGATGCCTTCCTTGAGCACGGCGTCCTGCTTCATCAGCTTGCCCGATGCGTAGGCGTCCTTGACCTCAAGGCACTGCACGTCGATCTTGCGCTTGACCAGCGCCAGCTTGAGGATTTCGATCATCGCTTCCAACTGGAACTCGGCTTCAGCGGTCAGGTTGACGGTCAGGTCCTTTTCCTTGAACTCGAAGCTGCCTTTGCCTTTCAGGTCATAACGACGATCGAGTTCCTTCACGGCGTTCTCGACCGCGTTGGTGAGTTCGTGTTTGTCCAGTTCGGATACCACGTCGAACGACGGCATGTAATCTCTCCAATAAAAAGGCGCGCTCGATGAGGATGGCGCGCGCTTGGCTTGCGGTTAAAATCGGGCTCATTATAACGGGTCTTTTCCCACGAACACGGCGAGCCACACATGCCTGTACGCAATCGAGCAAAAAACTGATGTCGACCACCTGGCACGTTCTTGGCGCCGGCAGCCTCGGCACACTGTGGGCCACACGTCTGGCCCGGGCCGGTTTGCCCGTGCGCCTGATCCTGCGCGATGCCGCGCGTTTGCAAAGCTATGCGGCGGTTGGCGGATTGACCCTGGTAGAAAACGGACAAGCTCATACCTATGCAGTTCCCGGCGAAACCCCGGACAGCCCCGAGCCGATTCGCCGATTGCTGGTCGCGTGCAAGGCCTATGACGCCGAAGAGGCCGTCGCCCGCCTCGCTTCACGCCTCGCGCCGAACGCCGAACTGATCCTGCTGCAGAACGGCCTTGGCAGTCAGGGCGCCGTCGCCGCGCGTGTGCCACAAGCGCGCTGCATCAGTGCCTCCAGCACCGAGGGCGCGTTCCGTGATGGCGATTGGCGCGTGGTGTTCGCCGGTCACGGGTTCAACTGGCTGGGCGATGGCGCAAATCCGCTGGCGCCGGTCTGGCTGGACGACCTGCAAGCGGCGAACATTCCCCATGAATGGAGCGCCGACATCCTCACCCGCCTGTGGCGCAAACTGGCGCTGAACTGCGCGATCAACCCGTTGACTGTGCTCCACGATTGCCGTAACGGCGGGCTGAGCGAGCATCACTGCGAAGTCGCCACACTCTGCGCCGAACTGGCCGAACTGCTCGAACGCTGCGGCCAGCCGGCTGCGGCGGACAATCTGCAAGCGGAAGTCGAACGAGTGATTCACGCCACCGCCGCCAATTACTCTTCGATGTATCAGGACGTCGCCAACCAGCGCCGCACCGAGATCAGCTATCTGTTGGGCCACGCCTGCAAAGTCGCTGAGCGCCATCAGTTGCATCTGCCGCATCTGCACCAGTTGCAGCAGCGTTTGGTGGCGCATCTGCGCAAGCGTGGATTGCCCAGTGACTGAGCAGCCGCTAGGCTGACGACTTGTTCCCCTGCTGCGATAAACCTGATGCCATTGCGCCAGCGCCTTGAAAACCTGCCGGTCGGCCAGAAACTGCTGGCGGCCCTGCTGGTGCTGTTGACCACCGTTCTGCTGGTCGCCAACCTCACCTTTATCAGTGCCGCCTACTACATCTCCCAGGAAAGCATGGCGCCGCAAGCCTTGCAGACCATCGGCCGACTGATTGCCAACCCGAGCCTGGTCGGCGATGCCCTGCAATCACCGCAAAGCGCCGAGCGTCTGCTCAAGGAACTCGACAGTTACTCACCGCTGCGTGCCGCCGCGTTGTATGACGGCAAGGGCGAACGGATCGCACAGGTGCAGCACGGCGAAAAACTCAAGCTGCCCGAGCGCTTTCGGCATATCGAAGCCTGGCAACTCACCGAATTTCGCAGCAATCAGTTGATCACCCTGCCCCGCCCCGGCACCGCGCCCGGTCACCTGTTGCTGGTCGCCAGCAGTGAACTGCCGATGGCGTTCTACACCGGCACGCTGACCGCGAGCCTTGGCATCCTGATTTTCAGTGTGCTGCTCTGGCTGGTGATTGCCCGGCAGATCAAACGCCTGATCACCCGGCCGATCCATCAACTCGAAGAGCTCTCACGTCAGGTCACCCGCGAAGAGAACTACGCCCTGCGTGCCTCGCGCGGCAATCATGACGAAATCGGCAGCCTCGCCGAAGCGTTCAACACCATGCTCTCGCGCATCGAAGCCCGCGAGCAGCAGCTCAAGCGCGCCCGCGATGACTCACAGGCCGCCTACGATCAGGCGCAAGGGCTGGCTGAAGAAACCCGCCACACCAACCGCAAGCTGGAACTCGAAGTCCAGGTGCGCAGCAAGATCGAAAAGAAGCTCACCGGTTTCCAGAACTACCTCAACAGCATCATCGACTCGATGCCCTCGGCGTTGATCGCCCTCGACGAGCAGCTCTACGTCACCCAGTGGAACCAGGAGGCCAGTGCCCTCTCCGGCACGCGCCTGGATGAGGCCCTGAACCAGCCGATCTTCCTCGCCTTCGAACCGCTCAAGCCGTTTCTGCCGCAACTCAAGCAAACCGTCGAGCAACACACCGTGGCGAAAATCGAGCGGGTGACGTGGTTCAAGGACGATGAACCGAAGCATTACGCGCTGACGTTCTACCCGTTGATGGGCGGTGCCGGGCGCGGGGTGGTCATCCGTATCGACGACATCACCCAGCGCCTGTCACTGGAAGAAATGATGGTGCAGTCGGAAAAAATGCTCTCGGTTGGCGGCCTCGCCGCCGGCATGGCCCACGAAATCAACAACCCGTTGGGCGCGATCCTGCATAACGTGCAAAACATCCGCCGGCGCCTGTCGGGGGATCTGCCGAAGAACTTCGAAACCGCCGAGCAACTGGGCATCGAGCTGGACACGGTCAATCGCTACCTGCAAGTCCGCGAAGTCCCGCAATTGCTTGATGGCATTCAACAGGCCGGCGCCCGGGCGGCGAAAATCGTCACGCACATGCTCAGTTTCAGCCGCCGCAGCACCCGGCAAATGGCACCTTGCGATCTGCCGGCGCTGATTGATCAAGCGGTGGAAATTGCCGGCAACGATTTCGATCTGGCCATCGGTTTCGACTTCAAGGGCCAGGCGATCATCCGCCAGTTCGACCCGGCGCTCGGCCCCGTGCCGGGTACGGCCAACGAGCTGGAGCAAGTGCTGCTCAACCTGCTGAAAAACGCCGCGCAGGCCATTCACCAGCGCGAGGACGACAGCGAACCAGGGCGCATTATTCTGCGCACCCGGCTCAATCCACCGTGGGCCGAGATTCAGGTCGAAGACAACGGCATCGGCATGAGCGAGAACGTGCGCAAACGCACCTTCGAGCCGTTCTTCACCACAAAGGAAATCGGCCAAGGCACCGGGCTTGGCCTGTCGGTGTCGTACTTCATCATCACCAACAATCACAAAGGCCAGATGGAAGTGCAGTCGGCGCCGGGCCAAGGCACCTGCTTCACCCTGCGCCTGCCACTGGCGCAACCGGCGCCGCTGTCGGCAGAAACCAATCAACTACCGAGGTAATTCATGGGCTTTCGCTTGTCGAAGATCTACACCCGCACCGGCGACAAAGGCGAAACCGGCCTGGGCGATGGCCGCCGCGTCCCCAAAGACCATCCGCGCATCGAGGCCATTGGCGAGGTCGATACGTTGAACAGTCAGATCGGCGTGCTACTGGCCGGGTTACTGACCGAGCGCGACGCGTTTCCGGGGCTGAATGAACTGATCGACGTGTTGGCGCCTTGTCAGCACCGCCTGTTTGATTTGGGTGGCGAGTTGGCGATGCCCGAATATCAGGCGTTGAATACTGCAGAAATCGAGCGGCTGGAAGCGGCGATTGACGTGTGGAATGACGAGTTGGGGCCGCTGGAGAATTTCATCTTGCCGGGCGGTTCGATGCTGATCGCACAAGCCCATGTCTGCCGCAGTCTGGCGCGCAGTGCCGAACGACGTTGTCAGCATTTGAATGCAATTGAGCCATTGGCCGGGGTGGGGCTGGCGTATATCAATCGGTTGTCGGATTTGTTGTTCGTCGCGGCGCGGCTGATTGCGCGGCGGCAGGGGGTGGCGGAGATTTTGTGGCAGCCAGCCACAAAACCCGCAGCTAAATAGCACCTGATCGGCCGCCACCGCTGGCAAGTCAGCTCCCACAGGGTTTTGTGTCGTTCACAAATGTTGTGTACACCAAAAACCTGTGGGAGCTGGCCTGCCAGCGAACAGGCCTGCAGCCTTTACAGGGAGTCAGGCCAGAACGCGCGAATCCCCGCGACACCCTGCGCGCCAATGCCCCAAGCCTTTTCGCGCTCTGCCGGGCCAACCCCACCCAACAGAAACACCGGTTTACTGAAACCTTCGATCAACGTCGAAGCCTGTTCCCAACCCAATGGCTGCGCATCCGGGTGGGTCAAGGTCGGCTGCACCGGCGACAGGGTGACGAAATCCACGCCCATCTGCTCGGCCAGCGCCAATTCTTCAGCGTTGTGGCACGATGCCGCCAACCAGCGCTCAGCCGGCAACGGGCGCCCCGCCGCCGCGTATTTACGCAGCTGTGCAGACGTGATGTGCCAACCGGCCGACGGGAAATCACCCAGCCATTCGAACGGCCCCTTGATCATCAACTGCGCCTTGCCCGCGCACAGACCGGCAGCATCCACCGCCAGATCACGGTACTTCGGGTCATAACCATTGGGCGCGCGTAACTGGACCAGCTTGATCCCACCGGCAATCGCTTTCTGGATACCGCGCAGCAACGCCGGGGTTTCCAGGTCTTCGGGGGTGATCAGGTACTGTGCGGGTAAACGCGCGGCGGCAACGATAGGCTGGTTGGCGGCCGGAAACTCATAGTTCACCAGTTCTTTTGCGCTAACCCAGGCCAATGGCTGGCCTTCGGCACCATGGGGCTCGCCGGTGAACGCCGACACTTCCCAGACATCCAGCAACACCTGTTTGTCCGGGTAGTCGTGACGTACCTTGATCAACGGTCGTGCAGCGCCGACGACGATGCCCAACTCTTCGTGCAGCTCGCGGGCCAGCGCGCTTTCGACCGATTCGTCCGCCTCGACCTTGCCCCCGGGGAACTCCCACAAACCACCCTGGTGCTGGGTGTCGGCGCGGCGGGCGATGAGGATTTTGCCACTGTCGTCACGAATGACGGCGGCGGCGACGTGTACGCGTTTCACGAATTCAATTCCTCCAGTCCAGCCTGCTGCCATGCCTTGAAGGCTGGCCATTGGTAGACGGTTTCAACATAGGCAGCGTCGGCGTCGGGCAACGGCACTTGATAGGTACGCAGGCGCACCGCAATCGGTGCAAAGAACGCATCAGCCAGACTCACCCGGCCAAACAGATACGGCCCGCTCTCGGTGGCGGTAGCCCGGCATTCGGCCCACAGTGCGAGCATGCGCTCGATATCGGCCTTCACTTCGGGCGGCACCGGGTTGAGTGGCGCGTCGTGGCTGAGTTTGAACGGCATGTGATTGCGCATGGCGAAGAAGCCGCTGTGCATTTGTGCACAAGCGGATCGCGCCTGGGCGCGGGCAAAAATATCGGTCGGCCAGAGTTGCTCGGACGGGAACTGCTCGGCGAGGTACTCGGCAATCGCCAGCGAGTCGGCAATGGTGCCCCGCGCGGTTTTCAGCAGCGGCACCTTGGCGGTCGGCGAGTGCTTGAGCAGCAGTTCGCGGGTGTCGGGCTTGCCGAGCTTGACCAGTTCTTCAGTGTAGGGTGCGCCAGTCAACTCAAGCGCCAGGGCGGCGCGCAGAGACCAGGAGGAAAGCAGTTTGTCGCCGATGATCAGGTGCAGGGACATGGTGTGGCGCCTTTTCGTCAGTGGAAAGCTTCAAGACTTGTGGTGTCAGGATCTGCGCCTTCGCGGGCAAGCCCGCTCCCACAGGTTTTGAGGTCGTTCACAAACGTTGTGTACACCCCAAAACCTGTGGGAGCGGGCTTGCTCGCGAAGAGGTCGGCCCATTCAACATTGATGTTGCCTGACAGCTCGCCATCGCGAGCAGGCTCACTCCTACGGGGGATCTGTGGCGTTCACAAAACCACTGTGGGAGCCAGCCTGCTGGCGATGCAGGCGACTCGGTCTCAGGTTAGATCAAGTGCGGTATTCAGCGTTGATCTTCACGTATTCATGCGACAGGTCGGTGGTCCAGATGGTTTCGCTGCAATCGCCGCGACCCAGTTCGATGCGGATGGTGATCTCTTCCTGCTGCATCACCGCCGAACCCTGGGCTTCAGTGTAGGTCGCCGCGCGGGCGCCACGGCTGGCGATGCACACGTCGCCGAGGAACACGTCGATCTTGCTCACGTCCAGATCCGGCACGCCGGCACGGCCGACAGCGGCAAGAATGCGGCCCCAGTTGGGGTCGGAGGCAAACAGTGCCGTTTTGATCAGGGGCGAGTGGGCCACGGTATAGCCGACGTCGAGGCATTCCTGAGGGTTGCCGCCGCTATTCACTTCAACGGTGACGAACTTGGTCGCGCCTTCGCCGTCACGCACGATGGCCTGGGCCACGTCCATGCACACTTCGAACACCGCTTGCTTCAATTTGGCGAACAGCTCGCCTTCAGCGCGGGTGATTTCCGGCAGCGCAGCCTTGCCGGTGGCGATCAGCATGCAGCAGTCGTTGGTCGAGGTATCGCCGTCGATGGTGATGCGGTTGAACGACTTGTTGGCGCCGTCGAGCATCAGGTTGTGCAGGACCTCGCGGGACACTTTGGCGTCGGTAGCGATGTAGCCCAGCATGGTCGCCATGTTCGGTCGGATCATGCCCGCGCCTTTGCTGATGCCGGTCACGGTGATGGTCACGCCATCATGCTCGAACTGGCGGCTGGCGCCCTTCGGCAAGGTATCGGTGGTCATGATCCCGGTAGCGGCGGCTTCCCAGTTGTTCTCCGAGAGGTCATCCAGCGCGGCTTGCAGCGCGCCTTCGATCTTCTCGACCGGCAGCGGCTCGCCAATCACCCCAGTGGAGTACGGCAGAACCTGACTGGCATCCACGCCGGTCAGCTCGGCCAGTTTGCCAGTGGTACGCTCAGCGGCCGCCAGGCCCGGCTCGCCAGTGCCGGCGTTGGCATTGCCGGTGTTGGTCAGCAGGTAACGCACGGCGTTGTGCACGCGTTTTTTTGCCAGGATCACCGGCGCCGCGCAAAAGGCGTTCAAGGTGAACACGCCTGCCACGGTCGAGCCTTCGGCACAGCGCATCACAACGACATCTTTGCGCCCGGGGCGCTTGATGCCGGCCGAGGCGATACCGAGTTCAAAACCGGCAACCGGGTGCAACGTTGGCAAAGGACCAAGACCAACAGCCATGAATGCGCTCCTTACTCAATGATGTCAGCACCGCCACTCGCAGTGACGATGGTTTAAATGGCAAAACGCCGCGACGGCATGAGCCGGTCGCGGCGCAGGTATTTCAGCGATTGAAACGGGTTTTACTGGATCTGCCCGTGGCAATGCTTGAATTTCTTGCCCGAACCGCAGTAGCACAGTTCGTTGCGGCCCAGCTTCTGCTCGTTGCGAACCGGGGCAGTGGCGAGGGCTACATCGACCTCTTCACCGAGTATTTCCGGTTGTTCCAGACCTGGAGCCTCGGCGTGTTCGAACTGCATGCGGGCGGCCAGTGCTTCGGCTTCCTGACGCAGACGCTGCTCCTCGGCTTCCGGATCTTCACGGCGTACCTGAACGTGCGACAGCACACGGATCGAGTCGCGTTTGATCGAATCGAGCAGCTCGGAAAACAGCGTGAACGACTCGCGCTTGTATTCCTGCTTCGGGTTCTTCTGGGCGTAGCCACGCAGGTGGATGCCGTGACGCAGGTGATCCATGGTCGACAGGTGGTCTTTCCACAGGTCGTCCAGCACGCGCAGCACGATTTGCTTCTCGAACGAGCGCAGTGCTTCGGCACCGGCCTGATCTTCTTTTTCGTTGTATGCCGCCATCAGCTCGGTCATGAGCTTCTCGCGCAGGGTTTCTTCGTACAGGTGATCGTCTTCGTCGAGCCACTGCTGGATCGGCAGTGTCACGCCGAAATCGCTGGCAATCGACGCTTCCAGACCGGCCACGTCCCACTGCTCTGGCAGCGATTGCGGCGGAATGTGGGCGCTGACGGTGGCATTGAGCACGTCCTGACGGAAGTCAGCGATGGTTTCACCGATGTTGTCGGCAGCCAGCAACGTGTTACGCATGTGATAGATCACTTTACGCTGTTCGTTGTTGACGTCGTCGAATTCGAGCAGTTGTTTACGAATGTCGAAGTTGCGGCCTTCGACCTTGCGCTGCGCCTTCTCGATTGCATTGGTCACCATGCGGTGCTCAATCGCTTCGCCCGGCTGCATGCCCAAGGCTTTCATGAAGTTCTTCACTCGATCAGAAGCGAAGATGCGCATCAGGCTGTCTTCCAGTGACAGGTAGAAGCGGCTCGAGCCGGCATCACCCTGACGACCGGCACGGCCACGCAGCTGATTGTCGATACGACGGGATTCGTGACGCTCGGAAGCAATGACTTGCAGACCACCGGATTCCAGCACTTGCTGGTGACGCTTCTGCCAGTCGGCCTTGATCTGGGCAATCTGCTCAGGGGTCGGGTTTTCCAGCGACGCGACTTCAACCTCCCAGTTACCGCCCAACAGGATGTCGGTACCACGACCGGCCATGTTGGTGGCGATGGTCAGGGCGCCCGGACGACCGGCCTGCGCGATGATCTCGGCTTCTTTTTCGTGGAACTTGGCGTTGAGAACCTTGTGTTCGATGCCTTCCTTCACCAGCAATGCAGACATGTGCTCGGAAGTTTCGATGGTCGCAGTACCCACCAGCACCGGACGACCGGCCGCCATGCTTTCCTTGATGTCCGCAACGATGGCCGCGTATTTCTCTTCGGCGGTGAGGAACACCAGGTCGTTGTAGTCTTTACGCGCCAACGGCTTGTTCGGCGGAATGACCATGACCGGCAGGTTGTAGATCTGGTGGAACTCGAACGCTTCGGTGTCAGCGGTACCGGTCATGCCGGACAGCTTGTCGTACAGACGGAAGTAGTTCTGGAAGGTGGTCGACGCCAGGGTCTGACTCTCGGCCTGGATGTTCAGGCCTTCCTTGGCTTCGATGGCCTGGTGCAGGCCTTCGGACAAACGACGGCCCGGCATGGTGCGACCGGTGTGTTCATCGACCAGCACGACCTGACCATCCTGCACGATGTATTCAACGTTGCGGTTGAACAGTTTGTGCGCCCGCAGACCGGCATACACGTGGGTCAACAGGCCCAGGTTATGCGCCGAGTACAGGCTCTCGCCTTCAGCCAGCAGGCCGACGCGGGTGAGCATGTCTTCGATGAACTGGTGACCGGCTTCGTTGAGTTCGACCTGACGGGTCTTCTCGTCAACGGTGTAGTGGCCGGCCTTGGTGACTTCGCCTTCGACTTCTTCAACGTGCAGTTCCAGCTGCGGGATCAGTTTATTGATCTCCATGTACAGCTTGGAGCTGTCCTCGGCCTGACCGGAAATGATCAGCGGGGTACGCGCTTCGTCGATGAGGATGGAGTCGACTTCGTCGATCACGGCAAAATTGAGTTCGCGCTGGAATTTTTCTTCCATGCTGAACGCCATGTTGTCGCGCAGGTAGTCGAAACCGAATTCGTTGTTGGTGCCGTAGGTGATGTCGGCGGCATAGGCCAGACGCTTCTCTTCCGGCGGCTGGAACGGCGTCACGACGCCGACGGTCAGGCCGAGGAATTCATACAGCGGGCGCATCCAGTTGGCGTCACGGCGGGCCAGGTAGTCGTTCACTGTCACAACGTGCACGCCCTTGCCGGACAGAGCGTTGAGATAAACACCCAGGGTCGCTACGAGGGTTTTACCCTCACCGGTGCGCATTTCTGCGATTTTGCCTTCGTGCAAGGTCATGCCACCGACGAGCTGCACATCGAAGTGGCGCATCCCCATGATGCGCTTGCCGGCTTCGCGGGCGACCGCAAAGGCTTCTGGCAACAGCTTGTCGAGGGTTTCCCCTTTGGCGATGCGGGCCTTGAACTCATCGGTCTTGGCGCGCAATTGATCGTCCGAAAGGGCCACCATTTGCTCTTCGAAGGCATTGACGAGCTGCACCGTCTTGAGCATGCGTTTGACTTCACGCTCGTTCTTGCTTCCAAAAAGTTTCTTTAACAAAGGCGCAAACATATCGGCAGGATCTTCCACACTAAAGGGATGGAGGGCGGCCCCGTGAGCGTCGCCCGTGCAGCCCTCATGGCCGCATGCGAACGAGCATTCTACCCGGAAACGAAAGTGAGGAAAGTGGCGATGTTCCACGATGCTGGCACTGCGCTTTGACGGGGCTCACTTAAAATAGGGGCGTTTTGCTCAACTTCAAGTCATTCAAGGAAGAAGTTAGTCGTTGATTTAATGGGCAAAGCGGGGGCAAAAGCAATGGGCGAGTGACTTGAGCCTTTCTGCTACCATGGCGTTTCTGTTACTTCAGGTGTTCGATCATGGCATTCCGCCCTCTTACGGCCAGAGCACCCGCCGTTCTCCTGCGCGAAGCCAAGCCGCTCAAAGCCATCCTCGGCCATGCCCAACGATTGGGGCATTTGCAGCGCCTGCTCGAAAGCCAACTGCAACCCGCCGCCCGGGAACATTGCCATGTCGCCTCGTGGCGCGAGGGCAGCCTGTTGCTGATTGTCACCGACGGTCACTGGGCCACGCGCCTGCGCTATCAGCAAAAACGTTTGCAGCGACAATTGCAGATGTTTGATGAGTTCGCCAGTTTGACGCGGATTCTGTTCAAGGTGCAGCCGCCGACCGTTCAACGCGGGGCGGCCGGGCATACGATGGATTTGTCGACGGATGCGGCAGCGACAATTCAGGCCACGGCAGACGGGATCACTGACCCGGGTCTGCGCGCGGCGCTCGAGCGTTTGGCGGCGCACGCCAAGGCCAAAACCTGAGCGCTGTGCGAATATGAATAATTATTTAAGGTGGGAGCGAGCCTGCTGGCGAAGAGGTTGTGTCAGATAACATTAAAGTTGAATGACACACCGCTTTCGCGAGCAGGCTCGCTCCCACATGATTTCCAATACTTCAGGTTTAGCGGCGTTTGCTGCCACCGAGTAAAGAACCCATAAGGCCGCGTACCAGTTGTTTGCCCAGATTGTTGGCGGCCTGACGCATGGCGGATTTCAGCGCTTGGCCGGCAGCGGTGCCGAGAAATTCACCTGCCCTGTCGGCAAGGCTCGGCTCTTCAGGGGCGGCCTTACCGGCCGGCACGTCAGCCTCCGGCGCCAGCCCTTTGCGCCCCATCAGAATTTCATAAGCCGACTCGCGATCAATCGGCTTGTCATAGCGCCCCTTGAATGGCGAACCCGCAATCAACACGGTGCGCTCGGTTTCGGTCAACGGCCCGATCCGCGATTGCGGCGGCGCGACCAGCACGCGCTGGACCATTTCCGGCGTGCCTTTCTCGGTCAGCGTGCCAACCAACGCCTCGCCAATCCCCAGCTCGGTCAACACCGACAAGCTGTCAAACGCCGGATTCGGTCGGAAACCGTCGGCTACCGCCCGCAAGGATTTCTGCTCTTTGGCGGTAAAGGCGCGCAAACCGTGCTGAATACGCAGGCCAAGCTGCGCCAGCACGTCATCGGGCAAGTCCGCCGGCGATTGCGTCACGAAGTACACGCCAACGCCTTTGGAACGGATCAGGCGCACCACTTGCTCGAGCCGTTCCTGCAAGGCCTTGGGCGTATCGCCGAACAACAAATGCGCCTCATCAAAAAACAGCGCCAGCAGCGGTTTGTCGGCATCGCCGCGCTCCGGTAACTGTTCGAACAACTCAGCCAGCAACCACAACAGGAACGTCGCATAGACCTTCGGCGCCTCGTGTACCAGACGACTGGCGTCGAGCAAGTGGATGCGGCCTCGGCCATCGGCGGTCGGTTGCAGAATGTCCTCAAGTTGCAGAGCCGGTTCGCCAAACAAGGCTTCAGCGCCCTGCTGCTCGAGAATCGCCAAGCGACGCAACAGCGCCTGACTCGAACCGGTAGTCATCAGCGCTGCGTCTTCGCCGAGCAACTGCGGGTTGTCCTTGAGGTGATTGAGCAGCGCCTTCAGATCCTTCAGATCCAGCAGCAACAGGCCTTCGCGGTCGGCAACCTTGAAGGCTGCGTAAAGCGCCGACTGCTGGCTGTCGGTCAACTCCAGCAGGCTGCCGATCAGCAGCGGGCCCATTTCGCTCAGCGTGGTGCGCAATGGATGACCGGACTCACCGTGAATGTCCCACAAGGTCACCGGATAGGCCTGCGGTTTGTAGTTGAGCCACGGCATACCGGCGATACGCTCGGCGACCTTGCCCTGTGGATTGCCAACAGCGCCGAGGCCACACAGGTCGCCCTTGATGTCGGCGGCAAACACCGCGACCCCGGCGTCGCTGAACGCCTCGGCCAACCGCTGCAAGGTGACGGTTTTACCGGTACCGGTGGCGCCCGCGACCAGTCCGTGGCGGTTCGCCAGGCGCATGGCCTGAGCAATCTGCTGGCCCGCGAGATCGGCGCCAATTAGGAGTTGCGATGAGTCAGGCATTTTGTCACCCAATGGTTAATCTTTGATTGCGCATGGCCGATACAGAAGAGTGAGAGACCCGACCATAAGTCAGGCCGGACATTTCCCTAAGGAGAGACGGAAATATCAGCTTACTTTCACCCTTGCCCATCTTGCGCGCTTCCATAAAAGCACGCCCTGGACATTAAGACCTTAGCGGAACCCCAAGCCATGAACAAAAATCTGCGCTTCAGCCATAAAATTTTGCTTGCCGCCGCCCTCATCGTCATCGCCGCCTTCGCCTCGTTTACGCTGTACAACGACTGGTTGCAGCGCAATGCGATCCGCGATGACCTGAACAACTATCTCAACGAGATGGGCGAGGTCACCGCCGGCAATATCCAGACCTGGCTCACCGGTCGCATCCTGCTGATCGAGAACGCCGCCCAGAACATCGCCATTAACCCCGAACCTGCCAACGTCGCCAGCCTGCTGGAACAGAAGGCCCTGACTTCGACGTTCATGGCTTCCTACCTCGGCGATGCCACCGGGCACTTCACCATCCGCCCGGATGCGAAGATGCCAGACGGTTTCGACCCACGGGTTCGCCCTTGGTACAAAGGCGCCGAGGGCAGCAGCACCTCGACCCTGACCGAACCGTACATCGACGCCGCTACCGGCCAGTTGATCATCTCCATCGCCACCGCCTCGAAAAAGGCCGGCCAGAGCGTCGGCGTGGTGGGCGGTGACCTGAGCCTGCAGTCGCTGGTCGACACCCTCGCCGCCCGTGATTTCGACGGCATGGGTTATGTGTTCCTGGTCAGCGCCGACGGCAAGATCCTCGTGCACCCGGACAAGGCCTTGGTGATGAAATCACTGAAAGAAGCCTATCCGCAGGACACCCCGCGCATCAGCAGCGACTTCAGCGAAGTCACCGTCGATGGCAAAACCCGCATCGTCACCTTCGCACCGATCAAAGGTCTGCCGTCGGTGAACTGGTACATCGGTCTGTCGGTGGATAAAGACCAGGCTTTTGCGATGCTCAGCGAGTTCCGCACCTCCGCGGTGATCGCGACCGTGATTGCCGTGGCGATCATCATTGCCCTGCTCGGCATGCTGATCCGCCTGCTGATCCAGCCACTGCACGTGATGACCCGCGCCATGGAAGACATCGCCGACGGCGAAGGCGACCTGACCAAACGCCTGACCATCGTCAATAACGATGAATTCGGCGTACTGGGCACCGCGTTCAACCGTTTCGTCGAGCGTATTCACGGCTCGATCCGCGAGGTGTCGTCCGCGACCGGTCAGGTTAACGAAGTCGCGCTGCGGGTGGTCGCCGCATCGAACTCGTCGATGTACAACTCGGATCAGCAAGCCTCGCGCACCAGCAGTGTGGCGGCAGCGATCAACCAGCTCGGCGCCGCCGCGCAGGAAATCGCCCGCAACGCCGCGCAGGCATCGAACCAGGCGAGCGACGCCCGTGGCCTTGCCGAAGATGGGCAGCAAGTGGTGGATCGCAGCATCAAGGCGATGAATCAACTGTCGAGCATGCTCAGCGCATCGAGCAGCAACATCGAGTCGCTGAACAGCAAAACCGTCAACATCGGCCAGATTCTCGAAGTGATCACCAGCATTTCCCAGCAAACCAACCTGCTGGCGCTGAACGCCGCGATCGAAGCCGCCCGGGCCGGGGAAGCAGGACGCGGGTTTGCAGTGGTCGCCGACGAAGTGCGCAACCTCGCCCATCGCACCCAGGAATCGGCGCAACAGGTGCAAACCATGATCGAGGAGCTGCAAGTCGGCGCCCGTGAATCGGTGAGCACCATGAGCGATAGCCAGCGCCACAGCCAGGACAGCGTGGAGATTGCCAACCTCGCGGGAGAGCGCCTCAACAGCGTGACCCAGCGGATCGGCGAGATTGACGGGATGAACCAGTCGGTGGCTACGGCAACCGAGGAACAGACCGCCGTGGTCGAGTCGATCAACGTCGATATCACCGAGATCAACACGCTGAACCAGGAAGGCGTGGAGAACCTGCAGGCGACACTGCGGGCTTGCTCGGATCTCGAGCAACAGGCTTCGCGCCTGAAGCAACTGGTCGGCAGTTTCCGCATCTGAAGTCTGTACGGCCCTCATCGCCAGCAGGCCGGCTTCCACATTGGATCTGTGTTGTCGCAAATCCCCTGTGGGAGCTAGCAAGAGCCAGCGATGGCGGCCTGCAATGCGTAGCGGAACATCACTGACACCCTACCGCGCAATCCCGACCGAACATCTATTCTTGATAAAGGTCAACCAAGGGAGAACCACGCAGCGGAGGGTTGTTTACCGTGCACATTGCCGACATCACCATGTTCTACGCTCCGGCCAGCGGCGGGGTTCGCACTTACCTGGACGCCAAACACCGCCGATTGGGCGTCAGGCTCGGCACTCGCCACAGCCTGCTGATCCCCGGTGCTCATTTCGGCGAACATGACGGTGTCTACACGGTGCCCGCCCCGGCACTGCCCTTTGGCAAGGGCTATCGCTTTCCCCTTCGCCTCGCGCCCTGGCGAAACGTCCTGCAGGATCTGCAGCCCGATCTGATCGAAGTTGGCGATCCGTACCTCACGGCCTGGGCGGCGCTGGATGCACGGCGACAACTGGATGTGCCGGTGATCGGTTTCTATCACTCGGACCTGCCCCTGCTGGTGGGCAACCGCATGGGCCATTGGGTCACGCCCAATATCGAGGCCTACGTCACCAGACTGTACGGCAACTTCGACCGGGTATTGGCGCCCAGCCAAGTGATGGCCGACAAGCTCATCGGCCTCGGCGTGCGCAATGTCTATGTGCAACCGCTGGGCGTTGATCTGCAAACTTTCCACCCGAGCGCACGCGACCCTGGCCTGCGTGCCGAACTGGGCATTGCCCAAGACAGCCGACTGCTGATTTTCGCCGGTCGGGGTTCGAAAGAGAAAAACCTGCCGGTGCTGCTCAAGTGCATGCAACGCCTCGGTCCGCGCTATCACCTGCTGTTGGTGGGATCATCGATGCCTGGCGCGGTGCCGGAGAATGTCAGCGTGATCGACGAGTTCTGCCCGGCGCCGCAAGTCGCCCGGCTGATGGCGAGTGCCGATGCGCTGGTGCATGCCGGCGATCAGGAAACCTTCGGCCTGGTGATCCTCGAAGCGATGGCCTGCGGTACGCCCGTGGTGGCCGTGGCGGCCGGTGCTTTCGAGGAAATCGTGAGCGAAGCGTGCGGTCTGCTCTGCGCGCCGAATAATCCGCAAGCCATGGCCAACGCCGTGCGCGAACTGTTCAGTCGCGGCACCGACACACTCGGCGCGCAGGCGCGTCAGCATGCTGAGCGGCATTACGCCTGGGACACGGTGGTGGACAGCCTGCTCGGTCACTATCACGCCGTTCTCGGCCAGACACTGCCGCGAGCGGCCAATGGCTGATTGCACAAATCCACCCGCCCTGCTGCTGGTGCTGCACGATGTGGCGCCATCGACCTGGGCGGACTACCAGCCATTGGTCGAAGCGGTGGATGCGCTGGGCAATGTGCCGATGACGTGGCTGGTGGTGCCGGATTTCCATCGGCACAACCCGCTCGACGCTTACCCGGACTTCAAGCGTTTGCTCAGCGAGCGTGTCGAGCGTGGCGATGAACTGGCGCTGCACGGCTATTTTCATGACGACCACGAGCCTGCCCCAACCACGCCACGGGACTGGTTCATGCGGCGGATCTACACCCATGAAGGTGAGTTCTATGGCTTGTCCCGGGAAGCCGCCCTCGCCCGACTTCACGCCGGTATCGAACTGTTCCAGCGGCATGACTGGCCCTTGCACGGTTTCGTCGCCCCGGCGTGGCTGATGAGCGACGGCACCCGTCAGGCACTGCGCGAATTGCCGCTGAGCTACACCAGTGACCCGCAACACGTTTATCGCTTGCCGGATTTCACCGTGATCGACGCTCCCGGTCTGGTCTGGAGCGCCCGCAGTGCCTGGCGCCGAGGAGTGTCGAAATTCGTCAGTGAGCGGCGTCGACGATGCTGGCGCGAGGCACCGGTGATTCGCCTGGGCTTGCACCCGGTGGACATGCGCCACGGTTTCTCCCGTGATTACTGGTTACATACCCTTGAACGAATGCTGGCGGATGGACGCGTACCGATGACCAAAATCAACTGGCTTGTGCAACAGCGCGGTCAACCGGGGCGTGCCGCATGAGTCGCGGCTTTCTGTTGCTGGTCGGCCTGATCGCGGCCGTGCTGATTCCCTGGGTGCTGGGTGGCAGCGACACCTGGATGCGGCTGCAAAGCTTTCCGCTGAGCTGGCTGCTGATCATGTTCGGCATGATCCTGCTCTGCTGGGGCATCAACACCCTGCGTTTGCGCCTGTTGCTCGGCGATCAGCGCGACCGGGTCACGCCGCTGAAAAGTCTTGGTGTGGTCATGGCCGCCGAATTCGCCTATTGCGCGACCCCCGGTGGCAGCGGTGGCCCGCTGACCATCATGGCCCTGCTCGCCCGTTGCGGAGTGCGCCCGGCGCGGGGCAGCGCGGTGTTTGCCATGGATCAACTCAGCGACCTGCTGTTTTTCCTTTGCGCCCTGAGCGGGATTCTGATTTACGCGCTGTTTCAACACCTCAGCGACCGCCTGGAATGGCTGTTGATGGTCAGCGCGGTTTCATTGTTTGGCGGATTGTTCAGTTGCGTGCTGGTGGCCCGCTATCACCGCGCATTGATTCGTCTGAGCGGGCTTGTGCTGGCGCGCATGAACGTCAAGGTGGGGACCCGACGCCGCTGGGCGCGCAAGTTGCTGCACTTTCTCGCGGCGTTTACCGATACCTTGAAGTTGCCTTGGCAAACACTGGTCAGAGTCTTTGCCCTGACGTGCGTGCATTGGTTACTGCGCTACAGCGTGTTGTATCTGGCGTTGCGCGGACTCGGCGCCGACTTGCAGTGGGCGTGGAGTTTTCTGGTGCAGATGCTTTCGCTGGGCGCCGGACAGTTCAGCCTGCTGCCGGGCGGTGCGGGGGCTGCGGAGTTGACTTCGGCGGCACTGCTGGCGCCGATGGTGGGTAAATCCACCGCAGCGGCGGCGATCCTGATCTGGCGAGTGGTGACGTACTACTTCTATCTGCTGGTCGGTGGCCCGGTGTTTCTGCTGATGCTCGGGCGGCCATTGTTGAAGAAGTTGATGAGCGTCAGACAGACTTCTTAGTGTCGTCCTGTTGTTCCTGGAGTTGCTCCCACAATTGTGCAGCGTCCGGAAACTCGGTGCCGTCTTCAGGACTCAGGTCATCCGGATCATAACGACTCAGACAACCTTCTCCCAAAGTCGCGGGCGCTTTTGAAGTGGCTTTGTCCAGTGGATCACTCATGAGCATTTCCTCGGTTCTTGAACAACAAAGGGCTTGAGCGATTGAACGCCCAAGCCCTTGGTTTATCAAGCCTGCGTGAGTTCGATCAGAACACCACAGTCTTGTTGCCGTGTACCAGCACGCGATCTTCAAGGTGATAGCGCAGGCCGCGCGCCAGCACCATTTTCTCGACGTCACGGCCGAAACGCACCATGTCTTCGATGCTGTCGCTGTGGCTGACACGGACCACGTCCTGCTCGATGATCGGACCGGCGTCCAGCTCTTCGGTGACATAGTGGCAGGTCGCACCGATCAGCTTCACGCCACGCAGGGAAGCCTGGTGGTACGGCTTGGCGCCGACGAACGACGGCAGGAAGCTGTGGTGAATGTTGATCACCTTGTGCGCGTATTCACGGCACATGTCCGGCGGCAGGATCTGCATGTAGCGCGCCAGCACCACTACGTCAGCATCGTGCTGTTTGACCAGGCGCGACACTTCGGCGAAGGCCGGCTGCTTGTCCTGCGGATTGACCGGGACGTGGTAATAAGGAATGCCGTGCCACTCGACCATGCTGCGCAGGTCGTCGTGGTTGGAAATCACACAGGCGATTTCGCAGTCCAGCTCATCGCTGTGCCAGCGGTGCAACAGGTCGGCCAGGCAGTGGGATTCGCGACTGGCCATCAACACCACGCGTTTTTTCTGCTCGGTGTCGGTGATGCGCCAGTCCATCGAGAACTCTTCGGCGATAGGCGCGAACTTTTCGCGCAACACTTCAATGCCAAACGGCAAGGAGTCGGCACGAATTTCGTGACGCATGAAAAACCAGCCGTTCTGATTGTCCGAGTGGTGGCTGGCTTCGGTGATCCAGCCGTTATGGGACGCCAGAAAGTTACTGACTTTGGCAACGATGCCAACGCGGTCCGGGCAAGATATGACCAGCCGAAAAGTGCGCATGAGGGGGAAACTCCAGAACTTCGCAAAGGCAGCCATTCTAGCGACTGCGCAGGAAAACTGCAGTATTGATGAACACCGGCCTCGGTAACGCATGGCTATACGGCTTTTTGACGGGGCATACCGTCAAGGTGGTGGCGCTGCAGTGGCGCGATTTGATCAGACATTTGTGAATATCTGTGATGACTGCATCACACTATTTAACTGAACATTCAATTGATCGCGAAACCTCCGTAACTAATTCAAATAAAAACCCCGGTTAAATGTTTACTTGATGAAACAGCCTGACTATTATTACCGCACTGTCCCCTGCCATCCCGCACTCTACTAAGGTAGTAATCATGTCCTTGATCAACGAATATCGCGCCACCGAAGAAGCTATCAAAGAGCTGCAGGCTCGTTTGAAGAACCTGTCGCAAGACGACAAACTGCAAGCCGAACTGGAATTCGAAGGCAAATTGCGCACCCTGATGGGAGAATACTCCAAGTCCCTGCGTGACATCATCGCGCTGTTGGACCCGGAAGCAAAAACCAAGGCTCCACGTGGCGGCGCAGTAAAAACTACTGGCACCAAGCGTGCTCGCAAAGTTAAACAATACAAAAACCCGCACAACGGCGAAGTCATCGAAACCAAAGGTGGCAACCACAAAACCCTGAAAGAGTGGAAAGCCAAGTGGGGCGGCGACGTCGTTGAAGGCTGGGCTACCCTGCTGGGCTAAGCCAAAGCTCCGTCGCAGATCGCTCTGCGGCAAAAAAAGAAACGCCAGCATACGCTGGCGTTTTTTATGCCCGGCATTCAGCACCGAACATGTTCGCTTTCAAAGATCCAAACGTTTGCGCAATGTCTGGACATAATTGCGCCATTGATCCAGTACCTCGTTTTGCACCGGTGTTGCATTAAACGCCCACTGCTCAATGGCTTCGGAAAATGATTTCAAGGTATTCGGCGCGCCCCACTCTGGGTCCGTCAAACGTTGCTGACAGAATATTCTCCAGCGTTCCTGCTCTTCGGAATTCAACGTATCCGGAAAGTTGCGCGCTCGATATCGAAAGAGTAATTCAGGTAGCCGTTCGTCATCGAAAGGCCATTGCTCTTGTGCTAATTGAGCAGGATCTGCGGTTCTCACTTGCTCGCACAGACGCCGGTCACGGTCGCCGATAAATCCGTCGTACAACTGTTGTTCCGGGTCTTCGCTCGGGATGAAATCTTCGCTCGCATAAATAGCCGCAACTTTATCTTTCCAAACTTGTTGTGCGTCAGTTAGTCGCAGCGCCCGCTCCTGATAAAGCGCCATGTCCAGCCCCAGGCGCTGTTGGTCTGCCTCACGCAAAACCGCCAGCGGTGCCACCACCGGACAACGATTGACATGAATCAGCTTGAGCGGCACCGGCAATTCACCGTCGAGCAATTCATCGCGACGGGTATACAGGCGCTGGCGCAGGGTTTGCGCGTCGAGGTCCAGCAACCCTTGCGGATCGAGGTGCAAGTCGCAAACGATCAGGGCGTTGCGGTTTTTCGGGTGCCAGGCCAGCGGCAGCACCACGCCGACGTAACTGCGCGCCGCCGAGAAACGCCCGGAGACATGCACCATCGGCTGCAACAGGCGAATCTGGTCCATGACCTTCTGCTTGCTGCGCAACTGGAACAGCCATGCATAGAGCTTGGGTTGTTTTTCCCGGATCAGGCGCGCCAGTGCGATAGTGGCGCGCACATCCGACAGCGCTTCGTGAGCATGACCGTGATCAATGTGGTTGGCGGCGGTCAGGCGTTCGAGCCTGAGGGTCACGCGGCCCTCGTCATCGGTTGGCCAGACCAGGCCATCCGGGCGCAACGCATAGGCAGCGCGCACGACATCAATCAGGTCCCAGCGGCTGTTGCCGCCCTGCCACTCACGGGCGTAGGGGTCGAAGAAGTTGCGGTACAGGCTGTAGCGGGTCATCTCGTCGTCGAAACGCAACGTGTTGTAACCCGCGCCACACGTGCCGGGTGCGGCCAGTTGCGCATGCACCCGGGTCATGAAATCGGCTTCGCTCAGACCCTGTTCAGCAAGACGGCTCGGGGTGATGCCAGTGATCGCACACGCTGCCGGGTGCGGCAGGATGTCTTCGCTGGGCTGGCAGTAGAGGTTGACCGGTTCGTCGATTTCATTGAGGTCATGGTCGGTGCGAATCCCGGCAACCTGCAGCGGACGATCGTTGCGGGGATTGATGCCGGTGGTTTCGTAGTCGTACCAAAAGATTGAAGTCACGGGCGGTTCCTGAACTGAAGATCGGCGAAGTCTAGGCGTTCAACCGCCGTCGCGGCCAGCCTCGTGTCATTCAAGCACTTCGCGCCACACGATGTGCAATACATAGTTATGTCGTTTTCCCCCGAGAGGCTGCTAGCATCGGACGCACTTGCACCCCGAACAGGCGAACATCAGGTAGCCCATGTCCGAACCCACAGCACCGCCAAGGAAAGCACCGCTGGCCCCGCCGCTGGATACGCGGTTCCAGGTTGAAACGCCGGAGGGCATCGATCTGCCATTGCGCCCGGCCGGGTTGATGGTGCGGGCCGTGGCGTTCGCGATTGACCTGGGCATTCGCGGGTTGATCATCGGCGCGCTGTTCATGGCCCTGGCCTTCCTCGGAAAACCGGGCGTGGGCCTCGGTTCGCTGCTGCTGTTTGCGGTGAGCTGGTGGTACATGGTGCTGTTCGAAGTGCTGCGCCAGGGACGCTCGCCGGGCAAGCAGTGGATGGGCCTGCGGGTGGTCCACGATGACGGCACACCGGTTGGCTGGTCCGCCTCATTGCTGCGTAACCTGTTGCGTTTTGTCGACCTGCTGCCGTTCGGGTACTTTTTCGGTGCCCTCAGTTGCCTGCAACATCCGGCCTTCAAACGCCTCGGTGATCTCGCCGCCGGCACGCTGGTGGTGTACAGCGAAAGGCCCTTGAGCCGCCCGCAATTACCTGAGGCCATCCCTCGCCGCTCCCCCGTTCCTCTCACGCTGGCCGAACAGCGCGCACTGCTCGGTTTTGCCGAGCGTCAGGCTGAGCTGTCACCGGCACGGGTCAACGAACTGGCCGCGTTGCTGGCCCAGCCGCTGCACATGTCCGCGCCCAAAGCCGTCGCTGAGCTCAATGGCATCGCCCGCGGCTTGTTGGGCCCGACATGAAGCAGAGCCTTTTCGAAAGCCGACACAAGGCCGAATGGGAGCGTTTTGCCCTGGTGCTGGAACGTCTCGAGCACGGCAAGGACACCTCTCGGATCGCCGATTTCCCCAAGGCTTACCGCCAACTGTGCCAGCACCTGGCGCTGGCGCAGGAACGCGGCTACAGCAGTTTTCTGATCGACTCGTTGCAGCAACAGGTGCTGCGCGGGCATCAACAGCTCTACCGGCACCGCAGCCGACTTGGCGCCAATGTCCTGAGCTTCATCCTTGCGGACTTCCCGCGCCTGGTGCGCGCCGAGTGGCACTTTGTACTGGTCGCAGGCCTGCTGTTCTTCGGCAGCCTGATCGGCGTCGGGCTGCTGGTCTATCTGTTCCCGGAACTGGTCTACAACCTGATTCCGGCGCAACAGGTGCGTGAAATGCAGGGTATGTACGACCCCGTGGCCGGGCACCTCGGTCGCTCTGCGGAACGTGCGGCGAGCGAAGACTGGGTGATGTTCGGCTATTACGTGATGCACAACATCGGCATCGCCTTCCAGACGTTCGCCAGCGGTTTGCTGATGGGCCTGGGCAGCGCGTTTTTTCTTTTCTACAACGGGATGGTCATCGGCGCGGTGGCCGGACACCTCAGCGAAATCGGGTTCGGCCAGACCTTCTGGTCGTTCGTGATCGGCCACGGCGCCTTCGAACTCAGCGCCATTACCCTGTCGGGTGCGGCCGGTCTGAAAATGGGTTGGGCGTTGATTGCGCCGGGACGCCTGACCCGCAGTGAGGCCTTGCGAGTGGCGGCGCGCACCAGTGTGCTGCTGGTGTGCGGTGTCATGCTGTTCCTGCTGATCGCCGCGTTCATCGAGGCCTACTGGTCATCGAAAACCAGCGTCACGGCGATGACCAAATACGCCGTCGGCGCCACACTTTGGCTGCTGGTGACGATGTATCTGCTGTTCGCCGGAAGGACTCGCCATGCGCCTGAATGACGCAACCGTGGTGATCCGCCCGCGCAGCACCTGGGAAGCCATGGACCTGGGCGTACTCATGAGCCAACGGCATCGGCGTTTGCTGATGACCAGTTGGGCCATCGTCACCCTGCCGCTGTTCGTCCTGCTCAGCCTGTTGCTGTGGGATTCGCCGTCGCTGGCGGTGTTCATCTTCTGGTGGTTGAAACCGGCCTTCGAGCGGCTGCCGTTGTACATATTGTCCAAGGCGCTGTTCGGTGAAACACCGACACTGCGGCAAGCCCTGCGCGCATGGCCGCGCCTGCTCAAGCCGCAATTGCTCGCCAGCCTCACCTGGCGCCGCCTCAGTCTGAGCCGCAGTTTCCTCCTGCCGGTGGTGCAACTCGAAGGCCTCGACGGCAGCGCTCGACAGCAACGCCTGCACCTGCTGCTGCAACGCAACGCCGGTGCCGCGCAAAGGCTGACGATCATCGGCGCGCATCTGGAAATATCGCTGTGGATCGGCCTGATGGTGCTCTTCTATATGTTGCTGCCCGAACAGGTTGAAATCGACTGGGACTGGCAGACCTTGATCCTCGCACCCGACCACCACTGGCGCTGGCTGGAACACTTGTCCAATGCCTTCTACGCGCTGGTGCTGGTGGTGTGGGAACCGATCTATGTGGCGTGCGGTTTCAGCCTTTACCTTAACCGCCGCACGCAACTGGAAGCCTGGGACATTGAACTGGTGTTTCGTCGCTTGCGCCAACGCCTGAACAACGGCGTGCTCGGCTTGCTGCTGGCGATTTGTCTGGTGCTGCCGAACCTGCAACCGGCATGGGCCAATGACACCGATAACACCGCAGACGGTCCGAATGCGCCGCGACTGTTGCACCAGCCGCTGACCAGTCAGGCTTCCCGCGACAGCATCCAGACGCTGCTGGAGCAACCACCGTTCAAGAACAAGGAAACGGTCACTCGCTACCGGTTTGGCGACGATCCGGCCACGCCGGCCAAGGACAGGAAACCCGGCGAAGCTGCGCAGTGGCTGAAGACGTTGCTCGGCTGGCTCGACGGCCAGCACCTCAACACACTGGCGAAGGTCATCGAGGTACTGCTGTGGGGCGCATTGCTCGCCGCATCGGGCTGGCTGATCTGGCGCTATCGCGAGTTTCTGCAAGCCTTCGTCAGCCGCCGCCCCAACCTGCCCGTGCGCAGCAAACAGCCGATCCCCGCACAAACCTTCGGCCTGGAATTGAACCGGGAAACCTTGCCCGACGACATCGCCGCCAGCGCCGAACAGCTTTGGGCAAGCGATCCCCGTGGGGCACTGGGGCTGCTGTATCGCGGGCTGCTAAGCCACCTGTTACATGACTTCGCCCTGACGCTGAAACCCGCCGACACGGAAAACCAGATACTGGCACGCATCGAACAACTGCAGCGTCCCGAACTGTTCGACTACAGCCGCCGCCTGACCATACACTGGCAGAACATGGCTTACGGGCATCGTGTGCCGGCCGCCCATCTGCAACGGGAATTGTGCGATGGCTGGCGCCACGTGTTCAGCCCCGGAGGCGTCCGTTGAGTCGGCGCATTGCGTGGGTGATCGGTGTCCTGCTCGTTCTGGTGCTGGGCGGCCTGGCTGCCTTTGTGTACCTCAAGGCGCGGCCCTATGAAGAAGTGATCGATCACGGCCCCGCGCCTGTTGCGCAGGCCAACCCCTACCTCGCAGCGGAAATGTTCCTGCGTGATCGCGGCCTCAGCGTCAGCCATGCCGAAAGCCTGGCCCCCCTGAAAGACATCGACCCACACGGCCATACCCTGCTGTTGTTCAGTGACCGCGCGAAGATGTCGCCGCGCCAGATCGATCAGGTCTTGAACTGGACCCGGGCTGGCGGACGGCTGGTGTTCGTTGCCGAGGCTTTGTGGGACGAGAAGACCCACCAAAGCAACGACCTGCTGCTGGATCGGGTGCAACTGCATCAGTCCCTGAGCAAGGATTTGAAAGATCCTCCGGACGATCTGGAAAAAGACCGCTACCCGAAACTGACCAAACTCTATCTGGAAGATGAAGACGCGCCGGCCTACGTCGGTTTCGACACTGACTTCCACCTCGAAGACCCGCAGAATCTCGCGCAAGCCTGGGCCAACAGCGCCAAGGCCACGCATATGATGCAACTGGCCTGGGGCCTCGGCACCGTGACGGTCGTCACCGACGCCGACCTGTGGAAAAACCCGGACATTGCCAGGTACGACAATGCCTGGCTGCTCTGGTACCTGAGCGCCGACACCGACGTCACGCTGATTTTCAACAGCGAACACGAGGGTATCTGGACGTTGCTCTGGCGCTATTTCCCGCAGGCCATCGTCGCCCTGCTCGCCTTGACCGGCTTGTGGTTATGGCAGGCGTCGGTACGTCACGGCCCGCTTCAGCCCCCCGCGCCACCGGGCCGCCGGCAGTTGCAGGAACACCTGCGCGCGAGTGCCGATTTCATCCTGCGCCACAACGGCCAGCACACCTTGCTGCAAGCCCTGCAACAGGATGTGCTGCGCCGCGCTCGCCGCCGTCATCCGGGTTTTGATCAATTGAACGTTGCCGAACAATGGCTGGTGCTGTCCCGTCTGACCCGGCAACCGACCCGCGCCATCAGCCAGGCCCTGAGCCCACCGTCGAAGCAGCGCTTGTCCGCTGCCGAATTCAGCCGCCAGGTCGCCCACCTGCAAACCTTGAGGAACACGCTATGAGTGAACAGATCGAGCCCGGCAGCGCGACCCACGCCGCCCAGCAACGCCAGCGTGCCAGCCAGTTGGCGCAAGCGGTGCGCAGCGAGTTGCACAAGGCGGTGATCGGCCAGGACGCGGTGATCGATGACGTGCTCACCGCGCTGATCGCCGGTGGTCATGTGTTGCTCGAAGGCGTACCGGGCCTGGGCAAGACCTTGCTGGTCCGCGCCCTGGCCCGGTGCTTCGGTGGCGAATTCGCGCGCATCCAGTTTACCCCTGACCTGATGCCCAGCGACGTCACCGGCCACGCGGTGTACGACCTGCACACCGAGCAGTTCAAGCTGCGCAAAGGGCCGCTGTTCACCAACCTTCTGCTGGCTGACGAGATCAACCGCGCACCGGCGAAGACCCAGGCCGCGCTGCTCGAAGCGATGCAGGAACGCCAGGTCACTCTGGAAGGCCGCGCCCTGCCCATCGCGCAGCCATTCATGGTGCTGGCGACGCAAAATCCTATCGAACAGGAAGGTACTTACCCGCTGCCGGAAGCCGAGCTCGACCGCTTCATGCTCAAGGTGCGGATGGGTTATCCCGACGCCGATCAGGAAATGAACATGGTGCGTCAGGTCAGCCGTTCGACCCGCGCCGACATGCTCGACGTGCAGCCGCTGCGCACGGTTCTGCAAGCCAAGGATGTGCAGGCCTTGCAACGCATTGCCAGCGATCTGCCGCTGGATGATCAGGTGCTCGACTACGCCGTGCGCCTGGCGCGCAGCACCCGCACCTGGCCCGGACTGACTCTGGGCGCCGGGCCGCGTGCCTCCATCGCCCTGGTGCGTTGCGCCCGCGCCCGGGCGTTGCTGCGTGGCGGCGAGTTCGTGATTCCCGATGACATCAAGGGCTGCGCGCTCTCGGTGTTGCGTCATCGGGTGCGGGTGACACCGGAGCTGGACATCGAAGGTTTGCAGGTCGATCAGGTGCTGCAGCAACTGCTCGACCAAGTGCCGGCGCCGCGCCTATGAGAATTCAGGAAAAATCAAAAGATCGCAGCCTTCGGCAGCTACTACAGGGGATCGCGCTCTATGCAGGAGCTGCCGCAGGCTGCGATCTTCTCAGTAAACAGCCCGGTGCAGCGCCATGAAACCATCACGCCTGCTGCTGATCTGGCTGGCCATTCTGCTGGCCGTTGGCACGCTGCTGGGCACCGTGCAGGCACTCGACATCCCGACACCCGCCAGTCTGTCGGCGATCAACTGGGGTTTACTGTTGGCCCTGCTGGTGCTGGCGTTGCTCGACGCCGTTCGCCTGCGGCGCATGCCCTCGCCCCGGGTGCAACGGCAAATCCCCGGCAGCCTGGCACTCGGCCGTTGGAGCGAGGTACGGTTGCAGGTCAGTCACGACTTCAGCGAGCCGGTAACGCTGGAGATGTTCGATCACGTGCCACCGGGGCTGAGTTTCGAAAACCTGCCACTGTCGGTCGCACTGCCACCCGGCCAGTTCAGCGAGGTCGGCTACCGCTTGCGCCCGCTCCAGCGCGGCCACTTCACTTTCCGCCACTGCGAAATTCAGCTGCCCAGCCCCTTGGGGTTGTGGTCAGGCAAACGCCTGCTCGACGTACCCGGCGATATTCGCGTCTACCCGGACTTTGCAAGGCTCTACGGTGGGCAGTTGCTGGCAGTGGACAACTGGCTCAGCCAGCTCGGTGTGCGTCAGCGCCAGCGTCGCGGCCAAGGCCTGGAGTTTCACCAGTTGCGCGAATTTCGCGAAGGCGACAGCCTGCGCCAGATCGACTGGAAAGCCACCGCCCGCCAGCGTACCCCGATTGCGCGCGAGTACGAGGACGAGCGTGATCAACAGATCATCTTCATGCTCGATTGCGGTCGGCAGATGCGCAGCCAGGACGGCGAGCTGTCACACTTCGACCATGCGCTGAATGCCTGTCTGCTGCTCAGCTATGTCGCCTTGCGTCAGGGCGATGCCGTGGGGTTGAGTACCTTTGCTGGCGATCAACCCCGATACCTCGATCCGGTAAAAGGCAGCGGGCAACTCAACGTCCTGCTCAACGGGGTCTACGATCTTGACTCCACGCAACGGTCGGCTGACTACCAGACAGCTATCCAACAAATACTGAACCGACAAAAACGCAGGGCACTGGTGGTGCTGATCACCAACATCAGGGAAGAAGACGATGAGTTGGTCGCGGCCGTAAAACGTCTAAGTATCCAGCATTTGGTAATGATCGCGAGTCTGAGGGAAGGTTTGCTTGCTCATCTGAGGCAAGCGCCAGTACAAACCCTGGACGAAGCACTTGATTACTGCACAACGGTCGCCTACGAAAATGCACAGGCTGATGTTCATGACCGTTTGAGGGCACATGGCATTAGCGTGATAAATGCAGGAACGGAGCAGCTCGGCGTTGAGTTGGTAACACGATATTTGAAGATGAAAGAAGCAGGCGTTTTTTGAACTTCAAAAAACGCCCTCTTTCGCCCCACCCACTCTAAACAACACTACCATCATAGAGATTGAGTATTTCCATATTTCGGAACGTCCCTCTGTAATCGTTCCACACGGCCTCGCCATTCACTCGTGTTATCTCCTGAGTTACTGTTCCACTGCTTAAATTCACTGTGACTCTCAATCCATTGGCCGGCAGGTTCAAAAAGCTGGAGGTAGCACGAATATAGTAAGCCGTATATGGCTCCATTCCAGGGCGGCCAGGCTCAACATATTTTGACCAATGCTCTGCCGTGACCAGGTTGTGCCCCAGGGATGCTTCCAATGGTGAAGATTTAAAGACGGTTCCTGCCAACTTCAGCTGTAACGTAAAGCGCCCTGCTATTGCCTCCGCGCAATCAAGCTCCCACGTCAGCCCCTCTGCACTCAAAGGTCTGGCATCGACCAGTTTCGGCGTGACTCGCATCCCGAACTTATCAACAGTCTCCCCGTCCAGCAACAGGATCACAGGTTGGTCGAGCAACGGGCTAGAAGGTTTTGGACGCACCGTAACTGTGTGTTTTGCGCCTTGGCAGGGATAGATCGTGCTCGTTCCGAACGTTACGGGGAACTCGTCAAAGATCACCTCGACTTCTTGCG
Source organism: Pseudomonas sp. EA_5y_Pfl2_R50 (assembly GCF_963970475.1). Taxonomy (NCBI): domain Bacteria; kingdom Pseudomonadati; phylum Pseudomonadota; class Gammaproteobacteria; order Pseudomonadales; family Pseudomonadaceae; genus Pseudomonas; species Pseudomonas sp. EA_5y_Pfl2_R50. The sequence goes on along the minus strand of NZ_CAXAPT010000003.1, from coordinate 296,188 downwards.
CGATATCACGGGTGAGTCCCGGTACGATCGGCGACTTGGGTAAGTCCGCCATGCGGGCAATCGAAAATTGCAACTCAAAATCACAAGTCGACGCCTGCTCAATGGAAATGCTCCAGCTCAAGGCGATAGTGCCCTCGGCCATCTCGATCGGTTGCCCCAACGGTGGATCAAATGTCAGGCCCTGGCCCTCCCTGCCCGGCACATAATCCAGAACAAGAAAGGCGTCCGGATCACCGATCAGCCAGCTATATTCATAGTCGAGCATCAACGTGCAAGTCTCTCCCTCTGCCACATTCAGCATCAGGTCTGGCCATTTGACGCGTACGCCGTTGACGTAGGGCGTGAATTCTTGCAACCAGGTCGAACTCGTGAATGCCTCAGTCGAAATAGCACGCTCAGCTGATATTTCAGTTGGTATTAAAGTAAAAACCATGGCTTTCATCTCCCATCCAGCATATCCACCAGTGACGGTGGCTTGTAGAAGGCCCTCTCTAATGCCCGAGAGCCTGAACTGCACCCTTGCATTCCCTTCAGTATCCGTTCTAGTCGGAGCAATCGTTCTGTCGGGGTATTCCCACCTCACTTCAACGTCGCGCAATGGTTCGCCCGTCCTGGCAGAGACCACATTGACGACCGCGAAGACCAGCTCTCCCAGATTGCCGCTTGGCTTGGGACTGGAAAGAGACTCGATTGACCGAGGTTCATTGACCACGTAAGGCAACGCAACGGAGTGTGCGTGCGCCCCCTCACCGACGGTCGCAGTCAGTTCAGTTGCGCCGGGCGTCAGAGGGGTGTAACGAATGCTCGCCTCGCCATAGAAGTTGGTGACGGACGTCGTCAGACCGATATCGGGGTGTCGCCAGCTCACTGTCCACCCCACCATCGGCTTGCCACTGATCGCCGACACGACAGAGACCCGCTCTTCGAGCATTTGCCCCCATTCCAGCGTTTGCTGCACGTGGTCAGGCACGATGATTTTCAACACATGCGCGCCTTCTCCCAATGACATCGCATTGGCCGGCGACAGCTTCGCCAGACGCTCGGCCCCCAGACGCAGGGCAAAGCTGCCGTCTTTGAGGTCGTCACAGTTGAAAACGTATTGCAAACCGGAACTGGAGAACCAGCGCGGCACTCCGAGCCCTTGCCCCTGGAAACGCACACCCAGTTCCGTCGGGCTGGTGCCGGTCATCCCCAGGGTCAGTACCTGGCCGAACAGCGGGCTATCTGCTTCGGCGAACACATCCAGCACATGCTCGCCGTTGCGCCGCGGAAAGTAGGTGCGGGCGCCGAGGGTCTCTCCGGACTGACCATCAAAGTAGACCGAGACACCCTGCCACGGGTCCGTCGCCAGCGCCGTGACCGCGAAACTGCGCTGTTCCTCGTAACCATCAAATCGACTGCGCAGCCGCGCCGACACCGAGTGTGCACCGGATTGCTCCGGCTCGAAGGCAAACCCCGCCCAGCCCTGCTCATCGCTTGGCACCGACGTCAGTTGACCATTAACGACCCAGAGCACTTCAGCCTGTTCGACCGGCTGGCGGGTGAATACCGACTCAACTTGCAGCCATTGCCACGCAGTATCCTGCCCGACTACCGGATCGATGGCGCTTGCATGGCTGACGGCAATTCGCAGTTTGTTGTGGCCCAAATGCATGGGGATCGAGGGGCTAGAGGCACTTAATCCGGGCACCCCCAATATCAGCGAAAACTCGCCGGCCAGTGGGCTTGCGCTGCAATCCAGCGCCCACGCCACGCCGCCATCGTCCAGCCACTGCACCTGGCTCAACGGCGGATCAACCTTCACCTGCAACTGATCGGGCGGTGTGCCTGTCCACGAAAGCCGCGTCTGCAAACCCACCAACGGACTCAGAGGATGGGGCAGGCCTCTGAACCTGTGCTCTGCGCCCAGACAGGGATAAAACCCTTGCGTATCTGGCGCCGGTGGCACCTGATCGAGCATCAGCACCCACTCATCCATGAGATTCGCAGACATCAGCCGCCCGAACAGGTCTCGCGGCGTGGTCAGTACATCCGCACAAAGTTGCAGCGAAAACAGCCTGCTGAAGCTGGTGGCGACCGCCGAACTGATCACCCACTCAACACCTTGTTCGGTCAGGGTTTTCGGGACGCCGATATCACCCACCGTCAGGCCAATGGCCGGCTCATCGCCTCGCCAGTTCAGCGTGACGGCCTGGCCGATCAGCGAGCTGCCCGCGACAGGCAGCACTTTGAAGGTATGTGAGCTGCCACGCCGACAAAGCACGCCCAATTCGACGAGGTCCACTTCCTGGTTATCGAGTACCAGTCTGACCTGGTTTTTCCAGGGACTGGTCGCCAGTGCCGTCACTGCAAACGGACGTTCGGCCGCCGGCGCATCGACGTGGGCGCGGATGCGCGCGGTCACTACCTGATCTCCGGCCTCACTTGGTTGATAGCGCACACTGGCCCAGCCGCCAGCCCCGGAAACCGTCGCAATCGTGCCGTTCGGTGTCACCCAGTCGACCAAGGCATTACTGACCGGATCACCGTCGCCGCTGATGACCACGTGCAACACTTGCACCCGCAGCAGCACCCATTCGTCTTCATCCACCACCGGAAACCTGTTGGCCTCCTGCACATCACCGATGCGCACGACGTTACGCGCCAGCGACATGCCTTTGACCGGCGACGGCAGCAACAACCTGGAGCACTTCAGTGCCAGGCTGAATCGCCCGTCAAGTCGATCCTCGCTGAGCAATGTCCAGGCGAGTTCAACGCCGTCGACCGGTACCGGCTCGTCCAGCGCCGGACTGATCTGCACGCCCAATTGCTCGTGGGAGTCACCGTCCCAGAGCAAGGACAACTCGGTGCCCTGCAGCGGACTGTCAGCAGGCAGCCTGATCTGCAGCGGGTAATCCGAACCGCGGTTCGGATAGCCGGTGCGCTCAGCCCAGGGCAAGGCCACACCATCGACAACGGCCAGCACCTCCTTCAGCGGGTCCGTTGCCAATACCCGGACATCCAGGGTTTCGGTATGCACGCCGCTGGCGTAGTAGAGGCTATCGACCGAGGCCACGATCCTCACATCACCGGCGCATATGGGTGTGAAGTCAAAGTAGGCCCAGCCGTTCTTATCGGTTCTCGCCACCTGCCTGACGCCTTGCTCCTCGACCGTCCAGGTCACGGCCTGCTCGTCCAGCGGCTGCCCGGTGTAATACGAGGCCACCTGCACGCCTACGCGCACACTTTGCAGATACTCCAGTACCGGAAAGTACGCTGGCGCCAGATGGTCGCGAAACACCAGCCGGTGGTGGCCCAGCGACACTGGGACCGGATAAGGCTCGGCGATGTACTGGTTCAGCAGCGTCATCGTAAACAGATACGGCGGCTTGTCACCGAGCACCGGACAGTCGAGTGTCCACGGCGAATCCAGCGATTGATCAACACCCCATTGCGGTATCGCGACCACTGCCTGCAGCGGGTTGTCGTCGATGGTCAACGAAGCCCCGGTGTCCGTCCAGGCATTGTCGGCTCCCAGCACAAAGAACAAGCGGTGTGCCAGGGACGCCGAAGCGCCCAGGCACAGAGGCAACGGCGCTCTGGGCATCACCGGCTCCTCGTCGAGCATCAGCGTTTGCATCACCGCCGGCTCCAGGTGCAGATCGATCCGGATGCGGGTAATGATGATTCTCGAAATGTCGTCATTCAGCGCATTCTTCGGGCTGAGGACGCTGACCCGAATCGTGTCCAGACGCTCCAGCGGCAGCTGCAATGGGACTTCATATTCAGTGAGTGACAAGTCCAGTGGCAATCCCTGGGCCAGGCGCTGCTGATCCCGGTCAAGGTCACGCTGCCTGCCCGGTGGCAGTTCGACCTCCTGCACGTCTTGGGCTGACCCCTGGATGCCGATGCGCAGGAGCCCGGCTTCGCTGTGCCGTGATTCGAACAGAAAACTCAGCACGTAGCGCGCCTGCGCATCCGGCGCCTTGGGTACGACGATGTCCTGCCAGACCGACGCCTCATGGCTGGCCACCAGATGACGCAGCAGTTGCCCTTGATACATTTCAGACGGGGTGTCGAGCCAGATCGGCTGGATGGGGCCTCTGTTCCATTTGTCGAGCGCCTCGATGAAATCGCCGTTGAGTAACAGACTCTGTCTGGCTTGAATGATCGGTTCATGCATGGCTGCCCGCTCCCTCTGTTTGCTTGATCTGCGCGGCGCTTTCGGCGTTGGTCACCATGTCCTGCACCTTGAGGGTGAAGGCCGGCTCGCCCGCTTTGGCGGTGTAGCGCACGCGCACGATGATGTCGGTCAGGGAGCGCAGCATCGAACGTTGGGGTTCCTTCTGCGCCCACGGAAAACGCAAGACCCAGTGGGACACCGCGCCGGTGCATTCATAGGGATTGAGCAGCCCTTCTTCGGGGCGCATCGCCGTCATGCCGGCGTCAGCCAGGCCAATCGACAAGGCCACCTGCTGACCGCTGCGCAAATTGATCTGCACGTCGGACGGGGCCACGCCACTTTGTGGCTGGTGCAGGTATTCCACCGACTGCGCCGTGGCTTTGGTGGCGATCATGCTGCTGACCTGCACCAGCGTGGCACGCACGTCTTCATAGGGACCGGTGAGCACCGGCAGATCCACTTCCAGCGAGCTGATCTGGCGGCAGTAGTGCCCCGGATGATCACGGTCGTACAGCAACTGACTGAGGCGAAATTCCAGCGTACCTCGCGCCAGCAACTGCGCCAGCGCCGCAGGCCAACTGTCGATTCCGGTCTGTGGGTCGACCTTGTCTTCGAACAACTGACGCAAGGAAACGGTTTTCACCAGTTCCAGGCGGCGCTCATGCCGTTGCAGGTATTCACGTTCCATGCGCAGCATGTGCGCGCGCAAGTGCTCGCCGGCGGTCAGACCGTGGCGGTTGTCGAGCCACACCTGTGGCAATGGAATGACCGAATCGTAGTCACCGGTTTCGGCCGACATCGAGGCCTGCGCGCTCAGACACAAACTGACAACTGCGTCATAGGCCTGATAGTGCAAGGCCTTGAGCTGCCCCAGCAGCCAGCCGAACAGCTCGGCGTTGGTCGCGCGCTTTTTCAGGAATGTGTACAGGGCCAAGGCCTGGGCATTGGCCCTGACCGTCTGCGCCAGGCTGGACTTCGCTGCTTGCACGGCGAAGGTCTGCGCGCGGATCTGCTCATCGATGGCACGGGTTTCCGCCAACGCCTGATCCCGTTGCAACGCCCATTCTGCGCGGCGGCGGCGATAGCTTTCAGTGGTCGCCTTTTTTTCGGCGTCAATCTGCATGGCCGTCGAGGCAACACCCAGGCTGAAGACGACCGCGTCGGTCAGTTTGTCCAGGCGATGGCCACCGTTGGCCAAGCCGAAGATCGTGGGCATCGCCGCCAGCACTGCGCCGACCGGTTTGATGCTCGACGAGGTCAGAGCCAGCACTTTGGACAGTTGCACGCTCTCCATGACCTCGTACTCGACGGCGCTGACGTTTTCGTCATGGCGTCGTGCATAGTTGTCGGCCCGTTCCTGCGCCATCGCCCGGCTCTGCGCCAGTGCACTGAGCCCGGCTTCCAGTTGACTGATGCTCTGCTCCTGCACGGTCTGGGCATAGCGACCCAGCTCCACCAGATGGTTCTGCTGCAATTCTTCCTGCTCGCCGCGATCACGCTGTTCAAGCAAACGCAGCACCTGGGCACCGAATTCCTGCAAAGTCTGTACAGCGCGGAAGGCCGCCTCGAACGTCACCCGCCAGCGAAAAGCGCCGACCTCCAGCCGCCCGCCCATGGGCCGTGCACCACCGACACCGCCACTGGCCAGGTCTCGCAATAACTGATTGGGATCGGTGGGTGGGCTGAACAATGGAATCTGCAACGGTTTGCCATCAAGGGTGAGGTTGTTGCGCAGGTTTTGCAGACGCTGGCCGGGCAAGGCGAACAGGTCGAGCAGTTCCTGATTGATCGGCAATTCAAAGGGTGGATTGGCCAGCAGCCCGAGATCCGGCGGTACATCACCGGCCGCCGGGAAATCCGCCAGCGTGAACTCAAGACGCTGCTCGAACTGCTCAAGGTCTGGTCTGGCGAGACTCTTGCCCAGCAGACTGCCGACCGTGTCGGTCTGCCAGCGGTTCACGGTGCGCGCCGAAGGCGCCTGGCCCATCAGGAATTCGGCTTGTACATAGCAGAGCTTGGCCGCCACCAGACTGTCGCGGGTCAGTTGCCGGTAATGCCAATCGCCCCACGCCAGCAGGTTGCTGACGTATTCGGTAAAGACCAGCAATTGAAAATGCCGGGGCGCCGAATAGCCGATTGCATCCGGATCGGTCGGCGCCCAGGTCTCGCAGCCCGTATTGCCGGGGCTGTTCAGAGGGCGGCAGCGCCAATACAGCGGTTTCGGATTGGGGGGTAACGGGGTCGCCGTATCCGCCGGCGCCTGCGGGTCGAACAGGTAGTGCAACCAGCTCTGGGCTTCGACGAAGCGGTCTTCGGCGCCCAGACGGGTGGCCACCAGGTGCGGCAGATGGAAGAACAGCTCCCAGAAGAACAGGCCATTGGCGCCGTTGAAAGCCCCGTTCGGTTCATTGATCGAACCTGCCGAGGGAGGTGGTTCGGCGATGAACTGGGTGTCCCAATCGAGCACGGCGTCGACGGAAATATTTGAACGCTGCACCAGTTCCGGGCCGAACAGGGAATTGAGGCGCACGATTTTCAAGGCCAGAGAGGCTTGTTTCAGATCGAGGAACTGTGCGGCGTTCAGACTGTTCTTGAGCAACTTCGGAGCGGTGAAATCCGTAACGTTGATGATCGTCAGCTTGAACTGTTTGCGTCCATAGGTGGCAGCAGCCCCAAAGGTGAACGTGGGATCTTGCCAAGCGCCTTTGGTGCGCCTGAACACCTGAATGGCTGTCGTCCAGCCCCCAGCCACCGGAAAGCTCTGCTTGATCGGCTCCGGGTCTGTGCCCGTTCTGCCAACGAGGATCAATTCCAGCTCGGCGGCATTGCCGCTCAACCCCGTGGGCATGCAAAACCCCTGCACGACCAGCACATCATCATTGCCCACGCGAAACGCCACCGCGTGCAAAAACAGGAACGGAGCCAGTGTGCCTGACGCCGGCACAGTGATGTTCATAACCGGCTGGTTCGTCAGCGGGTGCTGCACCGTCAGGTCGTCGACAAACCGATGCCTCGCCGCCGCTTCCACCCAGCCGCCGTTATCGTCGGGCAACGGGCGAAATAACACATCGCGCACAGCAGAGACATTCAAGGCGTCGGCGCCGGTCTTGTCGTTGGTCAACCCGACGCCCAATTTGCCCTTGGGATGCAGCGTGTCCACCCACACGGTGGCAATCAGCCGGGCACCCGCTGACTGGTCTGTCTCATGCTCGGAGTGGTGCACATTCAACGGTGCCGACCACTGGCCGTTCTGGGTCATGAAGGCGACGTGGATGTCCAGTCGATGGGGCAGAAATTCACCTGCCTGATTCCCTTCCACCCGATCCCGCCACTCGGCCCACGCCAGGCACAGGCGGCCGCTCCAGAACACCGGACGAATATCCAGCACCCGTGGCCCCACCGGGATGTCCACCGGTTGCCATTCATCCCAGGCCGCCGGGTTGATCGCTACACAACTCGGCGACAACTCCACACGCGCGCGGCGCCAGAAATACTGATACGGCGCCACCCGCTGGCGACCGACAAAGTAGTAGTCCGCCTTGTCGGGCGAGGCGCCGTCCATATAGCTGCTGATGACATCCAGGTTGCAGGTTTGCTCGAACGTCTGCAGGTATTCGCCCAGCGCCACCTGCACGCTGTCGGTACTCAGGCGCGTCTGGTTGAGGTTGTTTTCGAGGGCTTTGAACAGGCTGCTCTTGCGCTGGCGCACGAACGGATTGATGAAGTTTTCCGGGTACAGCGCAATCAGTTGCAGCGCCGCCCAATCCGGGTAATTGCTGTACAGCGACCATAGCTCCAGGTCGCGCTTATCGAACATGTGCGCCTCGAATCCGGGCTCCAGTTTGCGATACACCGCGTGGATGTACTGCTGGGCACAACTGGTCGCTTCCGCGACCCATGAACTCTGCACCGGGTAGGTGTCCAGCGGGTCCATGCGCAACAACTCGAACAGATCGTTCGGGGTGCGCAGGAAAGCGTAATCCCTGCCACCCGATTGATTGACCTGACCGATGCAATATTCGATCAGGGCGCTGCGGCGTTTTTCCAGCAGCGTACTCAAGGTATTCAGTTCCACAATCGTTTCTCCTGCAGAGATGACCTGTCCGTATCCGGCCGGTGACCCTGTCTATTTCTGCTGTGTGGTCGAGGCAAACTCGATGGGACCGAACGACGTCTGCTTTTCACCGGCCTCGGTCGTCAGGGTGAAGGTGAAGGTGCCGCCCCCAGGGCTGGCAACAAACGCCCGGGCGAGCCCGTCCTGACTGGTCATGCCCTGCGCTGGACGAATCACGGCCTCATGGCTCGGAGTGCCGATCCATGACACCAGGGTGTTTTTCCCGAGATTGCCGTTTTCATCCTTCAACAAGGCATACAACTCCACTTCCACACCCGGCGGTACGACGCCCAGGGGTAACGGTGACTTGTACCCGGCGGGGAAAAACAGCGTCGTGGCGTCGAAGGTCACATTGACGGTGGGGGCATATTCCTCTTCAAACAGATCCAGCCAGAACGTCGGGGTGTCAGAACCCATCACCGCGCCGGGGATAAACTCGGCCGCGACCGTGCCATTGATCCCGGTCGCCTTGGTCACCATCGTGCCCAGCGCGGCTTGCCAGTACACATTGACCCCGCTCAGCGGCTTGCCTGCCGCATCCTTGAGGGTGACCGTGAAGATGATTTTTTCTCCCGCCTTGTTGGCGATCACCTCGGTTTTATCGACAACGCAAGTCACCTGGATCAGTTGCTGTAAATCACCCGTCAGTTGGGCAATCGGCACACGGGTTTCAGCCACGCTCAACAACGCGTGCTCGGCGGCGTCAGCATAGGCATCAGTGTCCATTTGCTCCGGCAGGTTGCCGATCAGAAAAATCGTCAGAGCATCCAGACCGGTGTTCGCTGACAGTTCACGCACCCGCATCAACAGATCGAGCTGAGCCAGATTTTTCAGAACTTTGAGGCCAGAGGAATCGATGCGACTGACACACTCGCGCACCTCTTGCACGCTCCAGCCAAAGAACTCGGCCAGGCGGAACGCCGATGCCTGCTGCGCCAGCCACAGCGCGTCGCCCGACAGATCGGGCAGCGCGTTGGCCTGACGCAGGTAGTCGAGCAGTTTTTGCGCCGGCTGCTCGCTCAGCTCAAAGGCCCGCGCGAGGGTCGAAAGGTAGTAAAGAGTTCGCAGCGAAAAGGCATGTTTATCGTCTTGATCCAGCCAGGCCTTGTGGCCGTAATCGAGGTACTCCTGCAACAGCGTGGCGCTCAGGCCGAACCTGGCGACGACCGCACTGCGGCGCTTTATATCGGCCAACAGCGAGAACAAAGGATCGGGCGTTTCGTTGCGCCCGCGCACACTGTCATCACCGACCAGCCCCGTGCGCTCGATGAGCTGGCGCAACAACTGGAACACCGTGCCGTTGGCCCAGATCAGCACCCGCAATGCCTGCTCGGCGTCGACGCCGGCATACACTGCCAGGCTCTCCTTGACCACCGACGCCTGCGCGTCGCGGCTCTGCAAGAGCACACCCAACATCCGCTCGACAATCGCCGAGTGCAAATCCGGGTCAAGGGCGCCCAAACCATCCCTGACGGCGTTGTTCAAATGCTCGCGCGCATAGCCCGGGTAATCCGTCTCGGACGCGGGCGCCGGCAGCACGAGGCCGTCGGCGTCGACCAGAGCCCCCAACAGAGACAGCCAACTGGCGGACGGCAGTGATGGCACGCCGGCCATGAGCAAAGCGTTATTGCTGAACAGTACCGCTGGCAACAGGCTGCGCACTTTCTCGAACAATTGCAGTTGCTCTTCAGACACCGAGCTCAATGGCGTCGGCGGCACAATCTGCTGGAGCATCCACAGCACCGGCAAGTCGCGCTCCCGACACCAGCTCACGCAGGAATCCAGGGCATGAATCAGACCCAGCGCATCCAGCGCAGCGCCGTGGGTTTTGTTGATGCGCGGCAAACCGGCCAGGCCTTTGAGCCAATCCTCTGCGCCCAATAGCGTCAGCATCAACACCCCCTCAACCGGCGTGATGCCCAGCAGGCGGGGCAGTTTCACCAGACGGTAAAATGCAGAAATGACCGCGACATTGCGTTTGAGTGTGTCTGTCCCACCCTGAGCCAGGGCAATCGCCTGCGCCAGATACTGGTAAGTCTGTACGTCGATCCCCAGGCCATTGCAGAGCTGATTGATCGTCAGGTCGGTGCTGCCTTCGTCTGGCGTCACGGCGAAGGGCTGATCGTCGAGCTTGAGAGGCTGACGATAACCGCCCTCGGCATTGAAGGTCTGATCGAACAGCGACAGCGCATCCCCTCGACCGTAAACCGACACCTCATCGATAAACGCGGCGAAGTCTGCCGCCGTACAGCCATAGCGTTCGCGCAGGGACTGGAACAGACCGAAAGCGTGCACCACGTTGTCGGAAATCAACCAGCCATTGCCCGCCGCTCCGCCGCGAACCTCGGCGCGGATGGCCGCCACCAGCAAGGCATCGACCTGATCGCTGGGCAGTTGCAGCCAGGCGTCCAGGCGTATCTTGCGGTTCATCCGTTGGTAAGCGTTGAAACCTGCATCATCGCCAGGCGCTATCGACAAGCGATGAAGAAACGTCGGCCCGCTACCGCTGCTGATAATGCTCACCGCCGGCGCTGTGTTGGCGTTGAGGTACACGGCGCCGCTGCGCTCACTTTCCGCAACGATGGGCGCTGCGCCAGCGTAGGTCACGTTTGCCGAGCGAACCGGAGCGTACCCGCGTATCGACAACAACGCCTCGATGTCTGGCGTGGTGAGTTTGGTGCGATCACCAAAAAACGGCACCTGATTGAGGTTTTGCCAAGCGATTGCTTCAGCACCGAAATTCTTCAGGTAATACTCATCACGTCCGGCAGGTAGCGTTGGTGGCTCGGTCAGTATTTGCCGTTGATACGGCCCCAGCCGTGACGCATGGGCCAGTGCGCGAGCCCAGTCGGCACTCCAGCCCTTGTCTTTCAAAAACCGTGGCGATGCCAGATCCACGAGGTGGGCAAAATCACCCACCGAACGATTGTGATGGCGCGCCACGGCATCCACGCTGACCCAATGCTGGTAATACGGCAGGCCGTTGGGATAGCGCGCGTCGATCAGGGCCTGCTCCAGGTTCGCTGGCTGGCCAGGGCCATGTTCGGCGATAAAGGTTTCCAGTACCGCAACGATGATATCGACCGACGACACCGCTTGATGCACAGCGTTGAAATCCACTGACAATCTCAGCAAATCCTGGCGGCGTTCGTGCAGCGGATACTTTTGCTCCGCCACCCCATAAGGCTCGATGCGTTCGCGAATCCAGCGCAACAGCTCAATCAGATAGGCCACCGGCGAGGCACAGGATTCCAGCGCCTGCGGCGGGCACAGCTCATCGAATGGCGTGGCGAACAGCCGCTCATAATTAGGCCCGGCGACCATAGACAGCAGACCGCTCGCCGGGCGCGGTATCGCTTCGGCGCTGGCGGTCAGACGGTGCTCGATGTACTGGCGACGCACATAGATCGCCGCACTGTTGACCCGACGCAGAAATTGCCGCGCCTGTTCCTCGTTCAACCGGTAGTCACCGGCGAGCGCCTGCACACCTTTTTCCAGCAGCGGAAAAATCGAACCGCCCTGCTCGAAGTATTCATGTAGAGCTTCAGGTTGTTCTTCGCCAAAAAACTCTTGCATCAGTCGCAGGACAGGGCGATCGGCAGCGTCAGCCATGATCAGGTTCCTTGAGTCGATAACGGTCGTCCCTGACTGCCACATCGACAGCCGGTCCTTTCAATGGAATTGAGCGCTTGGCAGCCATCACCGTCTACTGTCATAAATGACAGTCCTGACGAGCCACCGTCGACATCAGCGCTTCACTGGAGATTCGGGCAACACCTCGAAGCGTTGGCTGTCGGCCCAGTCGGACACGTTCGCGCCATCGGCGTTGTCGGAGATGACCTGGACAAACCGGCACCAGTTGCCTCCTGCCGGCAGGGCCTGCGTCGCCTCGCCCTGCCATCCCGCTGCGGTGACAGGCATGGCGGGGGTCCAGAGCTGGTCAGGGTTGTACCAACTCACCAACCGACCGGTGCCGGGTCGGCCCAGCCCCTTGAAGACAATGCGGCCATTGACCCAGCGTCCCGGGTCAGGCTGCTGGAAGGTCGGCATATAGGTGCCCAGCTCGATAGAGCGACCGGCGCTGTCCGCCGAATCGAAGCCCTCGCTCGACGCCACGGCCACCACATCAAACGTCCCTCCGGGCCCGGCGACTTCGATGGTCACCGACCATGTCCGGTCTGCCTGTACGCCACTGCTTGCGTGGACGACGCGCCCGCTCCCGGCCACCCGCACCGCCACGGTGTCCCCCGGCACGCCGAAGCCCGAGACCACCAGTCGCCGCCCGACGTGCTCGCCCACCGCCGGGGTTTCCATAATCGGCGGCGCCGGCACCACGGAATAAGTGCGGGGCGTACTGTATGAAGAGGTCTGGGTTTCAAAGGTTTGCCGAGCCGTCAGCACTTTGTCGCCGACCGGCAATGTCACGTCCCCTCGCCAGCGGCCGTCACTGCCAACCAACAGGTTGGTGAGCAACGGTTCGGTCTGGCCTTGCAAACGGATCTCGACCCACCCGCCCGGCATGCCCGTGCCGGAAAGCGTCGAAGTCCGCGGCAGACTCGCGTCCTGGGCCGGTACTTCGATGACCGGCGGCGACAGCACCACCTTGAACATCACGTATTCACTGCGCGGAGAAGCTCGACCATTGATCACCTGCTGCGCGTCAATGGTGTATTCGCGAAAGGCCAGGCTCGACAGATTGATTGACCAGGCGCCACTGCTCGTCAGGGTTTTCGGTGCGCCCAGGTCGCGGCCAAATTGCGCGTCGCGCAGTTGCATCTTCGCCCCTGCCAGGCCTTGGTTGCCGTGCACCGTGAGTTCACGCTCGACCTCGGCGTTATTGGCCGGGACGGTGATGATCGGCTGAGGCGTGGGCGCATGTACCGTGAAAGTTGCGGTGACCGCCGCTGAAGTTTGCTCAGCGGCCGTCTGGGTCACGGTGACGGTGTGGGTGACACCCGCTGCAAAAGGCGTAGGACGACGGAACGTCCAGTTGCCGCCACTGCTGCTGACGGGATGCACCGTAGCACTGTCACTGAACCTGACATTCACCCTGGCCCCCGGCCAGCAGGTGCCTGACAGCTCCGGTGACATTTCGTTTTCCACCGGGGCATTGAGGGTTGGCGCGAGGGGCGCGATGGTGACGTGGAGCTCGATGTAGGCCGACGACTGCCCATTGAGGTTTTGCCTGATGTGCACCGGCCGCCTCCACGTCGGCCCCCACACTTCACTTGCGCGACTCGACCATCGGCCGCTGCTGTCAACAACCGTATCCGGCGCCGCGGAGGAGACACCCCCGGGATCAAAGAGATTCACTATCGCACGCTCGAGTCCCCTGCCGGAAATCGTCGGCCGGTACTCTTGGGTGTACTGCACATCACTGACCAGTGGAAAGGTCTTGGAAAAGTTGACGACCAGGGGTAGCGAGCTGATCCAGCCGCCGGCGTTGTCCGAAACCTTCTGCGTGGCAGTCAGTTGATAAGTACCGAACGGCCAGTTGCTGGACGTGATTTCCCAAAGACCGTCGGTTACCTGCACCGCCGGGATCGTGACTCCGGTCGGGCCGCCGGTGATTTCCACCGTGGCGCCGGTATGGCCAGCACCGGCGAACTTGACGGTGGTTGTGGTGGGATGGGTGACGGTGACGGAGGTCAGGGCTGGAGGACGCACCTTGAAGCTACGTGCGGCACTCACGGTGGAGGTGACGCTTCGCAAAGTCTGCCGCGCGACAATCGAAAACGGGCCCGGCGGTATGGGCATGATGAACGTGCTCACCGTCCATTGACCGTTCGCGTCGACTGTGCCCCGCCCGACCAAGAAAGAATGCTGCAAGTCCTTGAGCACTTCGACCACAGCCCCTGGGGCACCGTTACCACCGGAAATCGGGCTCCGCGGATCGGTGACAGTTTCACTGGCCGGGGTGGTGATGGTGAGCACAGACAACAACGTGAATGTCCGCACCGCCGACCAGTCATTCATATCCCGGTGGCCGGCCTGCATCAGCACCTCACCGCCATTAGGGTAGTTGTTGGCGTTGAACAGTGCTTCCCACGTACCGTCGGGCCTGACGGTCGTCGTTGCGTGCAAAATGTGCCCGCCCGGGATCATCACGTCGATGACTTTGTCGGGGGTGCCGCGGCCTTTGAGCAACAATCCAGTGGCGGTCGCGAGTACCGCATCGTTGGCGGGGAAGTCGATCAGCGGTGCTTTGTAAGGATCGCGGATGGTGACGATGTTGGATGGTCGGGATTCTTCTGCGGGGGGAAGGCGTTGAAGGGCGTAGAACGACAGAATGCTCGGCGGTAACGTAACAGAGACACGCCAGTCTCCTTCATGCCCCACCGAACTTTTTCCGAGCAATTTCCCGCCATCAGAAGTGAGGGCAAATACCCGGATCTCCCCGTACTGATGACCATTTATTCCAGAAACTACAAAGGGCATCGTGACCTCCGTATCGGAGGCCGGCGATTGAATCAACGGTTCACGCGCGGGGTAAAGGTCAGTTCCCCAGCCTTCGTTGGGCCCTACATCGTTATTCGTTCCATCGTAGTCGACCCGAATGCTTATCCACATTCCCATGAAAGCTGGGCCAAGCGCAGACTCGACTACAATATCGTAGGCGTGCCACCTGTTGTCTTGCTGCATTTCGTCAGGTGAATTTTTGCGCACCTGGGTATGGCCACCGAATACGGCAAGATCAATGTTCGCTCTTTTCCAGTTTCCATAGCGCGTGGTCATCCTGTACTGCGATGTCCTGACCTTAAGCATGCCATCCGCGAACTTGTACTTACAATCCACTTGAGTTTTTAACTCCGGTATACGGGGGTGGGTCTGATGCAATGTGGTGCTGACCGCGTCATCCCAGTACACATCGGAGTATTGCTCACCATCGCCCACCTCCCGTAACGAGCCGTCCTCCATTTGTGTGACCTGCGCCACGCTGATCTGAACGTTTTCAGGCTCCATTCGGGCCCCACTGTTCGCGCGATCATCAGGTGTGTCGTTCATTTCAGCGGACCCTTGCGCAGCTCACGTTGTGAACTCAACATACGTGTACTGATGCCTCGCAACCACTGTCAGAACTGACAGTCAAAAAGATTCGTTTCATCTAAAAAGTGTGCTGTTCATAACCCGAACCACTAACGTTTTCAGCACCCTGCTCCGTCACGCGCCGCAAACTACAACGCCTTGCGCCTTTGCCCACAGATCCACCAGAGACCGCTGACTTGTGCGCTTGGTTGATGCCCCGTGACGTAGTCCGTGCCGCTGCCAATCAGTGGTCGCGTTTAGTCGTCCGGGGGCACTACTAATGTGTATAAGCGTCATCAAGTCGGGTAATCCCATCCCCGCACTCGATGGTGGCTGCTCGCAGGGCGCTTCGGCGCGCCGGTTTTTAGTGATGGTTTCCCCCGGTCGGCTAACCTACGTTCAGCCACCACCGTCTCGTTGACGACAAGACTCACCAAGACATCTGGCGATGGCGACTTATCAGTTGAGCGAGACGGGTTTATTGCTGGCGGAAAAGACGCTGGGCAGTGAGCGGGCGATTGCTGTGGCCTAGGCCTTAGTGAAGGGTTTTCTGTACTGACGCTTTCGCGAGCAGGCTCGCTCCCACAGTTGAGCGGTGGTGATCACACGTCATGTGTTCCCGGCAGATCCAATGTGGGAGCGAGCCTGCTCGCGAAGGCAATAACGGGTACGCCGCAGAGGTCAGGCCGAGGCTGGCAGGGGCTGAAAACTGAAGTACTGACGCAACGCCTCGACCAGTTGCCCGTATTCCGGGGGTGGGCGTTGCAAGCTGAAACCGGCGTCGTAATGCATCGGGGTGGCATCTTCATGGCACCACAGGCAGTTGGCGATCAAATCGATCACCTGTTGGCAGCCGTCGCCCATCGGGATTTTGAGACGCAGGGTGAAGTCCGCGCCGACCAGCATCGGCAACTGGCTGATCAGCATCAGCCCGTCTTCGGACACATTGCCGAGGAAGCCGAGGGGTTTGTCGGTAACGCTGTTGAACACTCTGAGGAAATACGGCAACTGATGCCGTTCGATCCGGCGGTTGGTAAACATGCGCAGGTCGCCATGCAAGGCCCCATCACAGAGCCGCAGCTTTGCTTCGGAACAAACCTGTTTCGCAGGCCTGCTCTTCCCGCTCCCGGTGTGACGGTCGCTACATCGCCATCACTGAACCACTGGCCAGTCGCAGGTGTTGCCGTGGAATGGAGACATGACTCTAAACCCGGGTTATTCGACTATAGCTCACCCTCTACAAGCGGCCAGATTTTGTATGACAACTGTCATCAAAACCGTGTCGGACGCACCACGGCAGCGGCGCTGCGGGTCGGGTAATGACCCAGACTCTGCAATGTTTCCAGACGCGCGCGGGCGCGGAAGGCATATTCGCTATTGGGGTACGAAGCGATGATGAACTGGTAGGTCTGCGCGGCGTCGATAAACATTTTCTGCCGCTCAAGGCACTGCCCGCGCATCATCGACACTTCCGGCCACACGTAAGGGCGAGCACGACTGGCGCGTTCGACCTTGGACAGTTCGAGCATCACCTGCTCGCAATTGCCGCGGTCATAGGCGCTGTAGGCGTTGTTCAAATGATGGTTCATCGACCAACGGGTGCAGCCCGTGACGGCGAGAACGCTGAGGGCAAGGGCGGCAATGGGTACGAATCGCATGAGGGTTCTCCTGTCTTGAGCAATGTATCGACCCAGGGTCGGAAATCTTCAGGCGCGTTTGTCCCAAAGTTGCCACGTTCAATAAAGAAAAGATTAACAAGGCTCTTCGCAAAAAGTAGTGCAAACGAACAATGACTACACCCTCGGAGCATAGTAGCCTTCGCTAGCGCTTGAACTCAGGAGTCTTTGCATGTCCGTCCGTCGTACCAAAATCGTCGCTACCCTTGGCCCGGCCAGTAACTCGCCGGAAGTTCTCGAACAGCTGATTCTGGCTGGCCTGGACGTTGCCCGTCTGAACTTCTCCCACGGCACCCCCGACGAGCACAAGGCTCGCGCGAAGCTGGTGCGTGACCTGGCTGCCAAGCACGGTCGCTTCGTCGCCCTGCTGGGAGACCTGCAAGGCCCGAAAATCCGTATCGCCAAATTCGCCAACAAGAAGATCGAGCTGAAGATCGGTGACACGTTCACCTTTTCCACCAGCCATCCGTTGACCGAAGGCAACCAGCAAGTGGTCGGCATCGACTACCCCGATCTGGTCAAGGACTGCGGCGTGGGCGACGAGCTGCTGCTCGACGACGGCCGCGTGGTGATGCGCGTTGATACCGCCACCGCAACAGAATTGCATTGCACCGTGACCATCGGCGGCCCGCTGTCCGACCACAAAGGCATCAACCGTCGCGGTGGCGGCCTGACTGCACCGGCCCTGACTGAAAAAGACAAAGCCGACATCAAGCTCGCCGCAGAAATGGAAGTCGACTATCTCGCGGTGTCCTTCCCGCGTGACGCCGCCGACATGGAATACGCCCGTCAACTGCGCGACGAAGCCGGCGGTACGGCCTGGCTGGTGGCGAAGATCGAACGCGCCGAAGCCGTGGCCGACGACGAAACCCTCGACGGCCTGATCAAGGCGTCCGACGCGGTGATGGTTGCCCGTGGCGACCTCGGTGTGGAAATCGGCGACGCCGAGCTGGTGGGCATTCAGAAGAAAATCATTCTGCACGCACGCCGCCACAACAAGGCTGTGATCGTGGCGACCCAGATGATGGAGTCGATGATCCAGAACCCGATGCCGACCCGCGCCGAAGTGTCCGACGTGGCTAACGCCGTGCTCGACTACACCGACGCCGTGATGCTGTCGGCTGAATCCGCCGCTGGCCAGTACCCGCTGGAAGCCGTGCAGGCAATGGCGCGCATCTGCGTCGGCGCTGAAAAGCACCCAACGGGTAAAACCTCCAGCCACCGCATCGGCAAGGAATTCACCCGCTGCGACGAAAGCATCGCGCTGGCGACCATGTACACCGCCAACCACTTCCCGGGCGTGAAAGCGATCATCGCGCTGACTGAAAGCGGCTACACCCCGCTGATCATGTCGCGTATCCGTTCTTCGGTGCCGATTTATGCCTTCACCCCGCACCGCGAAGCCCAGGCCCGCGCGGCGATGTTCCGTGGCGTGTACACCGTTCCGTTCGACCCGGCGTCGCTGGCACCGAACGAAGTCAGCCAGAAAGCGATCGACGAGCTGGTCAAGCGCGGCGTCGTGGAAAAAGGCGACTGGGTCATCCTGACCAAGGGCGACAGCTACCACACCACCGGTGGCACCAACGGCATGAAAATCCTGCACGTTGGCGATCCACAGGTCTGAGTGATTCGCTGAAAAACAAAAGCCCCGGCATGTGAGTGCCGGGGCTTTTTTATTTCAAACAGGTTTAACGAACTGTCAGATCTGACAGTAGTTCTCCCCTGCTGAACAGTATTCAATCGGGTTTCGTCCAACAGCCATTTGCTTCGATCTAAGAGCAGTGAGCTATCCAAATGGAATCTGGCGAGTTGCAGTCCCTCTTAAACGACTGAGTACTGAAGATGAAAACCTCTGAAAACACAAAGGCAGGAACACTGGATCCGTCATTCGGAGATAACGGTATGGTCATTGTTGACTTCCCGAATCCCAGCCCCCGCTATATACGCGATGTCATGACTGTGGGCACGGGCCCAGATGCGAAAATCTATTTTGCAGGTGAGACAATCCCATTCAGTTTTTCTGACGGTTATTTTGTAGGTCGACGGAATTATAACGGAACACCTGACACCACCTTTGGCTATAAGGGCCTGATATCGGGGAAGTTTCCTGAGTATCCTAATATATCTGTTAAGTCGTTTGCCATTCAAGCCGACGGCAAAATTGTCCTGCATGGGTATCAAGTGAATGCTTTAATCACGACGACACTTTTCGCGCGTTTTGAACCTGACGGCACACTTGATGTTGCCTTCGGGACGAATGGTTACACTTGGGTTACTTTTGCACGTCAAACAGCGCCCGAGGCACCTATAGATGATAATAAGCCACAACATACCGCCAGCAACGGGAGTCTATCTAGCATAGAGATTTTGCCCGATGGAAAGATACTCGCTTGCAACCAGAATAGCTGGATAATTCGTCTTACCCCTGAAGGAATCCTGGACGAAACATTCAATAAAAATGGCTTTGTTCGTGTGGTACATCCCGATTATTCCGCCGACAGCATGCGGTTGTTTAGAGTGCAGCGTCAAAACAGTGGCAAGTATGTCGGTTGCGGAGTAATTATTGGCACTCACAACCAACCCTACTTCGTCCGTCTCGATGACACAGGTACGATCGACAACTCGTTTGGTCCTAGCGCAAATGGATTTTTTGTCATAAAAGGGCCAATTGATACCCCCATATATATCGACACGATTGCCAAGCAACCCAATCAACGGATTCTTGGAGTGGGGACAACCTATACGTTCCCCAATGAAATCGGAGTGATGACCAGCATCGAGCCTGATGGTACACCCAATATCCAATTCAACAGGGGTGAGCCTCTCTTTACGAAGTTTGAGGGTTGGGATGCGACGTTCTGGATGGGCGCTGCCGTTCAAAAGGATGGAAAAATTGTCGTAAGCGGAGGTGTGGGTCATGCCCGGAAGGGAGAGGAAGGATATGAGGTTGTAGTTGCCCGCTACATCAATGCAGATCTGGATACCTCCTTTGGTGACGGAGGTTGGAGCACTACAGCTTTACCCACCACATCCAGGGGAGGTTATGCAACATCCATGGCGCTTCAGGACGATGGAAAAATCGTAGTAGCAACCACCGTCATGGAGTTAGACAAAGGGATAATTTTGCGTTATTTGCCCTAATCGTTTGATGGTTTTTTCGTTGGCCCCCCGTCCAGCTTCCCAGCAACCATTCGTTGAACAACTAAAGCCCCACCCTGTGAATGGCGGGGTTTTTACCTTTCTGATCCAGCAGTTGGATTATCCAGGCTCGCGATGGGGCCGGCCCTGATTCCGAAAACTCAATGCCGCTTGATAAACCCGGTCAACGCCGCCAACGCTTCCGGCGAGCGCAACCGCTGGGTGAACAATGCGCCTTCCTCCTCGATCACTTTACGGATCAGCTCGCGGTCCGGCGCCTTCATCAGTTGTTTGCTGATGCGCACCGCTTCCGGCGGCAGCTCATCGAAGCGCAACGCCATTTCCCGCGCCTTGCTCAAGGCGGCTTCGCCACTGCCCAGCGTCTCGCTGGCAATGCCCCACTGCGCCGCCTGTTCACCGGTAAACCCTTCGCCGAGCAACAACAGCTCAGCCGCTTTGGCCTGACCGAGCAAGCGCGGCAGGATCAGGCTGGAGCCGAACTCCGGGCACAGCCCCAGATTGACGAACGGCATGCGCAGCCGGGCATCGCGGGCGACATAAACCAGATCGCAATGCAGCAACAACGTGGTGCCGATGCCCACCGCTGCGCCGGCCACGGCGGCGACTATCGGTTTGCGGCATTCGAGCAGATTGAGCATGAAGTGGAACACCGGGCTGTCGAGGCCGCTCGGCGGTTGCTGGATGAAGTCGGCGATGTCGTTGCCAGCGGTGAAGCATTCGGCGCTGCCGGTGATCAGCACGGCGTTGATCTCAGGATCGTTGTCGGCCTGCTTCAGGGCTTCGGCCAGGTGGCTGTACATCGCACGGGTCAGGGCGTTTTTCTTGTCCGGGCGATTCAGGCGCAGCGTCAACAGGCCGCGTTCGCGTTCCAGCAGGATGGCTTCGGTCATCAGCGTTACTCAGCATTACAGGCCGACAAAGTTCAATTGTGGCGAGCGAGCTTGCTCGCGCTTGAGTGCGCAGCGCTCACACGCTTTTCGGGGCCGCTGCGCAGCCCGGCGGGAGCAAGCTCCCTCGCCACAAAAATAGTTTCAGCGCTCAACCACGGCTCAGAAACACATCCGCCAGCAGTTGATTGCGCGGCAATCCGGCCAGGTACAGGCGCCGGGCGAAGGCGTCGACGCTGGCGGTCGAGCCGCAGACTAAGGCCAGGGTTTGCCGGGAAACAAGGCGCAGTTGCGCCAAAGCGGCGGCTGACTCGGTCGCCGTCCACAACTCGACGCTGAGGTTTTCCCGCTGCGCGGCCAGCGCCGCCAGGGGTTTGGCCAGATAGTGCTCACGCGCGTCATGGGCCAGGTGAATGACGCGAATGGCGCCTTGGTGATCCTGACGCAAGGCTTCGCGCAGCACGCCGAACAATGGTCCCAGCCCGGTGCCGGCCGCCAGCAGCCATAGCGGTCGGGTGTGCCAGTCCGGGTCGTAATGCAGCGCGCCGCCGCGCAGTTCGCCGAGGCGGATCGGGTCGCCGATCTGCAAGCGCCGCGCGGCATCGCTGAATTCGCCGGGGAAGCGGCAATCGAGGTGGAATTCGAGAAAGCGGTCTTCTTCCGGCAGGCTTGCCAGCGAATAAGGCCGTGCAATGTGCCTGATCCACAGCACCAGATGTTGCCCCGCGCTGTAGCGCAATGGCCGCTGCGGAGTCAGACGCAGACGCAGGACATTGTCACTGAGCCAGTCCAGCGCCTCGACCACGGCCGGGCGACCGTCGGCCAGCGGATCGAACGTATGCACCTGCAAGTCTTCGCTGACCTGACACTGGCAAGCCAGGCGCCAGCCCTGCTGACGCTGTTCGGCACTCAAGGCATCTGGACGATTGTCGACAGGCAAGCCTTGCACGCACTGCACCAGGCAGGCATGACAACTGCCGGCGCGGCAGCTGTAGGGCACCGCGACGCCGTTCTGATTGAGGGCATCGAGCAGGTTGCTGCCCGAAGCCACCGACCAGCGCTGCTCACCGACGCGAAGTTCAGGCATCGACGTTCTCCCACGCGGCCGCACAGCGATTGCGTCCGTCGCGCTTGGCCCGGTACAGCGCCTGATCGGCACGCTGCAAGGCGTCGTCCAGATCATCGCCGAGTTCCAGTAAGGTCATGCCCGCCGACAGGCTCAGATTGCCGACGTTCAGGCCGACCAGTTCGACATCGGTAAAGGCGATGCGCAGGCGTTCGCAACAGGCGGTCAGGCGCTCGGCATCGCAGTCCGGCAGCAACACGACAAACTCTTCACCACCATAGCGCGCCAGCACATCGCCCTCGCGCAGACACGCCTGGGCGACGCCGGCGAACGCCTGCAACACCTGATCGCCGGCAGCATGGCCGTGCAAATCGTTGATGCGTTTGAAATGGTCGAGGTCGATCAGCGCCAGGCCGTGAGCCACGTCGTTGTCCATCGCGTTGAGTTCGCGGGAGGCCAGACGCAGGAAGTGGCGGCGATTGAACAGCCCGGTCAGTTCATCGGTGGCCACCAGGTCTTCGAGCTGGCGCATCATCCCGCGCAGGGTGTCCTGATGCGCCTGCAAGGCAAACCGGCGCTGGCGCATGCGTTGACGCGAGACCTGCACGAAGCGCGCATAAAGCACCAGCCACGCCAGCACCATCGCCAGCACGCACACCTGCAACGCCGCGAGTGCGGGTTCCGGCAATAGAAAGTGATAACCGTCCCACAAGGTGATCGCGCAGAAACTGAAGAACACCAGCAGTGCGCAGCGGATAAACGCGCGCCGACTGAGGTGAAACAGGCCGAACAGCAGGATCAGCACATAGAAAACCAGAAACGCACCGCGCGCCTCATCCAGATGGGCAATCAGCCAGGTTTGCCAGCCAAGGCCCACCAGCACTTGCACTTCAGTCATGCTGGGGTCGGCGAAACGCTGGTTATACCCGCTCCAGAACAACACGAACAGGCTCGCCTGGCTGATCACCACGAGGGCGCTGCCGGTGGCGACTGAACTCAGAGTCTGGTCGTAATGCCCGGTGAAAAACGCCAGCCACAGCAGCAGCAAAGCCAATCCATAGGTGGCGGTGGCCAGGGCGAAGCGTTTGAGCAAAAGGCGTTGAATGGCGTTATGGGTCAATCGTTGACTCACCGTGCGATAGGAGGCTGACCGAGTGTCCTACTCTACAGACCGGCTGCCACTTTAGAGGCGTAGTCGATAAATGACCACCGATTTTCGGGCTCGAAAATTGACGTCAAAAGTGCGACTGCAAAAGCCTCTCCCTTGCCCTCTCCCCCTTGGGGGCGGTCCGACGTTTCGGGAGGGCTGGGGTGAGGGGGTAGATCCTGAAGTGCGAACCCGCTGCCCGATATTCGCCCACCCATGCGACCAACGAATGACTGCCGGCGCGTGTACGCCCCACCGAGGCGCGGTATACTGCCGCGCCTTTTTAGCGTCGCGCCAGCAGCCCCGGCGTGCCCGGCCCCAAGGGCCAGCTTCAAGTTGCAAGCTTCAAGCCGCAAGCTCAAGCAGTCCGCGTACTGATTTAACTTGCCGCTTGAAACTTGAGGCTTGTAGCTGCCCCATAGAATGTTCCCGTCTTTTAGAGGAGCGCGACTCATGACCGTGATCAAGCAAGACGACCTGATTCAGAGCGTTGCCGACGCCCTGCAGTTCATTTCCTACTACCACCCCGTGGATTTCATCCAGGCGATGCACGAAGCCTACCTGCGCGAAGAATCGCCAGCGGCCCGTGACTCGATGGCGCAGATCCTGATCAACTCGCGCATGTGCGCCACCGGCCATCGCCCGATCTGCCAGGACACCGGTATCGTCACCGTGTTCGTGCGCGTCGGCATGGACGTGCGCTGGGATGGCGCCACCATGGGCCTCGACGACATGATCAACGAAGGCGTGCGTCGCGCCTACAACCTGCCGGAAAACGTCCTGCGTGCCTCGATCCTCGCCGACCCGGCGGGCGCTCGGAAAAACACCAAGGACAACACCCCGGCGGTCATCCACTACTCCATCGTCCCGGGCAACACCGTGGAAGTGGACGTGGCGGCCAAGGGCGGCGGTTCCGAGAACAAGTCGAAAATGGCCATGCTCAACCCGTCCGACTCGATCGTTGACTGGGTACTGAAGACCGTTCCGACCATGGGCGCCGGCTGGTGCCCACCGGGCATGCTCGGCATCGGCATCGGCGGCACCGCCGAGAAAGCTGCGGTCATGGCCAAGGAAGTGTTGATGGAATCCATCGACATCCACGAACTGAAGGCCCGTGGCCCGCAGAACCGCATCGAAGAAATGCGTCTGGAGCTGTTCGAGAAGGTCAACCAGTTGGGCATCGGCGCCCAGGGCCTCGGTGGCCTGACCACCGTGCTCGACGTGAAGATCATGGACTACCCGACCCACGCCGCATCCTTGCCGGTGTGCATGATCCCGAACTGCGCCGCCACCCGTCACGCGCACTTCGTGCTCGACGGTTCCGGCCCGGCCTCGCTGGAAGCGCCACCGCTGGATGCCTACCCGGAAATCGTCTGGGAAGCCGGCCCGTCGGCTCGTCGCGTCAACCTCGACACCCTGACTCCGGAAGACGTGCAAAGCTGGAAGCCGGGCGAAACCGTCCTGCTCAACGGCAAGATGCTCACCGGTCGCGATGCGGCGCACAAGCGCATGGTCGAGATGCTCAACAAGGGTGAAACCCTGCCGGTAGACCTCAAAGGTCGCTTCATCTACTACGTCGGCCCGGTTGATCCGGTCGGTGACGAAGTGGTTGGCCCGGCGGGCCCGACCACCGCGACGCGGATGGACAAGTTCACCCGGCAGATCCTCGAGCAGACCGGCCTGTTGGGCATGATCGGCAAGTCCGAGCGCGGCCCGACCGCCATCGATGCGATCAAAGACAACAAGGCCGTGTACCTGATGGCCGTCGGCGGCGCTGCTTATCTGGTGGCGCAAGCGATCAAGAAGTCGAAAGTGCTGGCGTTCGCCGAACTGGGCATGGAAGCGATCTACGAGTTCGAGGTCAAGGACATGCCGGTCACCGTTGCGGTGGACAGCAAAGGTGAGTCGGTACACATCACTGGCCCTGCCATCTGGCAAAAGAAGATCAGCGAAAGCCTGGCGGTCGAAGTGCAGTAAGCGCTTCTTGCGACTGAAACGGCCGGCTCATCCGCGAGGATGACCCGGCCGTTTTTCATTCTGGAGTTATCCATTGGTAATAAAAAAACGCCGAATCCAAACAAATCACTCTTGCTGACCTGTCATATCTGACAGGTTACGCACGCCTCCAGTGTTGTTAGCGTCGATGACCTACGCCCATTCAATGCAGCGGACGCAATCATGGCCGAACAAGACCTGAGCATCGTGACCCCCTCCATCGCCAAAAGCTCGACGATTGCCACCATCGGCAAGAGCTGGGGCGCGGTAGGGCCTACCGGTGAGGCGTCGCTTACACTGCAACTGCCACTGTCCGCCGGACGCGGCTGGAACCCGCAACTGTCGCTCAGTTACAGCAATCAGTCGGGTAACGGGCCATTCGGAGTGGGCTGGAGCCTCGGCATCGCCCAGATCAGCCGGCGCACCAGCAAAGGCGTACCGAGCTACACCGATGACGACGAAATCATTGGGCACGACGGTGAAGTGTGGATGCCCGAGCGCGATGACAGCGGCGCACAGAAGTGGCGCCTCGAAAGCGCCTACAACGGCGTCGACATCGGAGAGCACCGCGTGGTGCGTTACTACCCTCGGATCGAAACCGGTTACGCTCTGCGCGAACGCTGGCAGAGCACAGCGCCGGGATCGACTCCGTTCTGGCTGGTGCATGAGCGCGATGGCTTTTTGCACATCTATGGCAAGACGGCCGACTCACGCCGTGCCGATCCCGACGACGAACAGCGGGTTGGCGCCTGGCTGCTGTGCGAAAGCATGAACGCCCACGGCGAGCACATCTGGTTCGAGTACCGCGCCGACGATCAAGACCTCGACGCCGTGCGCGATTACCGCGCCCAACGCTATCTGTGCCGGGTGCTTTACGGCAATGCCAACGCGGCCAATGTTCCCTACGCCCTGAGTGCGGAAAACCCGGCCGACCTCAACTGGCATTTCCACGTGCTGTTCGACTACGGCGAACGCACGCGCGCGCTGACCGAAATGCCGGTGTATGACGGTGCAACCCTGCAACCCTGGCTGACGCGCGACGATCCGTTCTCGACGTATGGTTACGGCTTCGAGATCGGTACGCGCCGGCTCTGCCAGCAAGTGCTGATGTTCCACCACTTTGCAGCCGCGCAACAGGACGAGCCGGTATTGGTTCGGCGTTTGCTGCTGGAATACCCCGACAGCGCTGCGCAATGGTCATTCAGCCAGATCAGTGCCGCGCATTATCAGGCCTACGACGCCAGCGGGCATGTCGAGAGCACGCCCCCCGTGGAGTTCGACTATTCGACCTTCACGATCAACACGACGGCGGCGCCGCTGTTCGAGGCGGACAACATGCCCGGCCTCGACGACGGTCAGAACTATCAGTGCGTCGACCTGTTTGGTGAGGGCGTGCCGGGGTTTCTCTGCCATTACGACCAGGCGTGGTATTACCGCGAACCGTTGCGCGCGAGCAGCGGGCCGGACGACATCGATTACGGGGCCTGGACTGCGCTGGGCAGCATTCCCGTCGGCCATCGCAACCGCGCCGTGCTGCAACTGCTGACCGACCTGACCGGCGATGGCCGTCTGGACTGGATCACCGCACAACCGGGCGCCGGCGGTTTTCGCACGCTGAACGCCGACCGCAGCTGGGCGCCTTACACGGTGTTCAAGCAGTTCCCCGTCGAGTACTTCAATACGCTGGCGCAATTGGCTGATCTGACCGGTGACGGCCTCAGCTCGGTGGCAGTGATCGGCCCACGCTCCGTGCGCCTTTACGCCAACCGTCGCGAGGACGGTTTTGCCGCTGCCGAAATCGTCGCGCATGCTGCCGGGGATGATCGCCTGCCGCTGTTCAGCGATAGCCAAAATGAACTGGTGCTGCTGGGCAACCTGCTGGGCGGTGACCTGCCTGAGTTAACCCGCATTCGCCACAACGAAATCAAATGCTGGCCGAATCTGGGCCATGGCAAATTTGGCGCAGGACGAGTGATCAGTGCCCTGCCCTTCACCTACGATGAATTCAATGCCGGGCAGATGCGTCTCGCCGATCTCGACGGCTCCGGCGCCGCGGCGCTGATCCACCTCAGGTCCGACGGGTTCGACATCTACCGCAACCTGGGCGGCAATGGTCTGGCGCAAACACCCATCAGCGTGCCGTGGCCCGAAGGCGTGCGCTATGACCGTTTGTGTCAGGTCAGCTTCGCCGACCTGCAAGGCCTGGGCTGCTCCAGCCTGATCCTGAGCGTGCCGCACCTCAAACCGCAGCACTGGCGCTATGACTTTGTCGCCGCCAAACCCTATCTGCTGACGGGCAGCAATAACAACATGGGCTGCAGCGCCACGGTCGAGTACCGCAGTTCGGCGCAGGAATGGCTGGATGAAAAACAGCGCATGCTGGCGCTCCAGGGCCTGCCCGTCTGCCACCTGCCGTTTCCGGTGACGGTGGTCAAACGACAACAGCAACTCGATGAAGTAACCGGTAACTGCCTGCGCCAGTCGTTCATCTACGGTGAGGGTGTCTACGATGGCCGCGAGCGCGAGTTTCGCGGTTTCGGCTACATCCAGCAGCACGACAGCGAAAGCGCCACCGGCGATGACGATGCCGGATTCTCTGCGCCAGTGCGGGTATGCAGTTGGTTTCATACCGGCCGAGGACTGAACCGACCGCGCGACGGCTATTTCGCGCGGGATGACGCTGCGGTCGAATTGGGCGAAACCCTGTTCAGTCGCTATCGCCCAAGTGATGAATGCGACGAGACACTCGAGCCGCCCGACGACAGCACACGCTATGAAATCGCCCGTGCGCTGGTGGGGTCGGTCGTGCGCGTAGAAACCTGGGCAAGCACGGACGACGCGCAGACCGCAACGCCGTATGTCGTCGAAGAACATCGTTACCGCGTGCGTGAAGTCCGCCCGCGAGGCCCGCATGACGCCGCCGCCGTGCTCCTGCCTCTGGCGCTGGAAAAAATCACCTGGCAATACGAGCGCTTTGTCGATGACCCGTTGTGCAGTCACGACCTCTCCCTGTGCCATGACGAATACGGCCTGCCCACCCACAGCCTGAGCGTGCATTACGCACGGCGTCTGACCGACGCCGCCGAACCGCCCTTCAGTGACCCGGATGAACGACAGTGGTGGCGTGACGCCCACGACGAAGCGCAGCAAAGCTTTTACTTGAAGGAAAACCGTGCGCGGTTCATCCATCTGGATCAGGACCCGCAGCAATGGCGGCTGGGTCTGCCCTGGCAGCAACGAGGCAATGCCCTGGTATTGCCGAAAGGAACGCTGCCCACCGGGCTGAATGCGCAACAGGTGTCCTGCGAGCACTTCTCTGAACACCAGGATTCCAGCGAATGGGAGGCCCAGCGCGTGCTGACGCAACAATCGCTGCAGCGTTACCTGAAGACCGCCGATCAATCCTTGTTGCCCGACGGTGAAGCGTCATTCGAAGCATTGGCCGGCCCGCTGGAAGTGGCGCAAATGGATCGCACCGCGCTGCAGGCCTACGACATTCTGCCGCCGCCCTTCGATATCCGCGAGGCACTGGCAGAAGTCGGCTACATGCCGATGCCACTGCTGTTCGAAGCCTCATCGGCACCCCGCCGCGCAGACGATCTCTGGTCAGTGCAGTACAGCTTCGCCAGGTACCTGGACGCCGCCGGCTTCTTCAAGGTGAGCGAGTTCAAAGAAACCGCCAGCCATGGGATCACCAAAGCCGAGTACGACGATTACCATCTGGCGATCACGCGCGTGACGTTGCCGGACGGTTGCACGACCCAGGTCGAGTACGACTATCTCTCCCTGCAAGCGCGGCGCATCATCGATGCCAACGAGAATATCCAGGAAGCCATTTACGAGCCTTCCGGCCAACCGCTGGCGATCAGTTTTCATGGCACCGAGAACGCGGTCGCTGCCGGATTCGCGCCGCTTGGCGAGTACGTTCGGCCCGAGGATTATCGGCCGGACACGGCCATCGCAGACCCGCAAGGCGCCGTGCAACACGCCGCGAGCACGCTGCGCAAAGACTTGTTCAGCTGGATGGGCGAGTTGCCGCTGACCGCGCTCGACCCGCAACTGTGCGCCGATTGGGCCGCCGCGCGCCTGATCCTGCCGAGCGGCCATGTTCGCGCCAGCGCCCGGCAACGCCTGCTGCAGCACGTCCCGCAGACCAGCGCCGAACAGGCCCTGCGAGAACTCATCGCCACGCTGCCTCGCGAACCGGCGTACACCGTCATGCTCAGTGCCGACCGTTACCCCAACGATCCGGTGCCAGCACAAATCCAGATCATCAAGGCCTGCGTCGACGGTTTCGGACGGTCGCTGCAAACGCAACAACGGGTCGAGCCCGGCCTCGCCTACGCAGTGGGGGACGACGGTGCACTGATTGTCGAGGACGGCAAGATCGTCGAGGTGCACGCCGATCCACGCTGGCGCATCAGCGAACGGGTCGAATACAACAACAAAGGCCTGGCCGTTCGACAATTCCGGCCGTTTTTTGCCAACCGTCATGGTTATGTCGATGACGGCTGCCTGCGCGAACTTGGCTATTACGACCAACTGTTCTACGACCCGTTGGGGCGGCCGATCAAACTGATCAATGCGAAAAAGGACTGCTCGCGCGACACCTATCATCCCTGGTATCACATCAGCGAAGACTTCAACGACACCGCCGAACCCGCGCCGGCACAGGTGCACTCATGAACGCCAACGTGCATCGGCGCACCCCGGCACTCTCGGTGATCGACGGACGCGGTCTGCCCGTACAACAAATCGCTTATCTGCGCAGCATCGCCGGAGAACCCGCGCAGGCGCTGAAATCGCGTCTGCAACACGACGCTGCCGGACGCGCCATTGCACAGTGGGACCCACGGCTGTCCTCGCCGAATCTGGCGACGGTATACAACCTCGCCGGTGTACCGCTGAAAATCGACAGCGTCGATGCTGGTTGGCGCTTGAGTCTGCTGGGTGTGGCGAGCCAGGCACTGCAGCGCTGGGACAGTCGCGGCAGTCATTGGCGCACGACCCATGACAGCTTGCTCCGCATCGTCGCGGTTGAAGAAAACGCGGTGGTCGATTACGAAGTTTTTACCTACGCGACGGCGACGGCGGATGCCGGGCACAATCTGCGCGGGCAACTGATCGCCGTGCAGGACTCATCCGGCCGGGTCGACCTGCATGACTACAGTCTGCTGGCTCAGGCGCTGGGCGAAACCCGAACGTTTCACGACGCCGAGGCGTACACCACTCGGCGCGTGCACGGCCCGCTGGGCAACGTACTGGAACACACCGATGCCGCTGGCCACCGCCAGCAATCGGACTTCGACCTCGCCGGTCGCCTGAACCACCTCAGGCTACGCCTCGCCGGGAAGACTGAATGGCAAGCGATTCTGGTGGAGGCGCACTACAACGCGGCCGACCAGATCATCGAACAACTGGCGGACAATGGCGTGACCAGCCGTTGGGTTTACGACGCGGCCAACGGCAATCTGCAGCGACAAACCGCACAGAAATCTGCCGAGCCGGCCCTGCAGGATTTCGAATACGCCTACGACCCGGTCGGCAACATCACCGGCATTGTCGACCGTGTGTTCACCCCCAGCCACTTCGCCAATCAGCGCGTCGACGGGCAGCGCACATTCAGCTATGACTCGCTGTATCGACTGACGCAGGCCAGCGGTTACGACGACGGCCCGCCCTCGGATGTTCCCGGCCTGCCACAACCGACCGACCCCGCCGACCGGCGCAATTACACCCGTACCTACGCCTACGATAGCGGCGGCAATCTGATCGAAACGGTGCATGTACGCGACGCCGCCAGCCAGACCCTGCGCCTGTACATCGATCCGGCCAGCAACAAGGGGGTGCGCTGGAAAACCGGTGATCCGGTTCCGGACTTTAACGAACTGTTCGATGCCAATGGCAATCTGCGCGCGCTGCAAGCGGGTCAGGATATGCAATGGAATGCCACGGATCAGCTGAAACTCGTGACCCTGGTCAAACGTGATGGCGCTGTCGGCGATACCGAACGCTATCAATACAGCCAGGGCGCGCGCGTGCACAAACGCCTGGAAACTGCGACCGGGCACTTTCACGACGTGCGCTACCTGCCGGGGCTGGAAATCCGCCGCAAGGACAACGGCGAAGAACTGCACGTCATCACCCTCGCCGCCGGTCCGGGCAATGTCCGTTGCCTGCATTGGGTGGCCGGAAAACCGGCCGGCATCGACGCGGATCAATTGCGCTACAGCCTGGAAGATCATCTCGGTTCAAACGTGATGGAACTCGATCAGCAGGCGCGCCTGATCAGCCATGAAGGCTACTACCCGTTCGGTGCCACGGCCTGGATGGCGGCACGCTCGGCGGTTGAGGTCGACTACAAGACCCGGCGCTATTCGGGCAAGGAAATGGATGTCAGCGGCCTGTACTACTACGGTGTCCGCTATTACGCGCCGTGGCTGCAACGCTGGATCAGCGCCGATCCGGGGGGAGCGGTGGATGGGCTGAACCTGTATGCCTTTGTCGGCAACAATCCATTGCGCTTCGTGGACCCCTCGGGCGGTTCGAAAGCGCACGCGGTGATTTTCTTGTATTCGGGGTTTCTTTCCGCCGTGAACGAACATGCCGAGCGCACGCTGGTGCAGATCCACAACGTCATCCATCAGGAAAACATCACGCAAAGCCTGATGTTGAACCTGCTCGGCGAAACCCTGGGTGGTGTCATCGGCTATGAGGGCGGCGTCCTCGGCAGTGGCCAGACCGGGCTGTTGTTTCCGGCGGCGCCTCATGCCTTGCCGTTCACTGACCCCAACGGCTTGATCGGTGGCAACATCGGCGGCGATGTGGCGGGCGCAATGGGCGCGCCGCTCAGCGACAGCTTCGGTCTCTCGGGCGCACTGATTCCGCAAACGTCGAAGATGTCGGTCGCCGCCATCGATAGCGAGTTGGGCATTCCTGCCCCGCTCGGCAAGGCCTTGAGCAACTGGAACGATATCAAGGATGAAGTCATTCATCCGGCGCTCAACTCGATCCTCAACCCCGATTTCATCATGAACAGGGTCATGAGTTCCTGGCTGTCGATCATTCCCGGAGCGCTGAACATGTTCCAGCGGGCGATTGAAGCGGAGGACATCAAGAATCGGCTCGATCCGATGAAGATCAACAAGATCGACACGATGCTCGCCGAATGGGCAGACGCCATCGAGAGTCGCTGGGCTCAGGCCGAAAAAGCCTTTAACGCGTTGGCGACCGATGTGATTTACCCCGCCGATCTGCTGCCAAACGTCAACCACATGACGTCCGGCGAACGGCTTGCACCGATTCACCGATCAGCACTGGAGCAGCAGACGCGAAAGACGCAGGACTATATCCAGCGGATGCAGAAAGGCATGGCCTGGTACAAGGAAATGGGCACCACGGACAACCAGTTCCTGCTCAGACAGGCTCGTCATCTCAAACAACAGGCGGCTTGATCATGGGCCGCGACGAAACACTGCCAGCATGACAACGTCCTTGCACTGGCGCACGCCAGACGTACAGGTCAACGACCCGAGGGCACTGCCCGTGCGTCAGGTGGCTTATCTGCGCACGGTGACGGGCGCTGTGGCTGAAGCGAGGATTACCCGCCAACATCACGACGCACGTGGTTACCTGACCGAACAGTGGGACCCACGCCTGTTCGGCGCAGCGGCCAGCCCCAATATGGCAAAAACCTGCAACCTTGCCGGCGCGCCCTTGCTCATCGAAAGCGCCGATGCCGGCTGGCGCCTGACCTTGCCCGGGCTGGCCGGTGAGACGCTCGAGCAGTGGGACGCACGCGGGCAACACTGGCGCAGCACTTATGATGAGCAGTTGCGGGTTCTGAGCGTGGCAACCGACGCGGCGCCTGATCTGGAAACGTTCACCTACGCCGACGCTTCCGCGGATGCCGGACACAATCGGCGCGGACAGATGACGCAGATACAAGACCACGCCGGCATCCTCTCGCTACTGGGTTTCACCCTGCTCGGTCAGACGCGGACACAGAGCCGGACCTTTGAGGATGCGCTGTCGAATCGCAGCGAACACACCTTCGGTCCGTTGAACCAGTTACTGACACAAACCGATGCCGGCGGCCACTGCCAACACCTGCGTCACGACCTCGCCGGGCAACTCAAAAGCGTGCAGCTGTTACTTGACGGCAGCAGCCAGGCCCAGACGATCTGGCAGGATGTGCAGTACAACGCCGCCGGCCAGCTCATCGAACAACTGGCCGGCAATGGCATGTGCAAACGCTGGCACTACGACCCGGCCAACGGTCGTCTCAACCGCGCGCTGACCACACTTGTCGGGCAAACCTCGCCCCAGCACCTCGCGTACTTTTACGACCCGGTGGGCAACGTTGTGCGCATCGAAGACCTGACCTTTCAGCCGGTTTACTTCGCCAACCAACTCATCGACGGCGAGCGGCATTTCGCCTATGACTCGCTCTACCGGCTGATCCACGCCAGCGGCCACGATGCCCTGCCCGCCCCCGACCTGCCAGGTCGACCGCTGCCCAGCGATCCCGATAACCTGCGCAATTACACCCAGCAATATGATTACGATGCGGGCGGCAACCTGATCAGACTGGTGCATGCGCGCGATGTCGGTGGATACACCCGGCAGATGTTCGTGGCACCTGCAAGCAACCGCGCCCTGCGCTGGAAAGACGGCGATCCGGTGCCGGACTTCGCGGCGTTCTTCGACGCCCATGGCAATCAGTGCAAACTCCAGCACGGTGTGGATCTGCTGTGGAATGCGCGCGATCAACTACAACAGGTCACGCTGCTCAAACATGACAACGGCCTGCCGGATGACCGTGAGACGTATCGCTACAGCCAAGGCGAACGCGTCAGCAAACGTCACGAAACCCACACCGCCAACACCACGCATTTTCTTCAGGTACGTTACCTGCCGGGGCTGGAAATCCGCAGCCGCGACAACGGCCAAACGCTGCACGTGATCACCCTGCCCGGCAACGTGCGCTGCCTGCACTGGCAGGAAAAACCACCGGCCGCCGTCGAGAACGATCAACTGCGTTACAACCTCGACGATCACCTCGGTTCGAGCCTGATCGAGCTGGATCAAAACGCCCGGTTGATCAGTCGCGAGACTTACTACCCGTTCGGCGGCACGGCCCTGTGGCTACCCTGTTCCAGCACAGCGGTGGACTACAAGACCGTGCGCTATTCGGGCAAGGAAATGGACGTCAGCGGCTTGTATTACTACGGCCTGCGTTATTACGCCCCCTGGCTGCAACGCTGGGTGAGTGCCGACCCGGCGGGGGAGGTGGATGGTTTGAATCAATATGCGATGGTCGGCAACAACCCGATGCTCTACGTGGACGACACCGGCGGGATCAAGAATGTCTTTGATGTCATGAGCGGATTTGTCGGCCTGCTGAAAAAAACCGGCAGTGCGACGGATCAACTCAACAGTCTTGCCGAAAAGTTCGACGGCCTGATTCCACCAGATGCCGACATCAACGAATTGCGCAAAACCCTGACCTTTCGCACCTTTCTTTCATCCAGTTACGCCAGGCATTCGATCTGGCTGGGCCTCAAGAGCGGTGCATCCGTGGGTGCATCGGTCGGCGGTATCGTTGGTTCGCTGTCCGGCCCGGCGGGGGCCGGGATAGGGACTGTCATCGGCATGGTTGCGGGTGGGCTTGTCGGCGCCATCGCATTGCCCGCCATTCGTTATTACTTCTTCAAGAAGGAACTGAAGATTGCCCAGGTGCTGCACACCAAAGAGCTGCAGGAAGGTGTAACAGGGCTCACCGGCATCACCGAGGGCATCACCGAGGGCATCATCCAGGGCACACAAGACCTGCTAAGTGGAGGCAGCGACATACTGAAGAAAATCCAGCATTTCACCGACAGCCTCAATACGTATCCCCAAAGGATTCAGGACATGTTCTACACCCAGCTCAGCGAGCTGGCGTCCGATAAACAACGTGAGGTGATGAAACTTCTGCATGACGGCCTTGATCCGTTCGAAGCCATCAGTCAGGTCCTGAAAACCGCTCAAGAGATGCCCG
Organism: Pseudomonas sp. EA_5y_Pfl2_R50; assembly: GCF_963970475.1. Taxonomy (NCBI): domain Bacteria; kingdom Pseudomonadati; phylum Pseudomonadota; class Gammaproteobacteria; order Pseudomonadales; family Pseudomonadaceae; genus Pseudomonas; species Pseudomonas sp. EA_5y_Pfl2_R50. Next base: position 260,914 of record NZ_CAXAPT010000003.1, on the reverse strand, counting down.
ACCCGTCGAGTGAGGCCGACGGTGTATCAGGTCGACTCGCGGAGCTGGCAAGCGCTCACGCAGAGTCAGACCGCAGCCGACCGACGCCCAAACCCCGACTCCATCTGCCACGTCGGCCAATGGTGCGGGAGACCTCCGTGTAGTCGCGCCGGCACGGGGTCATCAGCCGGGGGTATTTGCCGGGGGCAAATACCCCGCTTTCACACGCTGAACAGGGCGCCGTCGCCGGCGTCTGCGTGCTATCTTGCCCGCCCGTCCTGCCATCCGTTACCAGCATGCTGCCGACTTCCCGTACCTTGCGTTTGTCGTTGTACACCCTGCTGATCATTGCCGGTGCCGCCCTCGCCGCAACCTTCGCCATCCGCCACGCAGAACGTCAGGCGCTGGAAGAAGACGCCGCCCGTGCCAACCAGCAACTGGCGCTGTACGCCAATTCGCTGCACACCCTGATCGACCGTTATCGCGCCTTGCCCGCCGTACTCGCGCTGGACCCGCAACTGCGCGCGGCGCTCAGCGGGACCGTCGATGCCCAAGAGCAAGCGGCACTCAATCTGAAACTGGAAAAGATCAATGGCGCGGCGCAATCCTCGACCCTTGAGCTGCTCGATCACAGCGGCCTGGCCGTTGCCGCCAGCAACTGGCGTCTGCCCAGCAGCTACGTCGGGCACAACTACGGTTTTCGCCCTTACTTCAGCCAGACCCGCACCCAGGGCACCGGACGCTTTTACGCGGTGGGCGTGACCAGCGGGATTCCCGGTTACTTCCTCTCCAGCGCGGTGCTCGGCGACAACGAAGAGTTCCTCGGGGCGATGGTGGTCAAGCTCGAATTCCCCGAACTGGAGCGCGAATGGAGCCAGGGCAGTGACACGTTGCTGGTCAGCGATGCTCGCGGAATCATCTTCATCGCCAACCAGGCGGGCTGGCGCTATCGCTCACTGCGGCCCTTGAGCGCCAGTGACATGGCCGAGATCAAGGCCACCCGCCAATACGACAAACAGGCCCTGCTGCCGCTGACGCATCTGTCGCTGCGCCGCTTCGACGACAACAGTGATTTGCGCCGGGTCGAGGGCCCGCAAGGCACGGCGGATTATCTGTGGGAGTCGCTACCGCTGACCGCCGAAGGCTGGACCCTGCATCTGCTGCGCCATCCGCAAGTGGCGTTCGAAGACTTGCGCAACGCCGGGCTCGCCGCTGCCGGCGTGTGGCTGGCGCTGGTATTTCTGCTGCTGTTCCTCAACCAGCGCTGGCGTCTGGCGAAGATGCGCCAGCGCAGCCGCGAAGAGCTTGAACAACTGGTCGAGGAACGCACCCGCGATTTGCGCACTGCGCAGGACGGTCTGGTGCAATCGGCCAAACTCGCCGCGCTCGGGCAGATGTCCGCCGCGCTCGCGCACGAAATCAATCAACCGCTGACCGCCCAGCGCATGCAACTGGCGACCTTGCGCCTGCTGCTCGAACATGGCCGTGTCGATGACGCGTACAAAGCGCTGAAACCGGTGGACGACATGCTCTCGCGCATGGCCGCCCTGACCGGTCACCTCAAGACCTTCGCCCGCAAAAGCCCGAGCGGTTTGCGCGAGCGTCTGGATCTGGCGACGGTGGTCGATCAAGCCTTGCAACTGCTCGATGCGCGGCTGCGCGACGAACAGGTCAGTCTGGTGTTGCACCTGACGCGTCCGGCCTGGGTTCGCGGTGATGCGATTCGCCTCGAACAGGTGCTGATCAACCTGCTGCGCAATGCGCTGGATGCCATGCAGGACAAACCGTGCAAGCGTCTGGAAATCCGCCTGGAAGCCGACGAGCAATTGTGGCGGCTGAGCGTCAGTGACAATGGCGGCGGCATCGCCGAAGATCATTTGAGCCAGGTGTTCGACCCGTTCTTCACCACCAAACCGGTGGGCGACGGCCTGGGCCTGGGACTGGCGGTTTCGTTCGCCATCGCCCATGAATCCGGCGGGCGTCTGAGCGCCGAAAACAGCGCGAGCGGCGCCGTGTTCAGCCTCGCGCTGCCGATTGATCTGGAGGCCCATATCTGATGCTGACCTCGGTAATGGTCGTCGATGACGAAAGCAGCATTCGCAGCGCCGTCGAACAGTGGTTGAGCCTGTCGGGTTTCGAAGTGCAACTGTTCAGCCGCGCCGAAGAATGCCTCGCCGCCCTGCCCGCGCACTTCGCTGGAGTGATCCTCAGTGATGTGCGCATGCCGGGCATGGGCGGACTGGCGCTGTTGGCCGAGGTGCAAAAACGTGACGCCGATCTGCCGGTGATTCTGCTCACCGGCCACGGTGACGTGCCGATGGCAGTCGAAGCCATGCGCGACGGCGCTTATGATTTTCTGGAGAAACCGTTCAGCCCGGAAACCCTGCTTGGCAGTTTGCGGCGGGCGCTGGACAAACGCCGTCTGGTGCTGGAAAACCGCGCCCTGCACGAACAGGCCGACAACCGCGCCAGACTCGATGCGACTTTGCTCGGGGTATCACGGGGGTTGCAGACCTTGCGTCGGCAAGTGCTGGATCTCGCGGCATTGCCAGTCAACGTGCTGATCCGTGGCGAAACCGGCAGCGGCAAGGAACTGGTTGCCCGTTGCCTGCATGATTTCGGTCCTCGCGCACACAAGCCGTTCGTGGCACTGAACTGCGCGGCGATCCCCGAGCAACTGTTCGAGGCCGAGTTGTTTGGCCATGAAAGCGGCGCGTTCACCGGCGCCTCGGGCAAGCGCATCGGCAAGCTCGAATACGCCGATGGCGGCACGCTGTTCCTCGATGAGATTGAGAGCATGCCACTGGCCCAACAGGTGAAACTACTGCGCGTGCTGCAGGAGCAGAAGCTTGAACGGCTGGGTTCGAACCAGAGCATTCGCGTGGACTTGCGCATCGTCGCGGCGACCAAACCTGACTTGCTCGACGAAGCCCGGGCCGGACGTTTTCGTGAGGACCTGGCCTATCGCTTGAACGTCGCCGAATTGCGTCTGCCGGCGCTGCGCGATCGCCGTGAAGACATTCCGCTGCTGTTCGAAACCTTTGCCCAGGCTGCGGCGCAGCGCCTCGGCCGGACCTTTCCACCGTTATCTGGCGCACAGCTGAGTCACTTGCTCAGCCATGACTGGCCGGGCAATGTCCGTGAACTGGCGAACGTGGCCGAACGGCAAGTGCTGGGGCTGGACGAACCGGCGCTGGGGATCGATCCGGGGCAATCGCTGGCGGCGCAGCAGGAGGCGTTCGAGGCGCAGTGCTTGCGCGCAGCGCTGACCCGGCACAGGGGCGACGTGAAAGCGGTGCTCGAGGAACTGCAACTGCCGCGCCGCACGTTCAATGAAAAGATGCAGCGGCATGGGTTGAGTCGGGAGATGTTTCTGAGCGACTGAGGCGGGCTTGGGATTTTCTGGTTGGCTGATATCTTTCCCCCTCACCACAGCCCTCCCGAAACGTCGGACCGCCCCCAAGGGGGCGAGGGGCTTTTGACCTTCGCCCCTATAAGCGGAAATCCGCTCACACAATCCGATCCATCGGCATAAAACCGCTCACCCAATCCCGTCCCCCCCTCTAAACCGGCCCTCTCCCCGTTGGCACACCTTCTGCTATAGCCCTCGCAGGCTGCGTTTTAACGCGCTCCACAAAAACAATTAAACGAAGGTTCCTTCAATGGATAACTCCAACGCCCTGCCCCTTGGGTCGGCTGCCGTGCCGGCCAAAGAAAAAAGCACCGCGAGCCGGATCAAATCGATCTTCAGCGGCTCCGTCGGCAACATGGTCGAGTGGTACGACTGGTACGTCTACGCGGCCTTCTCGCTGTACTTCGCCAAAGCGTTTTTCCCCAAAGGCGACACCACCGCACAACTGCTCAACACCGCCGCGATCTTCGCCGTGGGCTTCCTGATGCGGCCAATCGGTGGCTGGCTGATGGGCCTGTACGCCGACAAGGTCGGACGCAAGAAAGCGCTGATGGCTTCGGTTTATCTGATGTGCTTCGGCTCGCTGATCATCGCCCTCAGCCCCGGTTATGAAACCATCGGTGTCGGTGCGCCGATCCTGCTGGTGTTCGCGCGTCTGCTGCAAGGCCTGTCGGTCGGTGGCGAGTACGGCACCTCCGCCACCTATCTGTCGGAGATGGCCACCAGGAATCGTCGCGGTTTCTTCTCCAGCTTCCAGTACGTGACCCTGATCTCCGGCCAGCTCATCGCCCTCGGCGTGCTGATCGTGTTGCAGAATTTCCTCACCACCGAAGAGCTGTACGCGTGGGGCTGGCGTATTCCGTTCGCCATTGGCGCACTGTGCGCAGTCGTGGCGCTGTACCTGCGTCGTGGCATGGAAGAAACCGAGTCGTTCACCAAGAAAGAGAAGGCCAAGGAAAGCGCCATGCGCACCTTGCTGCGCCACCCCAAAGAGCTGTTGACCGTGGTCGGCCTGACCATGGGCGGCACCCTGGCGTTCTACACCTACACCACCTACATGCAGAAATATCTGGTGAACACCGTCGGCATGAGCATTTCCGACTCGACCACCATTTCCGCCGCCACGCTGTTCCTGTTCATGTGCCTGCAACCGATCATCGGTGGCCTCTCGGACAAGATCGGTCGCCGTCCGATCCTGATCGCCTTCGGCGTGCTGGGGACAATCTTCACCGTGCCGATCCTGATGACCCTGCACACCGTCCAGACCTGGTGGGGCGCGTTCTTCCTGATCATGGCGGCGCTGATCATCGTCAGCGGCTACACCTCGATCAACGCGGTAGTTAAAGCCGAACTGTTCCCGACAGAAATCCGCGCCCTGGGCGTTGGCCTGCCCTACGCACTGACCGTGTCGATCTTTGGCGGCACCGCTGAATACATCGCGCTGTGGTTCAAGAGCATCGGCATGGAAACCGGTTACTACTGGTACGTGACCGCCTGCATCGCGGTATCGTTGCTGGTGTACATCACCATGAAAGACACCCAGAAACATTCGCGGATCGTGACTGACTGATCGGGTTACCACAGCCACTGCAACGGTGGCTGTAAGGGCCTCTTCGCGAGCAAGCCCGCTTCCACACTGGAATGCATTCCTCCGTGGGAGCGGGCTTGCTCGCGAAGGGTCCACCCCGGCTCCAGATCAATCAGGCCAACTCGCAAGCATGAAAAATCCCTCACCTGCGGCCAACAGCGATTAATCGCTAATTAATGCTGCCCCCTCAATCTGCAATCACCTGATCGATGACCTGCGCGACGCTCGCTCCGACGACGAAAGCGATTTTAACGCGCCGCCCTTAATATCAAGTTAATCGATTGTTTTTAGCATTATTTTGCGCTTTTTAATCAACTTAATTGGCGTAGCATTAAACCCATGCAAGACACATCCCCACAGAATCTGGAGTAAACGACATGAAAACCCAACTGATCCTCGCCCTGACCCTGTCCGTACTGGCTGCCAATACCTTCGCTGCCGATGGCTCGGACAAAACCCGATCCGCCGACTTCATCAACGGCGCCAGCGCTGCCATCGAAACCAGCCACACCGGCACTTACGCCGCTGACGGTTTTGATAAAACCAATATTGGCAAAGCCGTAGCTGCCGATGGTTTCGACAAAACCGGCACCGCCGCTGCCATCAGCTAAGTATCAACAGTCCTCCCACAGCCCGGCCTCGGCCGGGCTTAGTCATTTCTGGAATGTGATAATTTTTTGAAACCCACAGGGGCATTTCATAGGCTGGAATATTGGTGTCTGGCTGGAAATATGCGGCGTGTACTTGCACTATTGCCCACCTGACTCTGCTCTCTCCAGGACCACCCACCATGCCCGATGACATTCACTTCTACGAACCCGCCAACGGCCACGGCCTGCCCCACGATCCGTTCAACGCCATCGTCGGCCCGCGCCCCATCGGCTGGATTTCTTCGCAGGATGCCAACGGTCAGTTGAACCTCGCGCCGTACAGCTTCTTTAACGCCTTCAACTACATTCCACCGATCATTGGTTTCTCCAGCGTCGGACGCAAAGACAGCCTGAACAACATCGAACAAACCGGCGAGTTCGCCTGGAACCTCGCCACCCGTCCGTTGGCCGAGCAGATGAACCAGAGCTGCGCGATGGTCGCGCCGCAGGTCAATGAATTCGAATTGGCAGGATTGACGACAGTGGCGTCAAAAGTGATTTCGGTGCCGCGCGTGGCCGAAAGCCCGGTGTCCTTTGAATGCAAGGTCACCCAGATCATTCAGTTGCAGCGCGCCGATGGCGAAACGGTGCCGAGCTGGCTGATCCTCGGCGAAGTGGTCGCCGTGCATATCGCCAAGTGGCTGCTCAAGGACGGCATCTACGACACCGCCGCGGCAGAACCGATTCTGCGCGGCGGCGGGCCGGCGGACTATTTCCAGTTGGGGCCTGAAGCCCTGTTCAAGATGTGGCGTCCGGGCGCAAACAAGTAAGGCGTTACCAGATCAGCTCGGCGTCATCAGTGACGCCTTTGAGGCGGTCGAGCTCTGTGATGGCCGCATCGTCGGCAGCGATGGCGCCGGGAAACACCTGGTCGCCCAGCAGTTTGTGAAAGCGCGGCGCGCCGCCGTCGACCAGGGCCTTGACCGCGATTGCCGCGTGATAACCCTTGTTGCCGCCCAACTCGACGGGAACGACTGCGGATACTGCTTCGAAATGTTCGAACTCTTTACGTGCCATGTCACAAGTCCCGGCTCTGCTGATGAAGCCGGACATTAAACCCTCAACCGGCGAGTTTGTGTACCGGCGCCGGGCATTGACCGAGGGCTTGTGCCGCCGACACATCCTTGAAGGTGTGGAAGTCCAGACTGTTGACCACCAGCTCCTGCACCAGCTCGGCAAAGATTTCCATCGACGGGCTGTTGAAATATGCGGTCATCATTTGCTGATTACTCCAGAACCCGGAGACCAGCCACAACTCAGGATCACACTGCGAATGCTGCAAGGCAAAGCTCAGGCAACCGGGGGCGTTGCGCGACGGTTCGATCAACGCGCTGAGGCGCACACCGAGTTCCGCCGAACGTCCGGCACGCGCTCGAACGAAGGCCATATGACTGACGGGAATCTGCTTGGACATGTTCAACCCTCCCAGGGAGTCGCGTGGCAGCCAAGGGACGGGCTGCAACAGGATCAAAGGTTAAGGGCCACGCGCCAGAGGCCGTTAGTCGATTCCTGCTGCCGCGTTGCACAATCCTGCGAGACTGCACACAGGACCTGTAACAACCTGTAAAACTGCGTCACACGTTTGTCATACGGCGTATCAAGCAAGTTTGCGGCTCTGCGTCCTGCTATGGCTGGGCACGCACGCCAGTCCGAGCAGAATCAGGCAAGCATCTCGCAGGATGTGTCTACCGCTGGCGCTTGCACAAACATATGCTCTGCTCCATTCCACCTCTCTTGCCGAGGATGCCGTGCATGACGTCATTCGATCGTTTTCAAGCCGAACCCACCGCTGACATGGAAAAGCAGCGCGCGGAACTGGCGGCGATCATCCGCCGCAACACCACCGACGATGGCAGCTACGAGACCGCCATCGGCTCGCTGTACATGTCACGCCACACACAATCCCACGATTTCGCACCGGTGCTCGCGCAACCGGCGTTGTGCATCATGGCGCAGGGACGCAAAGAGGTGCGGCTGGCCGACGAGTTCTTCAATTACGATCCGCTGAATTACCTGGTGGTCTCGGTTTCGATGCCGTTGAGCGGGCGCGTGGTCAATGTCTCGCCGGATGATCCGATCCTCGCCGTGCGCCTGGACATCGATCCGACGGAAATCACCGCACTGATCGCCGATGCCGGGCCGATGGGCGTGCCGACCCGCCCTACCGGGCGTGGCCTGTATGTGGAGCAGATCGACAGTTCGATGCTCGATGCCGTGCTGCGTCTGGCGCGCCTGCTCGATACCCCGAAAGACATCGCCATGCTCGCGCCGCTGATTCGCCGCGAGATCTTGTATCGCCTGCTGCGCAGTCCGCAGGGCCACCGTTTGTATGAGATCGCGATCGCCAACAGCCAAAGCCATCGAATCAGTCAGGCGATCAAATGGCTCAACGGCAACTTCGAGCAGCCGCTGCGTATCGATGATCTGGCGAAGGAAGTGAACCTGAGCGTGTCGACCTTGCATCACCGCTTCAAGGCGATGACCGCGATGAGCCCGTTGCAGTATCAGAAGCAATTGCGCCTGCAAGAGGCGCGACGCTTGATGCTGACCGAAGGGCTGGAAGCGTCGGCGGCGGGGTATCGGGTGGGGTATGAAAGTCCGTCGCAGTTCAGCCGCGAATACAGCCGGCTGTTTGGTGCGCCGCCATTGCGGGATCTGGCGCGGTTGCGATTGTCGGTCTGATCCGCAATGTGTATGGCGGCTGAAGCCCCCTTCGCGAGCAGGCCCGCTCCCACAGGGAAATGCATTCCAAATGTGGGAGCGAGCCTGCTCGCGAAGGGGCCAGTCCAGTCAAACCGCCCGGATCACATGCTTGAGCTCCTGAAACGCCGCCAACCCCCAAGGCCCTAGCTCGCGACCAATACTGCTCTGCTTGTACCCGCCCCACGCCGCCTGCGGGAAAATCACCTGCGGCGCATTGATCCACACCATCCCCGCCTGCAAGGCATTTGCCACGCGATCCGCCGCTACGGCATCGCCCGTCACCACACTCGCCACCAAGCCGAACGGCGTGTCATTGGCCAGCGCAATCGCCTCGGCTTCGCGGCTGAAACTGCGCACGCACAGCACCGGCCCAAAAATTTCTTCACACCACAATGCGCTGTCCAGCGGCACGTCGGTGAACACCGTCGGCTGCAAGAAATAGCCGCGCGGCAGATTCGCCGGACGATTGCCGCCACAGAGCAACCGCGCACCGGCGCTCAGCCCACGGTCAATGTGTCCGAGCACGCGCTGGTACTGCGCCTGATTGACCAGCGCGCCCATCTCCACGTTCGCATCGAACGGATCGGCCACGCGAATGGACCGCGCACGCTTGTGCAAGCGAGTGAGAAATTCCTCTTCCAGTGACTCAGCCACCAGCACGCGACTGGTGGCCGAACACATCTGCCCGGCGTTGAAAAACGCACCACCGCAGGCCAGTTCAACCGCCAGATCGATGTCGGCATCCGCCAACACCAGCAGCGAAGATTTGCCGCCCAGTTCCAGGCTGACGCCTTTCACCGTTTCCGCTGCGCGCTGCATCACTTGCACGCCGACCGCGTTGCTGCCGGTGAAGGAAATCCTGGCGATGCGCGGGTCCGCCGACAACGGTGCACCGACCGCCAGCCCTGTGCCGCAGACGAGGTTGAACACGCCGTTCGGCAGACCCGATTCGGCGATGATCGCCGCCAGTTCCAGCTCCGGCAGCGGTGTCACCTCCGACGGTTTGAGCACCACGCAGCAGCCCGCCGCCAGGGCCGGTGCCAGCTTCCATGCGGTGGTGACCATCGGGAAATTCCACGGCACGATCAGCCCGACCACACCACACGGTTCGCGGCGCAGGCGTGCGCTGAAATCATCGCTGGGCAGCAGCACTTTGCTGTCCTGTCTGGCGTCGAGGCCTTCAGCGAGTTCGGCGTAATATTCGAACGTGGCGATCACGTCATCGACGTCAATGCCCGCTTCGAACTGCGGTTTGCCATTGTTGCTCGACTGCAACTTCATCAAGTGATCACGACCATTGCGCACGCCGTTGGCGATGTTGCGCAGGATCGCACCGCGTTCGGCGCCGCTGGTTTGCGACCAGGTTTTGAAGGCTTCGCTGGCAGCCATAATCGCTTGATCAACGGCATGCTCGTCACCGCCATTGACCGTGGTCAACAGCGCTTCGGTGGCCGGGTTGATCACCCGCAGATGTTCGCTGCCCGCCGACCATTGACCATTGATGTAGAGGCCGTCGAGTGTGGTTGGGAAACTGATCATTGCGCCACCGCCTGCATCCATTGGCTCTGGTCGATTTCGATCAGTGTCGGGCCCTGACGATCGGTGGCACAGCGCAACGCGGTGCGCAGTTGCTCGATGCTGCTGATGGCCTGCGCCGCGCAGCCGAGGCCCTTGGCCACAGCGACAAAATCCGGGGTGTAGATGTCCACGCCCACCGGTTCGATGGCACGGTTGACCATGTACTTCTTGATCTCTTCGTAGCCTTGGTTATTCCACAACAGGACGATGACCGGCACCTGCGCTTCAACGGCGCTGGCCAGTTCCGGCAGGGTGAATTGCAAGCCGCCATCGCCGATCAGGCACACCACCGGAGGGCGTGCGCCCTGGTCAAGCTGGCCACCCAGCCAGGCACCAATCGCCGCTGGCAAGGCGTAGCCGAGCGTGCCGTAACCGGTCGAGGCATTGAACCAGCGGCGCGGGTGATCCGGGTTGAACGTGAGGTTGCCGGTGTACACCGGTTGCGTCGAGTCGCCGACGAACACCGCGTTCGGCAGCTCATCCAGGACGATGTCGAGGAAACGGGTTTGCGCGAGGGTCGGCGCGTCCCAGCTCGCGGCCAGTTCAGCGCGCAGTTTGCCGGCGCGGGCCTGGCCCCAATCGCTGCGGCGTTCGTCGAGTTTTTTCGGCGCCAGCGCCGCGAGCAATGCCTGTGCAGCGTTGCGCGCATCGGCCACCAGAGCGACGTGCGGCGGGTAGTTGCGCACGGTTTGATCGGCGTCGATATCGATACGCAACAGTTTGCCGGGAATCTCGAAGCCGCCGGCGAAGGTGACGTCGTAATCGGTCTCGGCCAGTTCGGTGCCGATGGCCAGCACTACGTCAGCCTCGGCGACCAGCGCGCGGGTCGCGACCAGCGTCTGGGTCGAGCCGATCAGCAGCGGATGGCTGGACGGCAGCATGCCTTTGGCGTTAATGGTCAACGCCACCGGCGCGTCGAGCAACTCGGCAAGTCGGGTCAGTTCCGGTGCTGCATCAATGGCACCGCCACCGGCGAGAATCAGCGGACGTTTGGCGCCGGCGAGCAATTCGCTCATGCGCTTGACCGCAGTTGGCGCAGCGCCGGCGCGGTCAATATTGACCGGCACGCTGGCGAGCAAGTCATCAGCGTTTTCGACCAGCACGTCCAACGGGATTTCGATGTGCACCGGGCGCGGACGACCGGCCTGGAACAAGGCAAATGCACGCGCCAGCACCACCGGCAATTCAGCGGCGGACATCAAGGTGTGCGAGAACGCTGCAACACCGGAAACCAGCGCGCTCTGGTTCGGCAATTCATGCAGCTTGCCGCGACCGCCGCCCAACTGGCTGCGCGATTGCACGCTGGAGATCACCAGCATCGGGATCGAATCGGCATAGGCCTGGCCCATAGCGGTGGTGATGTTGGTCATGCCCGGGCCGGTGATGATGAAGCACACGCCAGGTTTGCCGCGGGTGCGTGCATAGCCGTCAGCCATGAACCCGGCGCCCTGCTCATGCCGTGGGGTGACGTGACGAATGCTCGAACGCGCCAGCCCGCGATACAGCTCGACGGTATGCACGCCGGGAATGCCGAACACCTGCTCGACCCCATAACCTTCGAGTAACTTGACCAGTACTTCGCCACACGTCGCCATGTCGATTGCCCTTCTTGTTCGATTGAAACACCGAACCCATGTGGCAGCGGGCTTGCTCGCGAAAGCGGTGTGTCAGCCACTGGGTAGCTGAATGTGAAACCGCATTCGCGAGCAAGCCCGCTCCCACAATGATCCGTGGAATGGCTTCATTGGAACGGTCGGCAGGTAGCCGCAACAATCGATTAAAAGTCATACTAGCCATGTCCTCACGTCATACCTCGGATCGCCATGAAACGCCTGCCGCCCCTGCCCGCCCTGCACACGTTCCTGATCACCGCGCAGTGCTGCAACTTCACTCGCGCCGCCGAGCAACTGCACATCACCCAAGGTGCAGTGAGCCGGCAGATTGCCGGGCTCGAAGAGCATCTCGGGTATCCGTTGTTCATCCGCCTCGCCCGCGGCCTGGCGCTGACCGCAGAAGGACGTGAATGGTTGCCGCGCGTGGAAAAAGTCTTCAGCCTGATCAGCGAAGCGACCGAGCAGATCGGCCTGCAACGTGAAACGCTGCAACTCAAGGCACCGAGTTGCGTGATGCGCTGGCTGTTGCCGCGTTTGCTGCAATGGCAAAAGGAGCGCCCAGACGTGCCGGTGAAGCTCACGGCGTCGTTGCAACACGGGGTGGATTTTCAGCGTGAGCAGTTTGACGCGGCCGTGATTTACGGGCCGCCGCCCGATCATTCACCGGGCGCCCTGCACCTGTTCGACGAGCAACTGACGCCGGTGTGTTCGCCGCTGTTGCTCAAAGGTACGCCAGCCCTGGAATCGCCGGCGGATCTGCAACAGCATCTGTTGCTACACCCCACTCACGATATTCAGGATTGGTCGGTGTGGCTGAACGCAGCCGAATTACAACTGAGCAACATCGGCAGCGGCCAGCATTTCGAGACGCTGGATCAGGCGATGTCGATGGCATCGCACGGGACGGGGGTGGCGATAGGGGACTGGTCGTTGATTGGCGATGACTTGCGCGCGGGGCGGCTGGTGATGCCGTTCGAGCTGAAGGTGAAGACGGGGCTGGCATATTACGTGGTGATGCCACCGGGGATCGAGGCTTCGCCACAGCTTGAAGAGTTGATGATCTGGCTGGTTGAGCAGGCACATACCCGCTGAACGGACACGTCATGAATGTGGGAGCGGGCTTGCTGGCGAAGCGTGCGAGTCAGTCGAGATTTACATCGACTGACACTCCGCCTTCGCGAGCAAGCCCGCTCCCACATTTGCAATTAGTAACCCACGGTAAAACGCTGGCGCGAATGCTTCGGTGTTTCCAGTTCGTCGATCAGCGCAATCGCGTAATCGGCAAAGGTGATCCAGCTGCGCCCCTCGCTGCTCACCAGCAAGTGATCCTTGCCGACGCGAAATGCACCCGTGCGCTGACCTTCAACAAACTCTGCCGATGGCGACAAGAAGGTCCAATCCAGATCCTTCTCCTGACGCAGTGCATCGAGAAAGGCCGCACCCGCGCTGGCCTCGGTTTTGTACTCGGCCGGGAAACCCGCGCTGTCGATCACTCGGGAGTTATCCGGCAGCAACAGCGAACCCGCACCGCCCACCACCAACAGACGCTTCACGCCGGCCTGCTTCACCGGCCCGACAATAGCGCTCGCAGCAACGGTGGCGAAATGCGCAGCGGTGATCACCACATCGTGACCGGCCACCGCATCCTGCAACGCGGCCGTATCCAGCACGTCGACATTCTTGCTGACCACACCGGCGCGGGCGCCGATCTTCGACGTGTCGCGGGCAATAGCGGTGACGCTATGACCACGACGCAGGGCTTCGTCCAGCAATTGGCTACCGGCACGACCGGTGGCTCCAATGATTGCGATCTTGCTCATGACATTCTCCAGTTGGCTTGAGAGTGCTGCTTGTTCAGATTCGGCTTACCACTGCATTTCGCCCTTGGCGACTTTCGCGCTCAGCTCCAGCGAGCTTTCTTCGCCCAATGTCGGGTAGCGCTTTTTCATCGCGGCGATGAGTGCGGCGGAGTCTTTGGCCTTGGCGGTTTCGCTGTCGAAAGCCTTGATGTACTCAGCGGTAAATTTCACGCTCGCCAGCGAGAGACTGCTGTTACCCAGATAGTGGCCGGGTACGACGACTTTCGGCTTCAGGGTTTCAATCGAGTGCAGGGTTTCCAGCCAGTCGGCGTGGGATTGCGCGGTCTGGGTGTCGGCCATCCACACGTGGATGTTCTCGGCCACCACCACGCCGCCGACCACAGCCTTGAGCGACGGAATCCAGACGAAGCTGCGATCCGGCTGTTTGCCGTCAAGCCCGATCACTTGCAACTTCTGCCCTTCGAGCATCAGGCTATCGCCTTTGAGCACGCCCGGCACGATGGTTTTGGCCGGCACATCGGCACCCATTTTCGGGCCCCAGAATGCGAGTTTGCCGTTGACGGTTTGCTTGATGTGATCGACGGTCGGCTGCGAGGCCAGCACTTGCGCGTCGGGGAACGCTTGCGTCAGCGTGTCGAGGCCGAAATAGTAATCCGGGTCACCGTGGCTGATGTAAATGGTGGTGAGGTGCTTGCCGCTGGCGCGGATCTTTTCCACGACGTGCTCGGCTTGGGACTTGCCGAATTGCGCATCGACGAGGATTGCGTCCTTCTCGCCGCTGACCAGCACCGACGTCACCGGGAATATCGCTTCAGTGCCAGGGTTGTAGACATCAAGGGTCAGGTTGGCCGCGGCGGCATGAGCCACAAAACCCAGTGCGGCGCTGGCGAGTAAAACACGTTTGATTAGGGTGAAGCCGATCATCTGTTGCTCCGGTGTCCGAATGCCTTGTCTGGCGATGGGACAGAGCTTAGTTGCCTGAGTCAGTACAAAAAATGCGATGCTTGGACATAGTTTGTTTCTGAAAGCGGGCAAATCATGGATCGTCTCCAGGCAATGCGGGTGTTTGTGACAGTGGTGGACCTGGGCAGCCAGTCAGCCGCAGCCGATCATCTGGACCTTTCGCGTCCGGTGGTTTCACGTTATCTGTCGGAGCTCGAAGACTGGGTCGGCGCCCGGCTGATGCACCGCACCACACGCAAGTTGAGCCTGACCGCCGCCGGCAGCGAAATGCTCCCGCGCTGCCGGCAGATGCTCGAACTGTCGGCGGACATGCAGGCCGCCGTCAGCGAACCCGATGATGCGCCGCGCGGATTGCTGCGGATCAGCGTGAGTACTTCGTTTGGTCAGGCGCAACTGGCCGATGCCATGGCCGCGTATGTCAAGCGCTACCCCGGCGTCAGCATCGACATGCAAATGCTCGACCGCACGGTGAACCTGGTGGATGAACGGATTGATCTGGCGATCCGCACCAGCAACGATCTCGATCCGAACCTGATCGCCCGGCGCCTGACCGTGTGTCGCTCGGTGGTCTGCGCCGCGCCCGCGTATCTGCAGGAGCATCCACTGCCACAGCGGGTGGAGGCATTGAGCCGACACAACTGCCTGACACACTCGTACTTCGGCAAGAGCCTGTGGCATTTCGAGGAGGATGGCGAGCCGGTGTCGGTGCCGGTACAAGGCAATATCAGCGCCAACGAGGCGAGCACCCTGCTGCGCGCGACCCTGGCCGGCGCCGGCATCGCGATGCTGCCAACCTATCAGGCCGGCGTGCATATCCACAGTGGTGAACTGGTGCGCCTGTTATCCCATGCCGAGCCACGGCGGATGAACATCTATGCGGTGTACGCCTCACGCAAGCACATGCCGGCGGCGCTGCGCAGCATGCTGGATTTTCTCGTCGAGCGCTTTCCTGAAAATCCACAATGGGACGTTGATCTGTAAACCCGCTCCCACAGGGGTTATCAATGTTCTGAATAACGGGGTAAATCCTCGAGCGCACTCGCTGGCAACTCCGCGCCGCTGACCTATGCTGAAAGTAATACCGCAGGGTATGCGTTCAGAGGTCTACGCCATGAACATCAAAACAAGAAGGTACTTCGCGATTTTCATCACCTGCGCCGCCACGCTGGCGCTGTATGGCACCGCTGCCTGGCGTGTCGAGCAATTGCGGCAGTTGCCCAGAGAGTACGCGAGCTGCAATTTCGAGCGCTGCATTCCGCACAACGCCACGCTCAACGCGTTGCGCTGATTCATCAAGCTGGAATGTGATCCTGTGGGAGCGGGCTTGCTCGCGAAAGCGCAGTGTCATTCAGCAGCGATGTCGGCTGACCGGACGCCTTTGCGAGCAAGCCAGCTCCCACAGGTTTTTGCAGCGGTGATGAAACTACTGTTCGGCCTTGAGGCGGTCGCGAAACGCTTTTGGCGAAATCCCAACGCGACGCCGGAACAAGCGCGTGAAGTTGGTTGGATCGGAAAACCCCAACAACTCCGACATCTCGTAAATGGTCATGCTGGTGTAAGTCAGCAAGCGTTTGGCTTCCAGTAACTGCCGTTCATGCATGATCTGCAACGCCGGTTGCCCCGCCAGTTCACGGCACGTGCCGTTGAGGTGCGATACCGAAATCCCCAGCCGATGCGCGAGGTCTTCAACCTTCACATGCTGGCGGTAAGTCTCTTCGACCAATTGAATAAACCCGTTGAGGTATTCGCGCTGGCGCTGCGGGCGCTGACTGGCTTTGTGGCGCACGATGGCCTGACGACTGACCCAGACCATGATTACGCTGACCAGCGAATGCATGAGCATTTCCCGCGCCGGTTGATGGCCGTTGTATTCAGTCTGCAACGCGGTAAACAGGCTGTTGAGATAATCGCCGTCCTTGCCGGCGGGGTAGTTTTCCGCGTGGGCCAGAGCGTGCACCGAGTCACCCAGTTGCGCCTGCAAGTGGTTGATCAGGGGTGTAGCGAGGGTGACGATGAAACCTTCAACGTCCTCGGAAAAACGAAAGCCATGCACCGACAGCGGCGGCAGGACTTGAATGGCCGGGGTTTCCAGCAGCGTGCGTTGACCTTCGATCTCAAGCTCTGCCTGACCTTTGAAGACGAAGAGCAACTGGCACAAATCAGCATGGCGGTGGGGTTTGATTTCCCATTGATGTTCGCGGCTGCGTGAGGAAATGGTTTCACAGTGCAGCAAGTCGGGGGTCGGCCAGTCCAGGCTTTCACCGTAGAGCTTGAACACTGGAATCGAGGGCAGCTCAGGCTTGTTCATCACTTCAATCCAGGCCTCGGGGTTGTGGGCGATAATCGCACCGATTGGCAGAAAGTACAGGAATCGGCTCAGTTTTCACCTTCAATTGACAGACCCGCAAGGGAAAAATGCAAGCACTCGATCCATAAAAAACATTCGCCGGCACTTGCCGCGTGAAGCTTGCGAGTCATAAAAACAATGAAAACGCTGAAAACCCAAGTTGCCATCATCGGCGCCGGCCCGTCCGGTTTACTCCTCGGCCAGTTGCTGCACAACGCCGGCATCGACACCCTGATCCTTGAACGTCAGACACCCGATTACGTGCTCGGCCGCATCCGCGCCGGTGTGCTTGAACAAGGCATGGTAGAGCTGTTGCGCCAGGCTGGCGTGAGTCAGCGCATGGACGCCGAAGGACTGGTCCACGGCGGTTTCGTTCTGGCGCTGGACGGGCGACAAGTGCACATCGATCTGCACGCCTTGACCGGCGGCAAGACCGTGATGATCTACGGCCAGACCGAAGTCACCCGCGACCTGATGGCCGCTCGTCGGGAGGCTGGTGCGCCGACAATTTACCAGGCGAGCAATGTCGTTCCCCATGGCATGAAAAGCGACGAGGCGTTTGTCACTTTCGAAAAGGACGGCGAGATCTGGCGCGTTGACTGCGACTACATCGCCGGTTGCGACGGTTTCCACGGCGTCGCCCGGCAGTCGATTCCGGCCGATTGCCTGAAAGTGTTCGAGCGGGTTTATCCGTTCGGCTGGCTGGGCATTCTTGCCGACACGCCGCCGGTGCATGACGAATTGGTTTACGCCCGTCATGAGCGCGGTTTTGCCTTGTGCAGCATGCGTTCGGCGACGCGCACCCGCTATTACCTGCAAGTGCCGGCGCAAGAAAATGTCGATGACTGGAGCGATCAGCGTTTCTGGGATGAATTGAAAAGTCGTTTGCCTGAGACGCTTGCCGAGAATCTGGTCACCGGACCCTCAATCGAAAAAAGCATCGCGCCGCTGCGCAGTTTTGTCGTTGAGCCGATGCAGTACGGGCGGATGTTTCTGGTCGGCGACGCCGCGCACATTGTTCCGCCCACTGGCGCCAAGGGTTTGAATCTGGCCGCCAGCGATGTCAGCACACTGTTCAATATTCTGTTGAAGGTCTACCGCGAGGGTCGCACTGAGCTGTTGGAGAAATACTCGGAAATCTGCCTGCGTCGCGTCTGGAAAGCGGAGCGCTTTTCCTGGTGGATGACCTCGATGCTGCACCGCTTCGACGATCACGATGACTTCAGCCAGCGCATCAACGCCTCGGAACTGGACTACTTTGTCAGCTCAGAGGCGGGGCGAAAAACCATTGCAGAAAATTACGTCGGGCTTCCTTATGAGGCTATCGAATAGCTTCCTATCGACTTACACTGGCGAGCATCCCCCGCTCGCCTGACGATCTGCGGGACTCTCACTGCCCGCAGGTTTTGCCCGTGACCCATCTCAATCAGCCCGAAACGCCCAAACCGGCCATTCGCAGCGTCCTGGTGGCGCTGATGATGGCGATTTTCCTCGGCGCTCTCGATCAAACCATCGTCGCCGTGTCGATGCCGGCCATTTCGGCTCAGTTCAAGGATGTCAGTCTGCTGGCCTGGGTGATTTCCGGGTACATGGTGGCGATGACGGTCGCGGTGCCGATCTACGGCAAGCTCGGCGACTTGTACGGTCGGCGCAAACTGATGCTGTTCGGCATGGGCCTGTTCACCCTGGCCTCGCTGTTTTGCGGCATGGCGCAGAGCATGGAGCAACTGGTGCTGGCGCGGATTCTTCAGGGTATTGGCGCAGGCGGGATGATTTCGGTGAGCCAGGCGATCATCGGCGACATCGTGCCGCCCCGTGAACGCGGGCGCTATCAGGGCTACTTCAGCAGCATGTACGCGGTGGCCAGCGTCGCCGGTCCGGTGCTGGGCGGTTACATGACCGAGTACCTGTCGTGGCGCTGGGTGTTTCTGATCAACCTGCCACTCGGCCTCGGTGCCTGGTGGGTGGCGCGCCGTAATCTGCGTGGCCTGCCGATTCCGCAGCGCAAACCGATCATCGATTACCTCGGCACGCTGTTGATGATCATCGGTCTGACTGCCCTGCTGCTGGGCATCACCCAGGTCGGTCAGGGTCATTCGTGGCGCAGCGGCGAAGTGCTCGGCTTGTTCGCTTGCGCGGTGGTGGTGCTGGCGGTGTTTGTCTGGCATGAGCGTCGGGCACGGGAACCGTTGCTGCCGATGCACCTGTTCGCCAACCGCAATGCACTGCTGTGCTGGTGCACGATTTTCTTCACCAGTTTCCAGGCGATTTCGTTGATCGTACTGATGCCGTTGCGCTTTCAGAGCGTTACCGGTGCCGGGGCTGATAGCGCTGCGTTGCACTTGCTGCCATTGGCGATGGGGTTGCCGATTGGTGCTTACTTCGCTGGCCGTCGCACCTCGATCACCGGTCGCTACAAACCGCAGATTCTGACCGGCGCGATACTGATGCCGATCTCGATTCTCGGCATGGCCTTCAGCCCGCCCGAGGCGACGCTGGTCAGCGGTTTGTTCATGCTGCTCAGTGGGATTGCCGGTGGCATGCAGTTCCCGACATCGCTGGTCGGCACACAGAACTCGGTGGAACAACGCGACATCGGGGTGGCCACCAG
Organism: Pseudomonas sp. EA_5y_Pfl2_R50; assembly: GCF_963970475.1. NCBI lineage: Bacteria > Pseudomonadati > Pseudomonadota > Gammaproteobacteria > Pseudomonadales > Pseudomonadaceae > Pseudomonas > Pseudomonas sp. EA_5y_Pfl2_R50. The sequence goes on along the minus strand of NZ_CAXAPT010000003.1, from coordinate 241,650 downwards.
CACCACCAATCTGTTCCGCTCCCTCGGTGGCGCGGTGGGTGTGGCATTGATGTCGGCGCTGTTGCTGGCGTTCCTGCAGGATTCGAATTTTGCCCACCTGGCGAGCAGTTCGCTGATGAGCGAAGGGCATAGCGGCAACGTGTTGCTCGATGGTCTGAATGCGGCACCGGGGGATGCGCAAAACGCTTTGCGTGCGGAGTTGCTGGTAACGTTCCGGCATTTGCTCTGGGTGAGCGCGGCAGTGTCATTGCTCGGGCTGGTTGCAGCGGTTGCGATGCCGAACAACCTGCTGCGCGGGCGTGAGCACGGCGCGAAATAACGACCGAAACACCGCCCCCTTGTGGGAGCGGGCTTGCTCGCGAAAGCGCTGTGTCATTCAACCATGATGTAATCTGACACGACGCCTTCGCGAGCAAGCCCGCTCCCACAGGGGGGACAGTGTTCATTCAAGGACTGTAGTAACCGACCGCCACGAGGAAATGCCCGACTTTTTTCAGGTAGGCATGTTTGTCCTCGACCTTGCCGGTCACCGGGTTCTTCCAGCGGTACTCATATTCGCCTTCATCCTGCTTGCCGATCAGCGCCAGAATCGGCTCGCCCACCGGTTTGCCTTCCGGGTCCTTGATCTTGCCGAAGTCGGTGTTGATCAGGCGCAGATTGGTGCCGTGGGCAACGTAGCGTTGGGTGTCGAGGTCAACCACGAACACATACAGGTCATCCTGCAGGTAACCGCCCTTGAGCGAGTTGATCGCGGTCAGCGTGCCCTTTTCGTCCTTGCCCAGATCCGTTGCGGCTTTATCCAACAGGGTCCTGGCCTGTTCGGCAGACGCCCGGGGCAGGTAATAACCGACCGCGAGAATCCGCTCGCCGATGCGCTGATAGAACACATGCTTGCGTTCGACCTTGCCATCGGCCCAGTTCTGCCAACGGTATTCGGCCTGCTGGATGCCGTTGCCTTCGGGCACCCTCAACGCTTGCTTGAACGCTTTCTGCAAATCCGGCCCGAGCACTTCGCTGACATCGCGGCCAATCAGTGCCGAAGAAGGCCCGCCGCTGGCGAGCATCACACCTTTGGTGTCGACCACGAACACGTAGCGATCCTTGTCGACAAACTCGCCCTGACGGCTGAAGGCAGCAAACGCCTTGTCGCCGTTGTCGTGATAGTAGGCCAGTGCTTTTTCCAGCAAGGCGATGGCGGCCTGGCTGTCGTCCTTGGCGCTGGTTGCGGCGTTAACCTGGCCGAGACCGGCCAATAACATCAAGAGACAGGCGAATTTATGCACAAACCCCATGACGCATCCCTCGTTCTTGTTGGTGTTTCAAGAGCGTAGACGGCTTGGGCTGATGTATGGATATTCAGAGCGTTTCTGAAAATGTCGCGGGTGGCGGTGGCGAGGAATCCCTCACCACCGCTGTTTCCCCTCAGGGACGCGCGTTGATCTGCTGCTGCAGATTCTGGATTTGCGCCTGCAGGGTATTGAGGTTGCGCGTCATCTGCGCACGAAAGGCGTCGAACTCGGCGGTGTTCGCGCCACCTTGCGGGGCTGCCGGACGATTGTCCTGCTGGCTTTTGAGGACAACGATGTCCTGCTCCAGACGGTCAATGGCCGCACTCGGGTTACCCTGCTTTTTCAGTGCGGCAATATCAGCGCCGAGACTCTTGAACTGTGCGTCGAAACCCTTGAGCTGGGCGTCGACCTTGCTGGTATCGGCCGGGGTGCTTTTCAGCGTCGCCAGCTCTGCGGACAAGGCTTTGACCTGCGCCTGCAACTGGGTGTTGGCGTTCTGCTGCTCGGTGGTCTGCGCCGTCATTTGCGCCAGCCGCTTGTCGAGGTCACTGGTCTGTCCGGCCACACCCTGCTGCTGTTTGCTCTGATCGAGCAGCTTGCTTTCGAGCTGTTTGATCTGCAGCTTCAAGGCTTCGCTGTCACTGGTGACGTTAGTCTGGCTCGCCACCACCTTGCCGGAAATGTCCTGCAGACGCCCCGCCGCTTCTTCGCTGATCCGCGCGAAACTTTCCTGGGTCGCAACCAACTGCTGCTCCATCAGCGAAATCTGCTGGAAACTCCACCAGGCCAGGCCGATGAAAGCAAAGAACAGCGCACCGACCAATGCCCACAAAGGCCCGGTGCTGGCAGCCTTGACCTTGACCACCGGCGGTGTGCGCGAGTGTACCGAGGTGCGGGCGGTGGTCGGAATGTCATCGTCGTCGAAGGTGTCGGCCCGCAGGCTCGGGACATCGTCGAAATCGTCGTGGGCATCATTACGCATGGACATTGAGGCAACCTTTGTGAAACGCGGTGATGGCTAAATGCTGCGAAGTATAACCGCCGCAGCCGCAGGGATTGACCCTCAACCTGTGGTGCGGTTCATTGCCGCCCGGCCGAATCGTTTCAACGAATGTCCTGTGCTTTCCACCACGCGCAGAACTCATCCAGCGCCGACCACAGACTGACTTTCGGATCGTAGTCCAGATAATGCCGGGCGCGGCTGATGTCGAGGGTGAAATTTTTTTTCATGACCTGCATCCCCAACCGCGACAGCGTCGGCTCCGGACGGCCCGGCCAGAGTTTGCAGGCGCCTTCGTTGAGTGCCGCGACGCTGTAGGCCAGTCCGTAGGAACGGTACTTGGTGACCTGTGGGACTTCCATGCTGCGCATCACGTAATTGACCACATCCCACAGCGGCACCGGCGCGCCGTTGCTGATGTTGTAAGCCTTGCCCAACGCCGAACCGGCGGCCAGCAGACTGCTGAGCATCGCTTCGTTAAGGTTCTGCACGCTGGTGAAGTCGACCTTGTTCAGGCCATTGCCGATGATCGCCAGTCGGCCCTTGCGCTGCATGTTCAGCAGGCGCGGGAAGATGCTCATATCACCGGCACCGGTGACGAAACGCGGGCGCAGGGCAATGGTTTCAAGACCAAATTCCTGCGCACCAAAGACCTTTTGCTCGGCCAGATACTTGGTCGCGGCGTAATGATGCTTGAAGCGCTTGGGCACTTGCTCTTCGGTCAGATTGAGGTGATCTCGGCCATCAAAGTAGATCGATGGCGACGACAGGTGCACCAAACGCCGGACGCGTTGCTTCAGGCAGGCTTCGACGACGTTCTCGGTGACTTGCACATTGTCCTGATGGAAGTCCTGATAACGGCCCCACAGTCCGACGGCACCAGCACAATGCACCACGGCTTCGACGTCGGAACACAGTTCGCGAACCAGCTCAGGGTCGGTCAGATCGCCAGGGACAAACTCGGCCCCCCGCCGCACCAGATGCTCAACGCTCTCGGCCCGGCGACCGTTGACCCGCACGTCCAGCCCCTGCTCCAGGGCGAAACGCGCAAAGCGTCCGCCAATGAAGCCGCTTGCGCCGGTGACCAGAATTTTCATGCAAAACTCCAACAGAAAAGCAGCCTCAAGCATCAAGCTTCCAGCTGCAAGTTTAAAACGGTACGCAGCGCTTGCTTGACGCTCATGCCTGCTTCCAGGGCACCAGCCATTGCGCTGAGGCGCGCACCAATTGCTCGGTCAGCAAGCCCAGCAGCTGACCGCCATTGCGCCAATGATGCCAGTACAACGGCACATCAATCGGTTTATCTGGCAACAGTTCGCGCAACACACCGCGTTGCAGTTGGTCGCGCACTTGCAGTTCCGGCACCAGCCCCCAGCCCAGTCCCGCTTCGGTCAGCCGGAGAAAGCCTTCCGAGGACGGGCATAAATGGTGTTCGAATCCACCGTCGACACCCAGCGAGGCCAGATAGCGATGCTGGAGAAAATCGTCCGGTCCGAACACCAACGCTGGCGTGCGCGGCAGTTGTTCGGCGCGAACGCCATCGGGGAAATACCGTTCGATGAACGCAGGGCTGGCCAGCGCGCGATAACGCATCGCGCCGAGCAACACGCTGCGGGCACCGGCGACCGGTCGCTCACTGGCGCAAAGGCAGGCGGCCACTTCCCCGGCGCGCATGCGTTTGAGGCCGACGGTCTGGTCTTCGACGATCAGATCCAGCAATAGATGCTGCTCGGCACAAAAATCGCCAATCGCTTCGGCCCACCAGGTGGCGAGGCTGTCGGCATTCAACGCGATGCGCAGGCGCTCCGGCAGCCCCTCTTCGTCCAACGCCGGCACCAGGGTTTGCAAGTCGCGTTCAAGCAGGCGCACTTGCTGCACATGGTTGAGCAGACGCCGGCCTATTTCCGTTGGTGCGGGCGGCGTGCCGCGCACCAGCACCGGTTGGCCGACCCGCGCTTCCAGCAGTTTGATCCGCTGGGATATCGCCGATTGCGACAGGCCCAGCACCTGCGCGGCGCGTTCAAATCCGGCCTGCTCGACCACGGCGGCCAGAGCGGAAAGCAATTTGTAGTCGAACATCAGTTTTCCTAATGAGCGATGAGCACTATTGGTTTTTCTTATACAGCGTTGAACCGGAGAATAGCCAGCGAGCACTCTTTATTCAGGAACACTTTTCATGACTGGCGAAACTTCACTCACCACCTTGCTGCGCAGCATGAGCCCGCAACTGAACAGCGGCGAATACGTGTTTTGCACCCTGCCCGACGGCCCGTTGCCGCACGGCCTGGAGATCGTCGGCAGCTTCCGTGAGCAGGAAGGCCTGACCGTGATTCTCGAGCGATCCGTCGCACAACAGGCCGGTTTCAGCTTCGACTATGTCGCCGCGTGGATCACCCTCAACGTGCACTCGGCGCTGCAAGCCGTCGGCCTCACCGCCGCATTCGCCACGGCTCTGGGCGAAGCCGGGATCAGTTGCAACGTGATCGCCGGTTACTACCACGACCATTTGTTTGTCGGTCAGGCCGACGCCGAACGCGCCATGCACGTGCTGCGCGATCTGGCAGCCAACGCGGAGTAACGGTTATGTGGCAAAGCTACGTGAACGGCTTGCTGGTGGCGTTCGGGCTGATCATGGCGATCGGTACGCAAAACGCGTTTGTATTGGCCCAAAGCCTGCGCCGCGAACACCATTTGCCGGTGGCTGCATTGTGCGTGGTCTGCGATGCAATTCTGGTCGCAGCCGGGGTGTTCGGGCTGGCGACGATTCTGGCGCAGAACCCGACGCTGCTGGCGATTGCCCGTTGGGGCGGCGCGACGTTTTTGATCTGGTACGGCAGTCAGGCGCTGCGCCGGGCCTGCTCGAAACAGAGCCTGCATCAGGGTGAAAACCAGGCGGTGCGTTCGCTGCGCGCGGTGATGCTCAGTGCGCTGGCTGTGACCTTGCTCAATCCGCACGTTTATCTGGATACCGTGTTGCTGATCGGCTCTCTTGGCGCGCAGCAATCGGTGCCGGGGGCTTATGTGATCGGTGCTGCGAGCGCTTCGCTGTTGTGGTTTTTCACCCTTGCGCTGGGTGCGGCATGGCTGGCGCCATGGCTGGCCCGGCCGAGTACCTGGCGAATCCTTGATCTGGTCGTGGCGTTGATGATGTTCACGGTAGCCGGACAACTGATATTGGCACCCTGATTTATTCCAAACAGCTCTGGAACCTCTATCCCACACAGTTGTTGCGTGGTTAAGCCGCAACCCCGGTGCTATGATCCGAACCCTGCGCCGCAAAGAGTAAAAACTCGCCGGTGCATTTCTGGCCGCCCGTGATCGGCCTTGCGCTCACCGCAACAGACCTGATTAGGAGAATCATCATGGCTTTCGAATTGCCGCCGCTGCCTTACGCACACGATGCCCTGCAGCCGCACATTTCCAAGGAAACCCTGGAATACCACCACGACAAGCACCACAACACCTATGTCGTGAACCTGAACAACCTGGTGCCAGGCACCGAGTTCGAAGGCAAGACCCTGGAAGAAATCGTCAAGACTTCCTCGGGCGGTATCTTCAACAACGCCGCTCAGGTCTGGAACCACACTTTCTACTGGAACTGCCTGGCGCCAAACGCCGGCGGTCAACCAACCGGCGCGCTGGCTGAAGCCATCAACGCAGCCTTCGGTTCGTTCGACAAGTTCAAGGAAGAGTTCAGCAAAACCTCGATCGGCACCTTCGGTTCCGGCTGGGGCTGGCTGGTGAAAAAGGCTGACGGTTCCCTGGCCCTGGCCAGCACCATCGGCGCCGGCAACCCGCTGACCAGCGGCGACACCCCGCTGCTGACCTGCGACGTCTGGGAACACGCTTACTACATCGACTACCGCAACGTTCGTCCCAAGTATGTCGAAGCGTTCTGGAACCTGGTCAACTGGAAGTTCGTTGCTGAGCAGTTCGAAGGCAAAACCTTCACCGCTTAAGCTGCGCTCCAGTCAAAAAACCCGGCTATGCCGGGTTTTTTTATGCCTGTGATTCGGCCCTCGGCAAATCGCACCGCAATCAGGGCACTTTCCCACGATGAAAGCAGCTTTAAGCTTCTTGCCGCCGCGCCACAGCGGGCTAACATCAAACAAGCGAAAAAATGTTGCGATCCGCTCAAGTTGAGGGCCGAAACTACCGACACATTACAAATAGGGCTAATACTCCAGCCAGCAGCATTTCGGCCAACGCCACGGGTAAATCCTCCCGGGCCTGATTGTCCCTTTGACTGCCAACACGGGATTGCCAATACTCATGGCAAACTGACGCTACCCGCATGGAACAAGGAAAAACCCTTTGAAGCTGGAACTCAAGAACAGCTTGTCGGTGAAGTTGCTCCGGGTCGTGCTCCTGTCGGCATTGATCGTCGGCGTAGTCTTGAGCTGCGCGCAGATCGTTTTCGATGCCTACAAAACCCGCCAGGCGGTAGCCGGCGACGCTGAGCGTATCCTCGACATGTTCCGCGACCCGTCGACCCAGGCCGTTTACAGCCTGGACCGGGAGATGGGCATGCAGGTGATCGAAGGCCTGTTCCAGGACGACGCCGTGCGTCAGGCCTCCATCGGCCACCCCAATGAAGCCATGCTCGCGCAGAAATCCCGCGAGCTGCAGCATTCCAACAGTCGCTGGCTGACTGACCTGATCCTCGGCCAGGAACGCACCTTCACCACCCAACTGGTGGGCCGTGGCCCCTACAGCGAATATTACGGCGACCTGAGCATCACCCTCGACACCGCCACCTATGGCGAGGGGTTCATCGTCAGTTCGGTGATCATTTTCATCTCCGGCGTGCTGCGCGCACTGGCCATGGGGCTGGTGTTGTATCTGGTCTATCACTGGCTGCTGACCAAACCGCTGTCGCGGATCATCGAGCACCTCACCGAGATCAATCCGGATCGCCCCAGTGAACACAAGATTCCCCAGCTCAAAGGCCATGAAAAGAACGAACTGGGTATCTGGATCAACACCGCCAACCAGTTGCTCGAATCCATCGAACGCAATACTCACCTGCGCCACGAAGCGGAAAACAGCCTGCTGCGCATGGCCCAGTACGACTTTCTTACCGGTCTGCCCAACCGCCAGCAATTGCAGCAGCAACTGGACAAGATCCTTGTCGACGCCGGCAAGCTGCAACGCCGTGTCGCCGTGCTGTGTGTCGGGCTGGACGATTTCAAGGGCATCAACGAGCAGTTCGGTTACCAGACGGGCGACCAGTTACTGCTGGCGCTGGCGGATCGCTTGCGCGCCCACAGCGGTCGCCTTGGCACCCTGGCCCGCCTCGGTGGTGACCAGTTCGCCCTGGTGCAGGCCGACATCGAACAACCTTACGAAGCCGCCGAACTGGCACAAAGCATTCTCGATGACCTGGAGGCGGCGTTCGCCCTCGATCATCAGGAAATCCGCCTGCGCGCGACCATCGGCATCACCCTGTTCCCGGAGGACGGCGACAGCACCGAGAAGCTGTTGCAAAAGGCCGAGCAAACCATGACGCTGGCCAAGACCCGCTCGCGCAATCGCTATCAGTTCTACATTGCCAGCGTTGACAGCGAGATGCGTCGTCGCCGCGAACTGGAAAAAGACCTGCGCGATGCCTTGCTGCGCGATCAGTTCTACCTCGTCTATCAGCCGCAGATCAGCTATCGCGATCACCGCGTGGTCGGTGTCGAAGCGCTGATTCGCTGGCAGCACCCGGAACACGGTCTGGTGCCGCCGGACCTGTTCATTCCGCTGGCCGAACAGAACGGCACCATCATTGCCATCGGCGAGTGGGTGCTGGATCAGGCCTGCAAACAATTGCGCGAATGGCACGACATGGGCTTCGCCGACCTGCGCATGGCAGTCAATCTGTCCACCGTGCAACTGCACCACGCCGAACTGCCACGGGTGGTCAACAACCTGCTGCAGATGTACCGCCTGCCGCCGCGCAGTCTGGAGCTGGAAGTGACCGAAACCGGCCTGATGGAAGACATCAGCACCGCCGCCCAGCACTTGCTCAGCCTGCGCCGCTCCGGAGCGTTGATCGCCATCGATGATTTCGGCACCGGTTATTCATCGCTGAGTTATCTCAAAAGCCTGCCGCTGGACAAGATCAAGATCGACAAAAGCTTCGTTCAGGATCTGCTCGATGACGACGATGATGCGACCATCGTTCGCGCGATCATTCAACTGGGCAAAAGCCTCGGCATGCAGGTGATTGCCGAGGGCGTGGAAACGGCCGAACAGGAAAGCTACATCATCTCCGAAGGTTGCCACGAAGGTCAGGGCTACCACTACAGCAAGCCGCTGCCCGCACGCGAGCTGAGCATCTACCTCAAACAAGCGCAACGCAGTAACTCGGCCATTTTATAAAAGCAAAGATCGCGTAAATAAGAAATATTTCCAGCCACAACCCTTTACACATAATGCGAAAGATTTGCATTATGTCGCAGTTTTGCGCCCCCGGCGCCTGTCCAATCAACTACCGAAGCAGGATGTTCGCCATGATTCGTATGCCTCTGGCTACCGCCAGTCTGCTGGCCATCGCTATTTCCCTCGCCGGTTGCGGCGAAGGCAAAGACAAGGCCGCCGCACCGGCCCCACCGACACCAGCCGCCAGCACCACCGCACCGGCGGCTGCTCCTGCCGCTGCCGGTAAAGTCGATGAAGCCGCCGCCAAGGCTGTGGTTGCGCACTATGCCGACATGGTCTTCGCCGTTTACAGCGATGCCGAATCCACCGCGAAAACCCTGCAAACCGCCGTCGACGCTTTCCTCGCCAAGCCGAACGCCGACACCCTGAAAGCCGCCAAGGCTGCCTGGGTCGCTGCACGCGTTCCGTACCTGCAGAGTGAAGTGTTCCGCTTCGGCAACACCATCATCGACGATTGGGAAGGTCAGGTTAACGCCTGGCCGCTGGACGAAGGTCTGATCGACTACGTCGACAAATCCTACGAGCACGCACTGGGTAACCCGGGCGCTACCGCCAACATCATCGCCAACACCGAAGTTCAGGTCGGCGAAGACAAGGTCGACGTCAAGGACATCACCCCGGAAAAACTCGCCAGCCTCAACGAGCTGGGCGGTTCCGAAGCCAACGTTGCCACTGGCTACCACGCCATCGAATTCCTGCTGTGGGGCCAGGACCTCAACGGCACCGGCCCTGGCGCTGGCAACCGTCCGGCTTCCGATTACCTCGAAGGCGCCGGCGCCACTGGCGGTCACAATGATCGTCGTCGTGCCTACCTGAAATCCGTGACGCAACTGCTGGTCAGCGACCTGGAAGAAATGGTCGGTAACTGGAAGCCGAACGTGGCTGACAACTACCGCGCCACCCTGGAAGCCGAACCGGGCGAAAGCGGCCTGCGCAAAATGCTCTTCGGCATGGGCAGCCTGTCGCTGGGCGAACTGGCGGGCGAGCGCATGAAGGTTTCCCTGGAAGCCAACTCTCCTGAAGACGAGCAGGATTGCTTCAGCGACAACACCCACTACTCGCACTTCTACGATGCCAAAGGCATTCGTAACGTGTACCTGGGCGAGTACACCCGTGTTGACGGCACCAAAATGACCGGCGCCAGCCTGTCGTCCCTGGTCGCCAAGGCTGACCCGGCGGCCGACACCGCACTGAAAGCCGATCTGGCCGCTACCGAAGCCAAGATCCAGGTCATGGTCGATCACGCCAACAAGGGTGAGCACTACGACCAGTTGATCGCTGCCGGCAACACCGCAGGCAACCAGATCGTTCGCGACGCCATCGCATCGCTGGTCAAGCAGACCGGTTCGATCGAAGCTGCTGCCGGCAAGCTGGGCATCAGCGACCTGAACCCGGACAGCGCTGATCACGAGTTCTGATCAACCGCGTCTGAGTCAAAAAAGGCGACCTTCGGGTCGCCTTTTTCATGCCTGCTTCACACGATTCCTTGTGGGAGCGCGCCGGCTCGCCAAGGCGGTGGGTCAGATACAGATGGGGTGACTGATCCAGCGTTTTCGCGAGCAAGCCCGCTCCCACAGGTACAACGGCGTTCGCAATATCTGTGCACACCACCAAAACCCTGTGGGAGCGAGCCGGCTCGCCAAGGCGGTGGGTCAGATACAGATGGGGTGACTGACCCAGCGCTTTCGCGAGCAAGCCCGCTCCCACAGGCACAGCGGCGTTCGCAATATCTGTGCACACCACCAAAACCCTGTGGGAGCGGGCTTGCTCGCGAAGGCGTCATGTGACGCAACATCGTCAGCGCGGCGAACAGCGCTTTCGCGAGCAGGCGCGCTCCCACAGGGTTTGCACAGGCTTCAAGGTTTGCGCCCTATCAAGCAAACGATAATTCCTCTTATTCAAACCCCCTCGCCCTGTTAGACTTTGCGCCTTTATTTTCACCCGTCCGCAGGATGTCTGATGCCCTCGCTGCTTCTTCGCTTGTCCGCACTGTGTCTGGCCCTGGGCCTGAGTGCCTGCGATGACGCCCCGCGCTTCACCAAGGCCGAGCCGGGTGAGGCCCGTTCGGGCGGTGCAGCAACCGTGCGCAAGACCGATCAGAATGCGTTCTCGCTGCCTTCTGCGAATCTACCGCCATCGCGGCGGGTGGATTTCAGCGTGGGTAACAGCTTCTTTCGCAGCCCATGGGTGATCGCGCCGTCGACCACCACCGCCCGCGATGGCCTCGGCCCGCTGTTCAATACCAACGCCTGCCAGAACTGCCACATCAAGGACGGTCGCGGCCATCCGCCAGCCCCGGATGCCGCCAACGCGGTGTCGATGCTGGTTCGGCTGTCGATTCCCGATGCGCCGGAATATGCCCGGCTGATCGAGCAGGTCGGCGTGGTGCCAGAGCCCGTCTACGGCGGCCAGTTTCAGGACATGGCCGTGCCCGGCGTCACGCCGGAAGGCAAGGTGCGCGTCGACTACACCCCGGTGCCCGTGCGATTCAAGGACGGCACCGAAGTCGAGTTGCGCAAACCGGTATTACAGATCACGCAGCTTGGCTACGGCCCGATGCACCCCGACACGCGTTTTTCCGCCCGCGTCGCCCCGCCGATGATTGGCCTCGGTCTGCTCGAAGCGATCCCCGAAGAAGCCATTCTCGCCAACGCTGCCGCGCAAGCCAAAGAGAAAAACGGCATCAATGGCCGGGCGAATCGGGTCTGGGACGACCAACTGCAGAAAACCGTGATCGGCCGATTTGGCTGGAAAGCCGGGCAACCCAATCTCAATCAACAGAATGTTCACGCGTTTTCCGGTGATATGGGGCTCACCACCAGCCTGCGCCCCTTTGATGACTGCACCGACGCGCAAACCGCCTGCAAACAGGCGCCGAACGGCAATGGCCCGGACGGCGAACCGGAAGTCAGCGACAACATTCTGCGTCTGGTGCTGTTCTACAGCCGCAACCTCGCCGTGCCTGCGCGCCGCGGCGTTAACGATGCAGACGTCATCGCCGGCAAAAACCTGTTTTTCCAGGCCGGCTGCGATTCATGCCACACACCGAAATACACCACCGCCGCCAATGCCGCCGAGCCGGAACTGGCCAATCAAGTGATTCGCCCTTACAGCGATCTGCTGCTGCATGACATGGGCGACGGCCTGGCCGACAACCGCACGGAATTCCAGGCCTCCGGCCGCGACTGGCGCACACCGCCGTTGTGGGGGATAGGCCTGACGCAAGCGGTGAGCGGTCATACACAGTTCTTGCATGACGGTCGCGCGCGCAATTTGCTCGAAGCCGTGCTCTGGCATGGCGGCGAAGCGCAGGCCGCACAGCAACAGGTTTTGTCTTTCAATGCCGAGCAGCGTGCCGCGCTGCTGGCGTTTTTGAACTCACTTTAAACACTGATAAAGAATCGGGAGCCCGACATGTTCCGTCCCAAGCTGTTGTTCACCAGCCTTGCCGCTCTGGCACTCGGCGCGTGCGCGCCACAGGACCCGCAAGCGGTCACCTCGGCGGCCATCGCCAAATCGGTGATCCTGCCGACCTACACCCGTTGGGTCGAGGCCGACAGGCAGCTGGCGGTCAGCGCCCTCGCCTACTGCCAGGGGAAAGAGACGCTCGAGACTGCCCGCGCCGACTTCCTGCACGCGCAGAAGGCCTGGGCCGAGCTGCAACCGCTGCTGATCGGTCCGTTGGCCGAGGGCAACCGGTCGTGGCAGGTGCAGTTCTGGCCGGACAAGAAAAACCTCGTCGGTCGCCAGGTCGAACAACTGGTGGTCGCGCAACCACAGATCGATGCCGCCGCATTGGCCAAATCCAGCGTTGTCGTTCAAGGTCTGTCGGCTTACGAATACATCCTGTTCGACGCCAAGCCTGATGTCGCCAACGCCGAGCAGAAAGCCAGGTACTGCCCGCTGCTGATCGCCATCGGCGAGCGTCAGAAGCAACTGGCCGAAGAAATTCTGCAGAACTGGAACAACACCGACGGCATGCTCGCGCAGATGACCAGGTTCCCTAACCAGCGCTATGCCGACTCCCACGAGGCGATCGCCGACCTGCTGCGCGTGCAGGTCACCGCGCTGGACACCCTGAAGAAAAAACTCGGCACGCCAATGGGCCGCCAGAGCAAAGGCGTGCCGCAGCCGTTCCAGGCCGAAGCATGGCGCAGCCAGTCGTCCCTGACCGCGCTGGAGGCCAGCCTCGCCGCGGCCAAAACCGTGTGGGAAGGCGTCGACAACAAAGGCCTTCGCGGTCTGTTGCCGGCTGAGCAAAAGCCATTGGCCGACAAGATCGACGCGGCTTACGCTGCCTCGCTGAAACTGTTCGACAGCACCCAGCGTTCGCTCGGCGAAATGCTCGAAGACGATGCCGGTCGTCAGCAACTCAACGATATCTACGATAGCCTCAACGTCGTCCATCGTCTGCACGAAGGCGAACTGGCCAAGGCGCTGGGCATTCAACTGGGCTTCAACGCCAACGACGGTGACTGATGAGGGCAACTGCCATGCTGCGACGTCAGGTTCTGACTTTAGGTAGTGCACTGCTGGGAGCAGTGACGCTGGGCGGCTGGACGCTGTTCAAACGCAAGGATCAGAGCCCGCTGTTGCTGTCGGCGCGCGACGACACCGACGGCAAGCATTACGCCGTCGGTTATCGGCTGGACGGCAAACAGGTGTTCGCCACCGAAGTCGGCCAGCGCTGCCACGACATCATCAACCACCCGACGCAGCCAATTGCGTTGTTCGTCGCGCGGCGTCCAGGCACCGAGAGTTACCTGATCGACCTGCGCGACGGCACGTTGCTGCAAACCGTGACTTCGCAGCCGAACCGGCACTTCTACGGCCACGCCGTGGTGCACAAGGACGGCGAGTACCTCTACGCCACCGAAAACGACACGAGCGATCCCGGTCGCGGCTTGCTCGGCGTGTACAGGTTCGAAGGCGAGCGACTGGTGCACACGGGCGAGATTTCCACCCACGGTCTCGGCCCGCATCAAGTGTCGTGGATGCCCGACGGCGAGACGCTGGTGGTGGCCAACGGCGGGATTCGTACCGAGGCGGAAAGCCGCGTCGACATGAACCTCAATGCCATGGAGCCGAGTCTGGTGCTGATGCAGCGCGACGGTACGCTGCTGAGCAAGGAAACCCTCGCCCAACAGATGAACAGCGTGCGGCATCTGGGCATTGCCAGCGACGGCACCATCGTTGCCGGTCAGCAATTCATGGGCGCCTCCCACGAGCGCTCGGAATTGCTGGCGATCAAGCGTCCGGGGCAGCCGTTCATGGCGTTCCCGGTGCCGGAGCATCAGTTGCAGTCGATGGGGCATTACACCGCCAGCGTCGCAGTGCACAGTGATCTACGCCTGGTCGCATTGACGGCGCCGCGGGGCAATCGCTTCTTTATCTGGGATCTGGACAGCGGCGAAGTCCGCCTCGACGCGCCGTTGCCCGATTGCGCGGGCGTCGGTGCGGTGAAGGACGGGTTTGTCGTGACCTCAGGGCAAGGCCGTTGCCGTTACTACGATTGCCGTCAGGACGAGTTGCTGGCCAGACCGCTGGAATTGCCGGCAGGGCTCTGGGACAACCATCTTCATCTGATGGCTTGAACCCGCCGCGAAAGATCGCAGCCTTCGGCCGCTCCTGCAGGGGATTGCATTCCAGTGCAGGAACTGCCGAAGGCTGCGATCTTTTGCTGTGCCGGGAGTTGGAATCCCCCCTGTACTCGGAGTAATGTGCCCGCCTGTCTCACCTGATTTATCCAAGGAACTGGAAATATGCTGCGTCGCCGCATGCTGATCATGTTGGGTGTTGTCTTGCTGATCGTCCTGGTGCTGGGCGGGTACAAAGCCTTTTCGATCTACACCATGATCCAGGGCTTTTCCAAGCCGAAGCCGCCGATCAGTGTCGCCGTCGCCAATGCGACCGAACAGCCGTGGCAGATGCGGCTGCCCACCGTCGGCACGCTCAAGGCGCTGCAAGGTGTCGAGTTGAGCCTGGAAGTCGCCGGCACCGTTACTGAACTCAAGTTCCAGTCCGGACAGAAGGTCAAGGCCGGGCAGCCGCTGTTGCAACTCGACAGCGCCGTCGAAACCGCCCTGCTCGAAACCGCAAAAGCCGATCTCGGTCTGGCGCAACTGGATTTCGGTCGTGGTGCCCAACTGGTCGACAGCCGCGCCATTTCCAAAGGCGAATACGACCGCCTCTCCGCGGTCTTGCAAAAGAACAAGGCCACGGTCAATCAGCTCAACGCCTCGCTGGCGAAAAAACGCATTCTCGCCCCCTTCAGCGGCACCATCGGCATCCGTCAGGTCGACGTCGGCGACTACCTCGCCAGCGGCACCAGAATCGCCACCCTGCAGGACTTGAGCAGCCTCTACGCTGACTTCTACCTGCCCGAGCAATCGGTGCCGAAACTGGCCATCGGCCAACCGGTGCAGATCACGGTCGCGGCTTACCCGGGCCAGAAATTCGCGGGCAAGGTCAGCGCGATCAACCCCATTGTCGAAAGCACCACGCGCAATATCCTCGTGCGCGCCACGCTGGCCAACCCGGACGAAAAACTCCTGCCGGGGATGTTCGCCAGTCTTGAAGTGCTCCTGCCCGATCCGCAAAAACACATCGTGGTGCCGGAAAGCGCCATCACCTACACCCTCTACGGCAACTCGATCTACGTGGTCGCACAGAAGAAAGCCGAGGACGGCAGCGTCGAAAAGGATGACAAGGGCCAACCCGTACTGATTGCCGAGCGTCGCTTCATCGAAACCGGTGAACGCCGCGATGGCCTGGTGATGATCAACAAGGGCGTACAGAGCGGCGAGCAGGTGGTGACCGCCGGCCAGATCAAACTGGACAACGGTGCCAACATCGCCATCAGCGACGACAAGACCCTCGGCGAGCAGAACAGTCCGCCTCGCGCCGACTGATCAAGGAATCCCCATGGCTTTTACCGATCCGTTCATCCGCCGCCCGGTGCTCGCCACCGTGGTCAGCCTGTTGATTGTGCTGCTGGGCTTCCAGGCCTGGAGCAAGCTGCCGCTGCGCCAATACCCGCAAATGGAAAACGCCCTGATCACGGTGACCACCGCCTACCCCGGGGCCAACGCCGAAACCATTCAGGGCTACATCACCCAGCCGATGCAACAGAGCCTGGCCAGCGCCGAGGGCATCGACTACATGACCTCGGTCAGCCGGCAGAACTTCTCGGTGATCTCGATCTACGCGCGCATTGGCTCCAACACCGACCGCTTGTTCACCGAACTGCTGGCCAAGGCCAACGAGGTGAAGAACAAGCTGCCGCAGGACGCCGAAGACCCGGTGCTGAGCAAGGAGTCCGCCGATGCCTCGGCGCTGATGTACATCAGCTTCTTCAGCAAGGACTTGAGCAACCCGCAGATCACCGACTACCTGTCCCGGGTGATCCAGCCAAAACTGGCGACCCTGCCGGGCATGGCCGAAGCCGAGATTCTCGGCAATCAGGTGTTCGCCATGCGCCTGTGGCTCGACCCGGTGAAACTCGCCGGTTTCGGCCTCAGCGCCAGTGATGTGACCAACGCCGTGCGCCAGTACAACTTTCTCTCCGCCGCCGGCGAAGTGAAAGGCGAATACACCGTTACCAGCATCAACGCCAACACCGAACTGAAATCCGCCGAAGCCTTTGCCGCCATTCCGCTCAAGGTCGACGGCGATAGCCGCGTGCTGCTCAGCGATGTCGCGCGGGTCGAGATGGGCGCGGAAAACTACGACTCGATCAGCTCGTTCGGCGGCACGCCGTCGGTGTACATCGGCATCAAGGCCACACCGGGGGCCAACCCGCTGGATGTGATCAAGGAAGTGCGCAAGCTGATGCCGGAGCTGGAAGCGCAGCTGCCACCGAACCTCAAGAGCGAAATCGCCTACGACGCCACCCTGTTCATTCAAGCCTCCATCGACGAAGTGGTGAAAACCCTGTTCGAAGCGGTGCTGATCGTCATCGTTGTGGTGTTCCTGTTCCTCGGCGCGCTGCGCTCGGTGGTCATTCCGGTGGTGACCATTCCGCTGTCGATGATCGGCGTGATGTTCTTCATGCAGATGATGGGCTACTCGATGAACCTGCTGACGCTGCTGGCGATGGTGCTCGCCATCGGTCTGGTGGTGGACGATGCGATTGTCGTGGTGGAGAACATCCACCGGCACATCGAGGAAGGCAAAACCCCGTTTGAGGCGGCGCTGGAAGGTGCGCGGGAAATCGCCATGCCGGTGGTATCGATGACCATCACCCTGGCGGCGGTGTACGCGCCAATCGGTTTCCTCACCGGTCTGACCGGGGCGCTGTTCAAGGAATTCGCGCTGACGTTGGCCGGCGCGGTGGTGATCTCCGGCGTTGTCGCCCTGACCCTGTCACCGATGATGTGCGCCTTCTTGCTGCGCCATGAGGAAAACCCCAGCGGCCTCGCCCATCGTCTCGACCGCCTCTTCGACGGACTCAAGCGCCGCTACCAAAGCATGCTGCACGGCACGCTCAATACCCGGCCAGTCGTGCTGGTATTCGCGGTGATCGTGCTGTGCCTGATTCCAGTGTTCCTCAAGTTCACCAAGTCGGAACTGGCTCCAGACGAGGACCAGGGCATCATCTTCATGATGGCGAGCGCGCCGCAGCCGACCAACCTCGATTACCTGAGCACCTATACCGACGAATTCATCAAGATTTTCAAGGAATTCCCGGAGTACTACTCCTCGTTCCAGATCAACGGCTACAACGGCGTGCAAGCGGGGATCGGCGGCTTCCTGCTGAAACCGTGGAACGAGCGCAGCCGCACGCAAATGGAAATTCTCCCCGAGGTGCAGGGCAAACTCGAAGGCATCCCGGGCCTGCAGATCTTCGGTTTCAACCTGCCCTCGCTGCCCGGCACCGGCGAGGGCCTGCCGTTCGAGTTTGTGGTCAACACGGCCAACGACTACGAACTGCTGCTGCAAGTGGCTGAGCGAATCAAGAAACGCGCGATGGAGTCGGGCAAGTTCGCCTTCGTCGACCTCGATCTGGCGTTCGACAAGCCGGAAGTGGTGGTCGATATCGACCGTGCGAAAGCGGCGCAGATGGGCGTGTCGATGCAAGACCTCGGCGGTACCCTCGCCACCCTGCTGGGCGAAGCGGAAATCAACCGTTTCACCATCGAAGGGCGCAGCTACAAGGTCATTGCTCAGGTCGAGCGGCCGTACCGCGACAATCCCGACTGGCTGAACAATTACTACGTGAAAAACACTCAGGGCGAGTTGCTGCCGCTGTCGACGCTGATCAAGGTCAGCGACCGCGCACGACCGCGCCAGCTCAACCAGTTCCAGCAACTCAACGCGGCGAAGATCTCCGGTTTCCCGCTGGTGAGCATGGGTGAAGCCATCGACACTGTGCTGCAGATCGCCCGCGAAGAAGCGCCGGCCGGGTTTGCTTTCGATTATGGCGGCGCGTCACGTCAGTTCGTGCAGGAAGGCAGTGCCTTGTGGGTGACGTTTGCCTTGGCGCTGGCGATTATCTTTCTGGTGCTGGCAGCACAGTTCGAGAGCTTCCGCGACCCGCTGGTGATTCTGGTGACGGTGCCGCTGTCGATCTGCGGGGCGTTGATTCCACTGTTCCTTGGCTGGTCGAGCATGAACATCTACACCCAGGTCGGGCTGGTGACACTGATCGGGCTGATCAGCAAACACGGGATTCTCATCGTCGAGTTCGCCAACCAGTTGCGCAAGGACAAAGGTCTGACGGCGCGGGAAGCCGTTGAGGAAGCGGCAGCGATTCGCCTACGGCCAGTGTTGATGACGACGGCAGCGATGGTGTTCGGCATGGTGCCGTTGATTCTGGCGACGGGTGCCGGAGCGGTCAGCCGCTATGATATAGGCATGGTGATTGCCACCGGGATGTCGATTGGCACGTTGTTTACGCTGTTTGTACTGCCGTGCGTTTACACCTTGCTGGCGAAACCCGATCCGAAATAATCCATAGCTCCCACATTCGGCCTGCGTATAGCCATAAAATCCGGGCGTAAAAAAAGGCCTCGCATCGGCGAGGCCTTTGATTTTGGCTTCAATCGGTTCAACTTTGCGGCCTCATCCCTTGAGAAAGTCCGAACATGAACAACAACAGATCATGATCGGGTCTGGTCGCCACGGCGGCTTTCGCCACCCGTGGGACTGCGCAGTGAGGGTCGTCTACGGACGCACCCACCACTTGCATGCGGGGCTGCTCCCAAGCGGCCACCGCCAATGACGCAACTGCCAAGGCTCCAACGAAAAACAAACCTCGTGCAATTTCTAGTTTCATCGCTATAAACCTTTGATAGCGCTGCCAAACGCCGTCTCATAAAAATAGACGAGTTTCTTCCAGTCCGTAGCGTTGAACGACGAATGGCGGCGCAATTGCTTCATGTCGTGGGAAGCGGCGCGATAAGCGGTCAACCGCTGGCGGCATTTCTCCAGATCGATCAACGCCACTTCGACCTTGGCGTCATCGCCTTCGCCGGTCACCCGCACAAATACGTGTTTGATGTAGATGCAGCTGTGTTGCCAGCGCCCTTTGTGCATCCGTGCGAGATTTTCCGCGAGGTCCTTCAGCACTCGCTCATACACCGCTTCACCATACTGCGCGCGACCGCCCGCGGCTTCCCACTTTTCCAGCTCGTCGAAGCCGTCCAGCGACTTGGTCACCAGCAGTGCACGCCACTTGTACTGCGGATCGGGCTGCGCACCGCAGAAAACGATTTCCGGTACCCGCACACCCAGCTTGCTGACACCGGTCAGGGCATCCAGCTCGCGCAGCACCGTCGGGCGTCCCAACGGGTGCTGCCAGCTGCGGTAGATATGGCCGGTCTGGCGCTTGGCATACAGCAGTTGCCCGTCACGCCCGATCACGCGTTGCACACCACTTTCGCCGCCACGGCGCACGTTGGGTTCTTCTACCCATTCACCGCGCTGGTTCCAGTAGTAGTCGAAGCGATCCTGGGGAGCGACTTCCGTCTCTGCTGCGAATTGCACTGCCATTCCTTTACCTCTTGCGTAATACGTAAACCCGCCACATGGCATAGAGCGGGATAAAATCCAATTGTTCCTGAATGCGAAAACCTGCCTCTTCGAATTCCTTTTCAACCGTAGCAGCCGGTAACACAAAACGGTTCTGGTAACCTTCCTGCCCACGTTTGGCCTCGGCCCGCTTGCGCTTCCAGGCCTTGAAATTACCGTCCACCCACAACGAAATGATCACGCTGTCACGACTGACGCGCTCGAATTCGCGCAGGATGGCCCGACGATGCTCGGCTTCACCGATGTGATGGAGCAATCGCATGCAGAAAATGCTGTCGACGGCGTTGTCAGGCAAGGCAATGTCGAACGCAGATGTGTGCAAAGGCTGTACCCGCTTCACCACATCCGCCGGTTGCGCCTGCATCGCGGTCTTGATCATCGACTCAGAGTTGTCCGCGCCAATGATCACCCGGTTGGGCTTTTCCGCGAGCAATGGCCAGAAACGCCCCGCGCCGCAGGGCAAGTCCAGCACCAGGCCCGGCTCGCCGACCAGTGTCAATGCCTTGCGAGCCAGTTGCTCGTCACGCCAATGGGACAATCGGCGGCCAAGACTGGCTTGATGCTTGCGCAAATATTTTTGCGCGTGAGTGTCATCGTACTTTTCGGAAAAATCGAGCTTGATCGGGCCGGACATCACCAGGACTCCTGAATTACTGATTGCACCACCTTAAGGAGCGATGTGTCAGCGCCAAGTCATCCATTTGTGAAAAAAACGTTGGGTACACCGGCAAACTATTTCAAGGTTATACAGGATTTAGACAGGCAAGCGGGAGTAGCCTTGAGCCACTATTGCCGTCAGATTCTCCCCAGATCCACCTCGAAGCGGCAGCCATTGGGCTCCATCGTGCTCAAACTGACGCTCCAGCCCTGGTTCTCGCAGATCCGCTGGACCAGCGATAAGCCCAGTCCCAGACCTTCGCCGCGCTTTTCACTGCCGCGCACAAAAGGCTCGAACATCGCCTCGCGTTTTTCTTCGGGAATGCCGACGCCCGAGTCCTCGACCACGAACCCATTGGTGTTGAGCGTCAGGCGAATAAAGCCCTGTTCGGTGTAGTGCAGTGCGTTACGCAACAGGTTGCCCATCACCGCCGTCAACAGGGTGGCGTTATAACAGGTGTCCGGTGGATTTCCGGGCTCGAAGATCAGCCTCAGGCCTTTGCGCTGGATCGGCTCACGCCACAGGCACAGCAGGCTCTCGGCGACTTGCGAGAGGTTTTGCTGGGGGGCCAGGCCGGCATCTTCATGCTGGGCACGGGCAAGCATGAGGAAGGTCTGCACCAGTTCGCGCATCTCCTCGCTGGCCCTGGCGATGCGCTCCACCTGGGAACGACCACGCTGGTCGATTCCCGGATTTTCCAGCAGCAGTTCACAGGAGCTGGCGAGTACCATCAACGGTGTGCGCAGCTCATGACTGACGTCACTGGTGAACAGGCGTTCCCGTGTCAGGGCCTGACGCAAGCGGCCCAGCGTGGCGTCGAACGCCACCGCCAGTTCACCGACTTCATCCTTTGCGTAGTCCGGCGCCAGCGGGGGCGCCAGCCCGAGCAACTGGTCGCGGTGGCGCACCTGCCGGGCCAGGCGTACCACCGGCGCCATCACTTTGCGCGCGAGCACCCAGCCAAGAAACACCGCCAGCGCCAGACTGAGCACAAACCCCACCAGCACCACGGCGAACAGCACGCGCTCCCGCTCTTCGAAATCGCTCTGATCCTGCAACAGCACATAACGCCGGCCGTCGACGATCTCGACCATCGCGTGATACGACAGCTGCTCGCGGAAGACTTCGTGGAACCCTGAATCAAGATGACGCAGGTCCTTGGGCAACTCGAAATCGCCCGGCCCGCCACTGAAATAAAACAGCTGATCCGGCTCAGGCCGATGACTCCAGTCCGAGACGTTGTCCATCAACAGCAGGCGTTGCAAGTCGCCGCCGAGGCCCGCCGAAATCAGTTTTTCTTCGACGAGGTGCACCGTCGCGACGATGCCCATGGCGAAAGCGCCGGCCACCAGCGCACTCATCAACGCAAAGGCAATGATGATCCGCTGGGAAAGGCTTTGGCGAAACTCCATCACGCGTCGGCCAGGCGGTAACCCACGCCGTGCACGGTATGCAGCAGTGGTTTGGCAAACGGTTTATCAATCACCTGACGCAATTGGTGAACGTGACTGCGCAGGCTGTCACTGTCCGGGCAGTCATCACCCCACAGCGCTTCTTCGAGAATTTCCCGACGCAGAACGTGTGGGCTCTTCTGCATCAACACTGCCAGCAACTTGAGGCCGACCGGGTTGAGTTTCAGCAGTTTGCCGTCGCGCGTGACTTCAAGGGTGTCGAGGTCATAGCTCAGATCGGCGACCTGCAAGGCGCGGCGTCCGCCACCCTGGGCCCGACGCATCACCGCCTCCACCCGTGCCGCCAGCTCGGACAAGGCGAAGGGCTTGATCAGGTAATCGTCAGCCCCTGACTTGAAGCCCTGCAAGCGGTCGTCCAGTTGATCACGGGCGGTAAGCATGATCACCGGTGTGTCGCGCCGGGCGTCCTCGCGCAGGCGTTTGCACAAGGTATAGCCATCAATCCCCGGCAACATGATGTCGAGCACGATCAGGTCGTAATGTTCGGTGGCGGCCAGATGCAGGCCCGACAGACCGTCCTGGGCGCAATCGACGGTATAGCCCTTAAGGCCCAGGTAATCGGCCAGATTGGCCAGGATATCGCGGTTGTCTTCGACCAATAGAATTCGCATGGGCACCTCCTCCGTACACGGTAACGGCCGTCATGGCCCGCGCAGCTTAAGGCCAAGTGTGGCTGAGGGCTAGGCGTGTGTTGGGTTGTCTGGAGATAAAAACGTTCATTGTGCCCGCCAACGTTTTTTTTACTTTCAGTTAACAAATTGCCGACGCCGGCCCGCGCAGACTGCGCGCGTTTACGCTCCTCAGAACCTATCAACGACCAAGGAATTACCATGCCGTCGATCTCTGCCCGCCCCGTTTCCAGGCCGTTGAACGGCTGGCTGTGCCTGGGAATCCCCATTGTCGCGGCGACTATCCTGGTGCTGCTGGAACTGACCGATCTGGACATGGACCTGGCCCGACTGTTTTACGATCCGGTGGCCGGCGACTTCATTGGGCGCCACAGCTACTTCCTCGAAGACATCCTGCACGACCGCGCCAAGCAAGTGGTGATCGCCTTTTCGGTGTTTGCCATCCTCGGTTTCATCGGCGCGTTTTTCCTCGAACGCTTGAAACCGTTCAAGCGTGAACTGGGGTGTCTGGTGCTTTCGCTGGGTCTGGCGACTTCGTTCGTGACGCCGGTGAAAGCAATGACGGCGGTGCAATGCCCATGGAGCCTGGAGCAATTCGGCGGCCATGAAACCTACAGCAAACTGATGGAACACCGTCCGCAGACCGACAAGCCGGGTCGTTGCTGGCCCGGCGGCCATGCCGCCACTGGCTTCACCTTGTTTGCACTGTTCTTTGTGCTTCGTGATCGCCGACCGCGTCTGGCACGACAAGCGTTTATCTTTGCCTTTGCCTTGGGCTCGGTGTTCTCGATCAGCCGGATGATGCAGGGCGCACACTTCTTTTCGCACAACGTGTGGACGGCGATTTTCTGCTGGCTGATCTGTCTGGGATCGTATTACTGGGTGCTGTATCGCCCGGTAGTGAAAGCAGAATCGATTGTCAGAGCACAACCGATAAGCACCTGAAACGCAAATCCAGTGTAGGAGTGAGCCTGCTCGCGCCTACAAGGGTTATGTGCGTAGCGGAAAATTGGGCAATAAAAAACCCCGCTGGCTTGCGCCAGCGGGGTTTTGCGTTACAGGGGTAAGGCTGGCTTACATCATGCCGCCCATGCCACCCATGCCGCCCATGTCTGGCATACCGCCGCCAGCTGCGCCTGCTTTCTCAGGCGTGTTGGCCACTGCAGCCTCGGTGGTCAGGATCAGACCGCCGATGGACGATGCCGCTTGCAGCGCCGAACGGGTGACCTTGGTTGGGTCCAGGATGCCCATTTCGATCATGTCGCCGTATTCGCCAGTCGCAGCGTTGTAACCGAAGTTACCTTTGCCGTTCTTGACTTCATTGACGACGACGCTTGGCTCGTCACCGGAGTTGGCAGCGATCTGACGCAGCGGCGCTTCAACAGCGCGACGCAGCACAGCGATACCGACGTTCTGGTCAGCGTTGTCGCCGGTCAGTTCGGTCAGGGCTTCCAGAGCGCGGATCAGCGCTACGCCACCGCCAGGTACCACGCCTTCTTCTACGGCTGCACGGGTAGCGTGCAGGGCGTCTTCAACGCGGGCTTTCTTCTCTTTCATTTCGACTTCGGAACCAGCGCCAACCTTGATCACTGCAACGCCGCCGGACAGCTTGGCCAGACGCTCTTGCAGTTTTTCACGGTCGTAGTCCGAGGAAGTTTCAGCAACCTGGGCACGGATCTGGGCGATGCGCGCTTCGATGTCGCCTGCTACGCCAGCACCGTCAACGATGATGGTGTTTTCCTTGGAGATGGTCACGCGCTTGGCGCTGCCCAGGTTTTCCAGGGTGGCGGCTTCCAGGCTCAGGCCGATCTCTTCGGAGATCACGGTACCGCCGGTCAGAACAGCGATGTCCTGCAGCATGGCCTTGCGACGGTCGCCGAAGCCTGGCGCCTTGACGGCTGCGACTTTAACGATGCCACGCATGTTGTTCACAACCAGAGTCGCCAGGGCTTCGCCTTCAACGTCTTCGGAAATGATCAGCAGTGGACGGCCGGCTTTGGCAACGGCTTCCAGCACTGGCAGCATTTCGCGGATGTTCGAGATCTTTTTGTCGACCAGCAAGACCAGTGGGTTGTCCAGTTCGGCAACCATGGTTTCCGGCTTGTTGACGAAGTAAGGGGACAGGTAGCCACGGTCGAACTGCATGCCTTCTACAACCGACAGTTCGTTTTCCAGGCCAGTGCCTTCTTCAACGGTGATCACGCCTTCTTTACCGACTTTTTCCATGGCTTCGGCAATGATGTCGCCGATGGAGTTGTCGGAGTTGGCAGAGATGGTGCCAACCTGAGCGATGGCCTTGGTGTCAGCGCATGGCTTGGACAGGGCTTTCAGCTCTTTGACGATGGCGATGGTCGCCTTGTCGATGCCGCGCTTGAGGTCCATCGGGTTCATGCCGGCAGCGACGGCTTTCAGGCCTTCGTTGACGATCGACTGAGCCAGAACAGTCGCGGTGGTCGTACCATCGCCTGCGTCATCGTTGGCACGGGAAGCTACGTCTTTGACCAGCTGCGCACCCATGTTTTCAAAGCGATCTTCGAGCTCGATTTCCTTGGCGACGGAAACGCCGTCCTTGGTGATGGTCGGAGCGCCGAAGCTCTTCTCGAGGATCACGTTACGGCCTTTCGGGCCCAGGGTCGCTTTTACCGCGTCAGCCAGAACGTTGACGCCTTTGAGCATCTTGGAGCGGGCGGCATCGCCGAACTTAACTTCTTTAGCAGCCATGATCGATATTCCTTAAATACTTTGTAGTAGCGGGAAAATGAACGGAGGTATCAGCCTTCGATAACAGCGAGGATTTCGTTCTCGCTCATTACCAACAGGTCTTCGCCGTCGACTTTCACAGTGTTGCTGCCGGAGTAAGGACCGAACACAACCTTGTCGCCTTCCTTAACGGACAGTGCGCGCACTTCACCGTTTTCCAGAGCCTTGCCCGGGCCTACAGCGAGAATCACACCGTGGTTGGCTTTTTCAGCAGCCGAACCTGGCAGGACGATACCGCCAGCGGTTTTCTTTTCTTCTTCGCTGCGACGGATTACGACGCGGTCATGCAGAGGACGAAGCTTCATTGTCGATCTCTCCTAATTGTGGTTTTCATCGGCCGGTGTAGTCCCGGCGGGTTTAACAAATCCGGCCTGCGCCGGTTGCGTCTCGTCGAGCGAGCCGCGGAAGTCTGTCCGACTCAAATGTCGGAAACCTTTCGGTGACCGATACATAAGGGCGCATCAGCTGATTACAAGGGCGAGGCGAAAAATTTTTCACTGATGTTCGGCAAGAACGCAGTCCACAAACGAACACGGCACCCGCAGGTGCCGTGTCGATGCTGACGTTACTTGGTGTCGCGGTGTTCGAACTCGCCTTCGATCACATCGCCCTCGCGGCCCAGAGGTTGACGCGGTGCAGGACCACCACGGGGTTGCAGGTCATCGGCGAACGCGCGCTGGCGCATGGCCTGTTCTTCAGCGCGCTGGCGCATCTTGTTTGCCAACAGACGACGGCTGATCGGCAACAGCATCACCAGACCGACCACATCGCTGATGAAGCCCGGCAGGATCAACAGACCACCGGCCAGCGCCAGCATCAAGCCTTCGAGCATGGTTTGCGCGGGCAACTCGCCGCGGTTCAGGCTTTCGCGGGCTCGCAGGGCCGTAGCCAGCCCGGCGACACGCAGCACGAACACACCGAACATCGAGCCGACAATAATCAGCAGCAGGGCCGGGAAAAACCCGATAGCCCCTGCCACTTTGACGAATACGAACAGCTCCAGCACCGGAAACAGCAGAAAGAGCAACAAAAAAGGGCGCATCAAAGTTTCCTCAACGCAAGAAATGCCTTGCAGTAAGCCTTAGATGACGTCGCCCTTTCGTGAATTCAAGCGTCGACCACCTCATTTTTTGGCCAGACCTGGGCGTGAGCCAGCGAAACCAAGGCTTCGCGCACTTGTGTCGGCGTATTACAAGGCGTTGGGAACGGCAACCAATACAGCGCCTGACCGATGCGCAGGTGCATGCCTTCGCTGTCGATCCCGGCCAGTTGTGCCGGCACGCTGCCCGGCAGACCGGCGAGGTCGACGTAGTGCGCGATGGCTTTGGCGTGGTCGCTGTTCATGTGCTCGACCATGCTGATTTCAGCCTTGCCGGCGAACGGGTTGGCCAGGATCAACTGATCGACCCAGTGAATCGCCCCAAAACCGCCGATGTAACGATGACGCACCGGCATCAGCACCCAGAAATCGAAATCGTGGGCCTTGTGGTAGTTCTGCGAATCGGGGAAGTAACGGTAGTAGCGCTCGGCGGCGGCTTCAATCGCCGCCGGATCGTCGAGCTTGCGTGCTTCGGCCAGATAGGTCAGACGACCGACGGCCTGAACATCATCGGCCTCGCGCTCACCCACCAGCAACGAGCATTTCGGGTCTTTTTGCAGGTTGTGCGTGTGCTGGGCGATGCGACTGATGAGGATCAGCGGCCGGCCCTGCTCGTCCAGGCAGTACGGCACGACGGAGCCAAAGGGAAAACCGGGCATCGATTTGGAGTGGGTCGACAGTACTCCGCGGTATTCCTTGAGAAGCAATTCTCGGGCATTCTTCGCCACTTCAACGCTCAATTTATGACTCCTTAAATAGAATCCGTCGAAAAAACGGACTGGCGCCCGAATACAAGTTTCGGTCACGCCATCGGGCAACTCTCACGTGCATCCCGGCCAAGGCCGGAGCAGATCGAGAGACGCTGATAAAAACAACTACTCAGACCTGCTATCGGGGCATGCGCATGCAACTCAACGACAAAGTAATCATTATCACTGGCGGTTGCCAGGGTTTGGGCCGCTCGATGGCCGAGTATTTCGCCGGCAAAGGCGCGAAGCTCGCGTTGGTCGATCTCAATCAGGAGAAACTCGATGACGCGGTCGCGGCCTGCAAGGCCAAGGGTGTCGAGGCTCGCGGTTATCTGTGCAACGTTGCCAATGAAGAACAGGTCGGGCACATGGTCGCCCAGGTTGCCGCCGATTTCGGGGCGATCCACGGCTTGATCAACAATGCGGGCATTCTGCGCGATGGTCTGCTGCTGAAGGTCAAGGACGGCGAAATGACCAAGATGAGCCTGGCCCAGTGGCAGGCGGTCATCGACGTCAACCTGACCGGCGTGTTCCTCTGCACCCGAGAAGTGGCGGCGAAAATGGTCGAACTGAAAACCAGCGGCGCGATCATCAATATCTCGTCGATCTCCCGTGCGGGCAACGTCGGTCAGACCAACTATTCTGCGGCCAAGGCAGGCGTGGCGGCGGCGACCGTGACCTGGGCCAAAGAGCTGGCGCGTTACGGCATTCGCGTGGCCGGCATCGCGCCGGGCTTCATCGAAACCGAAATGACCCTGGGCATGAAACCGGAAGCACTGGAGAAGATGACTGCGGGGATTCCGCTCAAGCGCATGGGCAAGCCGGAAGAGATCGCCCATTCGGCGGCTTACATCTTTGAGAACGACTATTACACCGGTCGGATTCTGGAGATGGATGGCGGTTTACGTATCTGACTGCCAACACAAAAACCGCTGTGGGAGCAGGCTTGCTCGCGAATCCGGTGGGTCAGACAACATCTCTGTCGACTGACACACCGGCTTCGCGGGCAAGCCCGCTCCCAGCGTTTAATGTGCTTCTGATCAATCGTCACTGATGGTGATGTTCGGCATCGCCGGCGTAACCGCTTCCTGCAACACAATCCGCGCGCCGACGTGGCGGGCCAGTTCCTGATAGACCATGGCAATCTGGCTGTCCGGCTCGGCGATCACCGTTGGCTTGCCGCCATCGGCCTGCTCGCGGATCAGCATCGACAACGGCAACGAGGCCAGCAGTTCAACGCCGAACTGGGTGGCCAGTTTCTCACCGCCGCCCTCACCGAACAGATGCTCGGCATGCCCGCAGTTCGAGCAGATGTGCACGGCCATGTTTTCCACCACACCCAGCACCGGAATGTTGACCTTGCGGAACATTTCCACGCCTTTGCGCGCGTCGAGCAGCGCCAGATCCTGCGGGGTGGTGACGATGACCGCGCCGGCCACCGGGACTTTCTGCGCCAGGGTCAGCTGGATGTCGCCGGTGCCTGGCGGCATGTCGATCACCAGATAATCGAGGTCGCCCCACGCGGTTTGCGTGACCAGTTGCAGCAGCGCGCCGGAGACCATAGGCCCGCGCCAGACCATCGGCGTGTTGTCGTCGGTCAGGAAAGCCATCGACATGACTTCCACGCCGTGGGCCTTGAGCGGCACGAACCATTTCTGGTCCTTGATTTCAGGGCGGGTGCGCTCGGGAATGCCGAACATGATGCCTTGGCTCGGACCATAGATATCGGCATCGAGAATGCCGACCTTGGCGCCTTCACGGGCCAGGGCCAACGCGAGGTTGGCAGCGGTGGTCGATTTGCCCACACCGCCCTTGCCGGAGGCCACGGCGACCACGTTCTTGACGTTGGCCAGCCCCGGAATCTGCGCCTGCGCCTTGTGCGCGGCGATCACGGTGGTGATCTCGACTTTCGCCGCCGTCACGCCGTCGAGGTTCTCGATCGCCAGCTGCAACATTTGCGCCCAGCCGCTCTTGAACAGACCGGCGGCGTAGCCGATTTCCAGTTGCACGTTGACGCGATCACCGACGACTTCGATGTGCTTCACGCAACCGGCGCTGACCGGGTCCTGGTTCAGATAGGGGTCGGTGTATTGGCTGAGGACGGCTTCCACCGTTGCGCGAGTGACGGCGCTCATGGGCAACTCCGATAACAAGACTGGGAAAAGATGGCGGGTATCGTACCTGAAAAAGATCGCAGCCTTCGGCAGCGTTCTTTTCTGCCTGCTCATCCACTGAAACAGGTGCACAGGGTGAAAAATATGCGCCAGCGCTTTATAGTGGCCGACCTCCGTTTCATCAAGTAGCGAAGCCCCACATGTCCGAACCACGCAAGATCCTCGTCACCAGCGCCCTGCCTTACGCCAACGGTTCGATTCACCTTGGCCATATGCTGGAATACATCCAGACCGATATGTGGGTGCGCTTCCAGAAGCATCGCGGCAATCAATGCATCTATGTCTGCGCCGACGACGCCCACGGTTCGGCGATCATGCTGCGTGCAGAAAAGGAAGGCATTACCCCGGAGCAACTGATCGCCAACGTGCAGGCTGAACACAGCGCCGACTTTGCCGAGTTCCTGGTCGATTTTGACAACTTCCACTCCACTCACGCCGAAGAAAACCGTGAGCTGTCGAGTCAGATCTATCTCAAACTGCGTGACGCGGGGCACATCGCCCAGCGTTCGATCACCCAGTATTTCGACCCGGAAAAGAAAATGTTCCTGGCCGACCGCTTCATCAAGGGCACTTGCCCGAAATGCGGCACCGAAGACCAGTATGGCGACAACTGCGAAAAATGCGGCGCGACCTACGCACCGACTGATCTGAAAGATCCGAAGTCGGCCATCTCTGGCGCCACCCCGGTGCTCAAGGATTCCCAGCACTTCTTCTTCAAGCTGCCGGACTTCCAGGAAATGCTGCAGGCCTGGACCCGCAGCGGCACGTTGCAGGACGCAGTCGCCAACAAGATCGCCGAATGGCTGGACGCGGGCCTGCAACAGTGGGATATCTCCCGCGATGCGCCGTACTTCGGTTTCGAAATCCCGGGCGAACCGGGCAAGTATTTCTACGTGTGGCTGGATGCGCCTATCGGCTACATGGCCAGCTTCAAGAACCTTTGCGACCGCACGCCGGAGCTGGATTTCGACGCATTCTGGGGCAAGGACTCCACTGCCGAGCTGTATCACTTCATCGGCAAGGACATCGTCAACTTCCACGCGCTGTTCTGGCCAGCGATGCTTGAAGGCGCGGGCTACCGCAAGCCTACCGGGATCAACGTGCACGGCTACCTGACCGTCAACGGCCAGAAGATGTCCAAGTCTCGTGGCACATTCATCAAGGCGCGCACCTACCTCGATCATCTGTCGCCGGAATACCTGCGTTACTACTACGCGGCCAAACTGGGCCGTGGCGTCGATGACCTCGACCTGAACCTCGAAGACTTCGTGCAGAAGGTCAATTCCGACCTGGTCGGCAAAGTGGTCAACATCGCCAGCCGTTGCGCCGGTTTTATCCACAAGGGCAACGCCGGCCTGCTGGTCGACAACAATGCCGCGCCAGAGCTGACCGAGGCGTTCCTCGCCGCCGCGCCAGGCATTGCCGACGCCTATGAAGCCCGCGACTTCGCCCGTGCCATGCGTGAAACCATGGCCCTGGCCGACCGCGCCAACGCCTGGATCGCCGACAAGGCACCGTGGTCGCTGAACAAGCAGGAAGGCAAGCAGGATGAAGTCCAGGCGATCTGCGCCACCGGCATTAACCTGTTCCGCCAGCTGGTGATCTTCCTCAAGCCGGTGCTGCCTCTGCTGGCCGCCGATGCCGAGGCGTTCCTCAACGTCGCCCCGCTGACCTGGAACGACCACACCACCCTGCTGGCCAACCATCAGTTGAACGAATTCAAACCGTTGATGACCCGCATCGACCCGGTAAAAGTACAAGCCATGACCGACGCTTCGAAGGAAGACCTGACCGCCAGCCAGACCGACACGGGTGCCGCCGCACCGGCGGGTAATGGCGAACTGGCCAAGGACCCGCTGTCGCCGGAAATCGACTTCGACGCGTTCGCCGCCGTTGACCTGCGCGTCGCCCTGATCGTCAAGGCTGAACACGTGGAAGGCGCCGACAAGCTGCTGCGCCTGACCCTCGACCTCGGTGACGAGCAGCGCAACGTGTTCTCCGGGATCAAGAGCGCGTATCCGGACCCGTCCAGACTCGACGGTCGCCTGACCATGATGATCGCCAACCTCAAACCGCGGAAAATGAAGTTCGGTATATCCGAAGGCATGGTGATGGCAGCAGGCCCTGGCGGTGAAGAAATCTACCTGCTAAGCCCGGACAGCGGCGCCAAGCCGGGTCAACGCATCAAGTAAGGCCCTGCGACAAATCGATCCCACCGACGTGCCCTGCATGCCGGTGGGATTTTTCATATCTGGCCCACCCACCGTGGCTGCCGGATAATGCCTAACCTTAAGAGACATCCGCCCCGTTTTGCCGGCAGAACCATGACCGAACTCCTGCTTACGCTTGTCAGTGCTGCGCTGCTCAACAACTTCGTGTTGCACTGGCCGCTGGGCGTCGATCCGCTGCTGGCCGGCAGTCGGCGTCAGGTGCATGCGCTGGGGTTGGCCACGTTGTGCCTGATGCTGATCGTCGGTGTGGGCGGCTACCTGATCTGGCACTGGCTGCTGGTGCCGCTGCACCTTGAAGTCCTGCGCCTGTTCGTATTCCTGCCGCTGAGCGTTCTACTGATCGCACCGTTGTTGAAGCAACTGGAGCGCAGGTTGCCGAGCCTGCCTTTCGACGGACTGTGGCCGCTGTTGCTCGGCAATGCCGGTGTACTGGGGCTGGCGCTGATCAACGCGCAAAACGATCGGGGGCTGCTGTTTGCCACGGCCCTGAGCCTCGGCGCCGGCCTCGGGTTCTGGCTGGTGCTGAGTCTGTTCTGTGATTTGCGCGAGCGAACGGCTGGCAACAATATCCCCCTGCCCTTTCGCGGCTTGCCGATTGATCTGATCGGCGCCGGACTGATTGCAGTGATTTTTCTCGGATTCAGTGGACTGATCAAAACATGAGTCTGATTCAACGCATCGATGCCCTGCTGCCGCAGACCCAATGCGGCAAGTGCGGCCATCCCGGATGCAAGCCCTATGCACAAGGCATCGTCGACGGCGAGCCGATCAACAAGTGCCCGCCCGGCGGTGACGAAACCATTGCGGCGCTGGCGGACCTGTTGAAAGTACCGGTACTGGAACTGGACGTCAGTCGCGGCTGCGCGCCGGCACAAGTGGCCTACATCCGCGAAGCCGAGTGCATTGGCTGCACCAAGTGCATTCAGGCCTGCCCCATCGATGCCATCGTCGGCGCGGCGAAGCTGATGCACACCGTGCTGATCGACGAATGTACCGGGTGCGACCTTTGCGTAGCGCCGTGCCCGGTGGACTGCATCGAAATGCATCCTTTGCCGCCAACCATAATGCCCGTGGTCGGCGGTCTGGCAGTCAGTCTTGAAGAGCAGCGCGCGCGCGCCGCGAAGCGCGCTCATGCGCGCCAGCGTTTTGAACGACGCAACGACCGCTTGCACCGGGAAGAACTGCAGAAACAGGCCGAGCGCGAAGCACGGGCCAAACGCGCAGCGCAACCGCAGATCAGCACCCTTGATCCGGTGCAGGCGGCACTGGAACGTGTGCGCGCACAGAAAGCCGTCAGCGCTGACGCGGCCGTGAAAAAAGCCAAGATCGATGTCGCGATGAGTCGTGCGCAATTGCACAAATCGCTGAAAGCCTTCGGCCACCCGCCGACGTTCGAGCAGCAATCGCAACTGATCGTTTTGCAGCAGCAGTTCGAAGCGGCCGAGCAAGCCTTGGCAGCGCTGCAAGTTACCGTTCAAGTGACGCCGGTTACCCCCGCCCCGGCGAAAGACGCCGATCTGAAACGGGCAAAAATCCAGTTGGCGATGCGCCGCGCCGAGCTGAAAAAGGCCCGGACCGCCGAGGCCGCGCCAGAACAAATCGCCCCGCTGGAGCAGGCATTGCGCGAGGCCGAACACGCCTTGCAAGACGCCGAGCGTCAGGTGCAAGACCATGTCAGCCCTTGAGGCGCCGGATGAGCGCCTGCAACAGGCGATGAAACGGGTGTTGCTCGCCACGCTGCCGGGGCTGTTGGCGTTGTTCTGGCTGTATGGCTGGGGAGTGTTGATCAACCTGATGCTGTGTGTCTGCACAGCGTTGCTGGTCGAGGCCGGCGTCAGCCGCCTGCGCCGACAACCGGTGCAGGCCAGCCTGAGCGATGGCAGCGCGCTGGTCAGCGCGACGCTCCTGGCCGCCGCCCTGCCGCCCTATTGTCCCGGGTGGCTTACGGTGACCGCCGTCGCAGCGGGCCTGCTGTTCGGCAAACACCTTTATGGCGGTGTCGGCAAAAATCCATTCAACCCGGCCATGTTGGGTTTTGCCCTGACCATGGTGATGTTCCCGCAGCCAATGACCCATTGGCCGGCCCATGGCATGAATCTGTCGGCAGCGCTGCAACAGGTGTTCAGCATGGGTCAGGCGCCGGATGCCTGGGTGCAGGCCACTGTTCTGGACAGCCTGCGCATCAACAACAGCCTGACCATGGATGAACTGTTCGCCAGCCATCCGGCATTCGGCCGATTCGGCGGACGCGCAGTGGAATGGGTGAATCTGGCGTTTCTCGCCGGCGGGCTGTTTCTGCTGCAGCGACGGGTGTTCACCTGGCACGCTCCGGTAGGCATGCTCGCCAGTCTGTTCGTCATCAGTCTGTTGTGCTGGAACGGTTCGGGCTCGAACTCCCATGGCTCGCCGCTGTTTCATCTGCTCAGTGGCGCGACCATGCTCGGGGCGTTTTTCATCATCACCGAGCCGGTCTCCGGGGCAAAAAATGCACTCGCCCAAGGGCTGTTTGGCGTAGGCGTCGGCCTGCTGACCTATGTGATCCGCACCTGGGGCGGTTACCCGGATGGCGTGGCGTTTGCGGTGTTGTTGATGAATCTCTGTGTACCCGCGCTGGAGCGTTTTGCCACCGCCCGCCAACTCCGGGTGACGTCATGACTCGCATGGCAAACGTCGTCGTTATTGTGGTGCTGACAAGCGTCGGCGTCGGCGTGACGTATTGGCTGCAACGCAGCAGTGCTGCGCAAATAGCCGCCGAACAACAAATGCTCGACAGCCGCCGATTGCTCGACGTGCTTCCTGCACAAGCCTATGACAATCAACCACTGGCACAGCCCCTTGCGCTGATTGATATCGACCTGAAGCACAGCAAGCTTCTGGCGGGTTATCGGGCCACCAAGGCCGGGCAGCCAGTGGCCGTGTTATTGCGCAGCCAGACCCAGGGTTATGCGGGTGCCATCGAACTGCTGTTGGCCATTGATGCCAACGGCACGCTTGTCGGCGTGAAAACCCTAAGGCAAATCGAAACGCCGGCGCTGGGCGGGCATGTCGGCGACTGGCCCAATCGCTGGCTGCAGGGATTTGCCGGCAAATCGACTGCCGAACCCGCTGATGCCGGCTGGGCATTGAAAAAGGATGGGGGACAATTTGATCAGATCGCCGGCGCCACCATCACCTCCCGCGCAACCATCAACGCCATTCACGATGCGCTGCGCTACTTCGATGAGCACCGGGCAGTCTTGTTGGGGAGCGGGACATGAAGCGCGTGGCGACGTTGTCGAACTCAATGATTCTGGTTTTGCTGCTGGGTACCACCGGCTCACTGGGCAGCGCGCTGGGGACGATGTTGATGTGCATCGCGGTGGTGATTGCCTACAGCGTGTGCATGCCCCCCCTGCGCTCGCACCTGTCGTCAGTGAGTGCAGGGCTGAGCAGTATCCTGCTCGCTGCGACTCTGACCAGTTGCGCCGATATTCTTGCCCAGCGCTGGTCGCTGCCGTGGCACCAGGCTTCAGGTTTTTATGCTGGACTGATCGCCTTGCAGTGTCTGGTGCTGGAACATAATGGCTTCTTTCAGCAACCACTGGCTGCACGCCTGAAACTCGGCGCGCTGTTCGCCGGGCTGATGCTGACACTCGCTGCACTGCGTGAGCTTGCCGGGCACGGGCGCCTCGGTGGCGATCTTTCCGCGCATTGGCAGGGTCTGGTTTTATTCAGTGAAGGGCTGCATTGGATCACTCTGGTTCCCGGCGCTCTGATTTTTCTCGGATTGTTGCTCGCCGCCCACCAGGCGTGGACTCGTCCGAACCCTATTTCCAAGGAAACGCATCGCCCATGAATGCCGCAAAACGTCTGGAGATCTTCCGCCGACTGCACGAAGACAACCCCGAGCCGAAGACCGAACTGGCCTATTCCTCGCCTTTCGAGCTGCTGATCGCAGTGATTTTGTCGGCACAGTCGACAGACGTTGGCGTCAACAAGGCCACCGCCAAGCTGTTCCCCATCGCCAATACACCGGCGGCGATTCATGCCCTGGGGGTCGAAGGCCTGTCCGAGTACATCAAGACAATCGGCCTGTATAACAGCAAGGCAAAAAACGTCATCGAGACCTGCCGCATGCTGGTCGAACTTCACGGGGGGGAAGTTCCACAGACCCGAGAGCAACTGGAGGCCTTACCCGGTGTCGGGCGCAAAACGGCCAACGTGGTACTCAATACCGCGTTTCGTCAGCTGACCATGGCCGTCGATACGCACATCTTCCGCGTCAGCAATCGCACCGGCATTGCACCGGGCAAGAATGTGGTTGAAGTGGAAAACAAGCTGATGAAGTTTGTGCCCAAGGATTACCTTCTCGACTCTCACCACTGGCTTATCCTGCATGGGCGCTATGTGTGCCTGGCACGTAAACCACGCTGCGGCAGTTGCCGGATCGAAGATTTGTGCGAGTACAAACACAAAACTTCCGACGATTGAGTGATTATTGGTTTTCTGCATCTATCGATTGAAAAAATCTTTTTTACCCGCCGCGGTAATGTCGATATAAGGAGCGCCAAAGGCAGTCTTAGCCGGGAGCAACCTTATGAGTACCGATAAAGAGCAATTGGACGTAGAAGACGATTTTATTGCCGCTGAGACCGATGACGCAGAACCCGTGGTCGAGGTGGCAAAAACCAACCTCAGCAAACGCCGGACCATCGACAACATGCTTGAGGAGCGCCGATTGCAACGACAATTGGCCGACTACGATTATGATCTTTGAGATTTAAAGCCTCCTGACCCGGAGGCTTTTTTCTTTGTGCTGGACGCTGGTTTTGATCGGCCCATGATCCCGTCAGCTGAAGCCTGATTCAGACAAGACCGTTTCGCTGTGCCAATTCGATCAAATCCACCAGCGAGCGTGCATTGAGTTTCAACAACAGTCGGGTCTTGTAGGTACTCACCGTCTTGTTGCTGAGAAACATGCCATCAGCAATTTCCTTGTTGGTCTTGCCCCGAGCGAGTTGCTGCAACACCATCATTTCACGCCCGGACAGACGATCAACCATGTCCGCCTCACTGGCATTGCCCAGGCTGGTACGCACGGTATGCAATGCCTGGTTGGGGAAATAACTGTAGCCGGACAGCACCGCCTTGATGGCACTGAGCAGTTCGGTCAGGTCCTGTTGTTTGCAAACATAGCCGGCAGCGCCTGATTGCATGCAACGCATTGAAAAGTGTCCAGGTGCCTGGGACGTCAGCACCAGGACTTTCATCGGCATGGAAGTCGAAGCGAGCCGCGCAATAACTTCCAGTCCATCGAGTTTCGGTATTCCAATATCCAGAATGACTATATCCGGCATTTGTTCGCGCGCAAGTTGCAGGGCATCCACGCCGTTATCCGTCTCTGCTATAACTTCGTAGCCATGTCTTTCCATCAGCATACGCACTGCGAGACGAATGACGGGGTGATCATCCACGATCAGCACTTTATTCATGGGCAAGTCCAGTTTCGCTGTTCGAATTTTTAGAGCACGCACAATAGCCTAGTCACTTGCGACATTGCACAACAGAGTTCTATTGCACTTGCAGCGAAAGACATCCCCTACACCAAACAAAGATTTTTCCTACAAAAAATCCAACCCCCACACTTTAGAGAACGTGCCCGCAGGCATTTTCGCCATTGCCAGCGAGCGAATTTTGCCGCACAGACGCCAGATCCGGGCGTTCCAAGAGTACCGTTCTGCACTAAAAGAGTTGAATAGCTGATTGCATTACATGACTGATAGTTCGGATATCGACACTAACAATCGACTAAAACCAAAACCTGAAACAAGATACGTCTATCAAAACTCATACTTTTAATATAAAAACAGACACTCGCTCCACATCCGTAAAACCTTAACCACGGACAATCAGACTCAATGAGCAAACTGCATGATGAAAATCAAAAAGAAAATAGCCAACCCAATGACAGTAATCGCAATATTTGCGTTTATATCCGAATCATCTGCCGCTATCTCTCTGCCTTTCCTTGAAGAAGGTGAGCGTGAAATTTATGTCTGGTTCCTGATAAGTTTTCCATTTTATTTGCTCTTGCTATTTTTTATTACATTAAACTTTAACTATCGTTCTCTGTATGCGCCTTCAGACTTCGACAAAGACGAAAGTTTTCTGAAAGTAATTGCCAACACCCCGGATTTCAAAAACACTTCGGCACCTGAGTCAGCGGAGAAGGCGAAGATCGCGGGGCTAGACTTCAGACCTGTTCCTCGTGACTGCGAAACACATGCAGAACACACTGAACGGTTGTGTCCATGTGCCGAACACCACATTCAGCTTCCCAAGGAGCTGGGAACCCTGCGAGTCATCGATGTGCGCCGAATGCATGCGCGCAAGGATTTTGAAGCGCTCGTCGAAAACCTTACCCGCGGCGACAAGCAATCCGCCAGGGCAATTCTGTTTCTGAGCAACGCCAAGTCATCGGCCTTTCTCATGCAAATCGTGCCGGCGCTTTGCAAACAGGCGAGGAAGCGTGGTCGGGCAACGCACTACATTGCCTATAACCCGTGCACGCGGACCTCAATGATTCTTAAGAGAGAATGAGACAACGACAGTGGGTTCCGACAAAAAAAATGGCGGCTATGTCATACGACAAGCCGCCATTTTTATTGCGCGTTCAAAGGACTCAGAACAGCTTGCGACCTTTGTTGGCCGCAATGCGCATGCGCAGCGCGTTGAGCTTGATGAAGCCCGCCGCGTCGGCCTGGTTGTAAGCACCGCCGTCTTCTTCGAAGGTCGCGATGTTGGAATCGAACAGCGAATCGTCGGACTTGCGGCCAGTGACGATCACGTTGCCTTTGTACAGTTTCAGGCGCACAACGCCGTTCACGTTGACCTGGGATGCGTCGATCATCTGTTGCAGCATCAGACGCTCAGGGCTCCACCAGTAGCCGGTGTAAATGAGGCTGGCGTACTTCGGCATCAGCTCGTCTTTGAGGTGAGCGACTTCGCGGTCCAGGGTGATCGACTCGATGGCGCGGTGAGCGCGCAGCATGATGGTGCCACCCGGGGTTTCGTAGCAGCCACGGGACTTCATGCCGACGTAACGGTTTTCGACGATGTCGAGACGGCCGATACCGTGAGCGCCACCGATCTTGTTCAGCGTCGCCAGCACGGTAGCCGGGGTCATTTCGACGCCGTCCAGAGCAACGATGTCGCCGTTACGGTAGGTCAGTTC
Source organism: Pseudomonas sp. EA_5y_Pfl2_R50 (assembly GCF_963970475.1). NCBI lineage: Bacteria > Pseudomonadati > Pseudomonadota > Gammaproteobacteria > Pseudomonadales > Pseudomonadaceae > Pseudomonas > Pseudomonas sp. EA_5y_Pfl2_R50. Next base: position 202,919 of record NZ_CAXAPT010000003.1, on the reverse strand, counting down.
CAGGTATTGCGCTTTGTCAGGAGCGTTCTCCGGGGAGACGGTCCATTTCCACATGTCTTCTTCGTGCTCGGTCCAGGTGTCTTCCAGCACGCCGCCTTCATAGGAGATGTGCAGCAGGTTGGCGTCCATCGAGTACGGGGACTTCTTCTTGCCGTGACGCTCGATCGGGATCGCATGCTTCTCGGCGTAGTCCATCAGCTTCTCGCGGGACAACAGGTCCCACTCACGCCAAGGCGCGATCACTTTTACGCCAGGCTTGAGTGCGTAGGCACCCAGTTCGAAACGCACCTGATCGTTGCCTTTGCCGGTCGCGCCGTGAGAAATGGCATCAGCGCCGGTTTCGTTGGCGATTTCGATCAGACGCTTGGCGATCAGCGGACGCGCGATAGAAGTACCCAGCAGGTACTCACCTTCGTAAACGGTGTTGGCGCGGAACATCGGGAACACGAAATCACGCACGAACTCTTCGCGCAGATCGTCGATGTAGATTTCTTTGACGCCCATGGCCTGAGCCTTGGCGCGGGCCGGCTCGACCTCTTCGCCTTGACCGAGATCAGCGGTGAAGGTCACCACTTCACAGTTATAAGTATCCTGCAGCCACTTGAGGATCACCGAAGTGTCCAGGCCGCCGGAATACGCCAGAACGACCTTGTTTACGTCCGCCATGCCATCACTCCACGGGGTTCTACGGAAAGCCGAGGAGTCTACCGCTCAAACGCGATAATTTACAGAGGCGCGACAGCTTAAGACGACAAAGCGACAGAATCTGTCGAGAGCGCGACGATGACCGGCGGGTCAGGAAGTCGCCGCAGTATTGGCTGGAGTGCTCGCTTGCGGCGCCGGAGCCGCTGTCGGCGCGACGCGCGCCAGTTTGACATTGACCCGACGGTTCTTCGCGCGATTGGCCGCACTGGTGTTCGGCACAATGGGATATTGCTCGCCATGGAAACGCACGGTGATCTGCGATTCCTGAATGCCGTTGGCCTTGAAGAAGTCAACCACTGCCAGCGCCCGGCGCCGCGACAATTCACGGTTGGTCAGGCGATTGCCGCTGTTGTCGGAGTGACCATCGAGTTCGATGTGATTGACCGTCGGATCGGCCTTCATGAATTCGAGCATCACTTGCAGCTTGGCCTTGGCGGCGGCGTCAAGATCAACACCTTCGCCGGGGAAACCGATTTGCGATTGCTTGATCTGGTCGAAATTCTGCGGCAGCAATTTCGCCACGCAAGTTTGATAGTCGTTGAACGCCTTGCTGAACTTGACCGGCAGCAGACGCACTTCCGACACCCGGCCATCGCCAGACGCACGTCGCACCACCGGGCTGCGACCGTCGAGCAGACCGCTGATCAAGCCACCGGCCTGAGATTGCGAGCTGTTGAACAGTACATTGCCGCTGCCGAGCCTGACCGACCCCAGATTGATGTCGCCGCGCCCCGGCTGCCATGGCGCCGCCGCTGCCAGCAAGGTTGCCGAGCCGCCGCCAAGCATGGCGTTGTAGGCATTCAGGCGGAAGATCGCCTGCTCGCCCGCCTTGCGCACGAACTCGCCGGAACCAAAATCGGTGATCGGTTGCGTCAGGCGGCATTCGAACTTGTCGCCGGCGACCGTCCACTCAATGTTCTCCAGACGGGTCTGGTACGTGAGCGCCATCGCGGGAAGGCTGGCAAACACACTGAGCAAGGCTAAATAACGCTGGCGCACGGGAGGCTCCATTGGCTTCTGAAACACAAAGACCGATTCACACTATGTTTACGGCATACCTACGGGATATCGGAAGCTTCCCGCAAAACTTGATAGCGAGTGCCTGCAAGAGTCTTTTCCGGTAGCATTCGCCTCAGTTTGACCCGCCTGGAATCCCCTCATGTCCGACCGCCTGACCCTGCTGCGTCCCGACGACTGGCACATTCATCTTCGCGATGGTGCCGTGTTGACCAATACCGTTGCCGATGTTGCGCGCACCTTTGGCCGCGCCATCATCATGCCCAACCTGGTCCCGCCGGTGCGCAACGCCGCCGAGGCCGACGGCTATCGCCAGCGGATTCTCGCTGCCCGCCCGGCCGGCAGTCGCTTCGAACCGTTGATGGTGCTGTACCTCACCGACCGTACCCAGCCCGAAGAAATTCGTGAAGCCAAGGCCAGCGGTTTCGTGTACGCCGCCAAGCTGTACCCGGCCGGCGCGACCACCAACTCCGATTCCGGCGTGACCAGCATCGACAAGATTTTCCCGGCGCTGGAGGCCATGGCCGAAGTCGGCATGCCGTTGTTGATCCACGGCGAAGTCACCCGTGGCGACGTGGACGTGTTCGACCGCGAAAAGATTTTCATCGATGAGCACATGCGCCGTGTCGTCGAGCGCTTCCCGACGCTCAAAGTGGTGTTCGAACACATCACCACCGGCGATGCCGTGCAGTTCGTCAACGAGGCGTCGGCCAACGTTGGCGCGACCATCACCGCGCATCACCTGCTGTACAACCGCAACCACATGCTGGTGGGCGGGATTCGGCCGCATTTCTATTGCCTGCCAATCCTCAAGCGCAACACGCATCAGGAAGCCCTGCTCGATGCCGCCACCAGTGGCAGCGCGAAGTTCTTCCTCGGCACCGACTCGGCGCCGCACGCCCAGCATGCCAAGGAAGCCGCTTGCGGCTGCGCCGGCTGCTACACCGCCTACGCCGCCATCGAGATGTACGCCGAGGCGTTCGAACAGCGCAATGCGCTGGACAAGCTTGAAGCCTTCGCCAGCCTCAACGGCCCGCGTTTCTACGGCCTGCCGGCGAACACCGATCGCATTACCCTGGTTCGTGAAGAATGGACTGCCCCGACCAGCCTGCCGTTTGGCGAGCTGACCGTTATCCCGCTGCGCGCCGGTGAAAAACTGCGCTGGCGCCTGCTGGAGGAACACGCGTGAGTGAAGACCATTTCGACGACGAACTGGACGGACAAAGTGGCGGCGGCGGTTCTCGTCACCCGATGGCAGCACGCTTTCGCGGCTACCTGCCGGTTGTCGTCGACGTAGAAACCGGCGGCTTCAACTCGGCCACCGATGCATTGCTGGAAATTGCTGCGACCACCATCGCCATGGATGAAAAGGGTTTTGTTTACCCGGATCACACCTACTTCTTCCGTGTTGAGCCGTTCGAAGGCGCCAACATCGAAGCAGCGGCGCTGGAGTTCACCGGCATCAAGCTCGATCATCCGCTGCGCATGGCCGTCAGCGAAGAAACGGCGCTGACCGACATCTTCCGTGGCATACGCAAGGCGCTGAAGGCCAATGGCTGCAAGCGTGCGATCCTGGTCGGCCACAACAGCAGCTTCGATCTTGGCTTCCTCAATGCCGCAGTTGCGCGACTGGACATGAAGCGCAACCCGTTTCACCCGTTCTCCAGTTTCGACACCGCGACGCTGGCTGGCCTGGCGTATGGTCAGACCGTGCTGGCCAAGGCCTGTCAGGCAGCCGACATCGATTTCGACGGGCGTGAGGCGCACTCGGCGCGTTACGACACCGAAAAAACCGCTGAGCTGTTCTGTGGCATCGTCAATCGCTGGAAGCAGATGGGCGGCTGGGAAGACTTCGACGACTGAGTGATCGTCGTCGGCAAATCCCGCGCATAAAAAAACCGGCTCAATGAGCCGGTTTTTTTGTACCTCGACGTTGCGCCTTACAGAGCAGCAGCGTTCTCGGTCAGGTAAGCCGCCACGCCTTCTGGCGAAGCGTTCATGCCTTTGTCGCCTTTTTTCCAGTTGGCAGGGCAGACTTCGCCGTGCTCTTCGTGGAATTGCAGAGCGTCAACCAGACGGATCAGCTCTTCCATGTTACGGCCCAGTGGCAGGTCGTTGATGATCTGCGAGCGAACAACGCCTTTGTCGTCGATCAGGAAGGCGCCACGGAAAGCCACGCCGCCTTCGGATTCAACGTCGTAAGCCTTGGCGATGTCGTGCTTCATGTCGGCAGCCATGGTGTATTTCACCTGACCGATGCCGCCATTGTTCACTGGAGTGTTGCGCCATGCGTTGTGAGTGAAGTGCGAGTCGATCGACACAGCGATCACTTCAACGTTGCGTGCCTTGAAGTCAGCCATGCGGTTGTCCAGAGCAATCAGCTCGGACGGGCAGACGAAGGTGAAGTCCAGTGGGTAGAAGAACACCAGGCCGTATTTGCCTTTGATGGCCGAGGACAGGGTGAAGCTGTCAACGATCTCGCCATTGCCGAGTACGGCCGGGACGGTGAAGTCAGGGGCTTGTTTGCCTACGAGTACGCTCATTGATATCTCCTGGTGTAAAAACTTGAAGTTCAGGGTTCGCGCCAGCCTGCCACCCTCAGGCGACAGCCCTGTGACACGAACCCCCTTCGCAAGGGCCGACCATCATACACTGCGTTTTTCGCCTGTCCTTAACGGTTTTTTCAAGGACACCAGGCAACCCCGTGCATTTACAGGGCCAGGCAAATCGCCAGTAACCACCGTTCGTCAGTCCCCCCTGTCAACCTGCTGAAAGTTGCCCGAAAGCACTTTGACAATCATTCTCGTTAACATTAAGATCCATCGCAATTGAGTCACAACCAGCGACGGTTCTTACTTATGTATGTTTGCCTCTGCACTGGCGTCACCGACGGACAGATCCGCGAAGCGATCTATGAAGGTTGCTGCAGCTATAAAGAAGTTCGTCAGGCCACTGGCGTAGCCAGCCAATGCGGCAAATGTGCTTGCCTGGCCAAGGAAGTGGTTCGCGAAACCCTGACCAAGCTGCAAAACGTGCAGGCCGCGATCCCCTACCCTGTGGAATTTACTGCCGCTTAATTAGCCCCATTTCAAAAAACCGGACTTATGTCCGGTTTTTTTATGCCTGCAAATCAACTGCTTACGCTCTAGACGCGGAACACAAACATTCTTATTCCGATTAATTTTCATATATTATTCAATAACTTAGGTTTGACACTTATAAGTACGAAGCTCAAACTCCGCCTTATATACAGCTAATACAGGGCAGGACTCCCATCATGAAAGGCGACATTACAGTCATCCAGCATCTCAACAAGATCCTTGCCAATGAGCTGGTCGCGATCAATCAGTACTTCCTGCATGCACGCATGTATGAAGATTGGGGCCTGAACAAGCTGGGCAAGCACGAGTACCACGAGTCCATCGACGAGATGAAACACGCGGACAAGCTGATCAAGCGCATCCTCTTCCTCGAAGGCCTGCCGAACGTGCAGGACCTGGGCAAGCTGCACATCGGCGAACACACCCAGGAAATGCTGGAGTGCGACCTGCGCATCGAGAAGACCGGCCACGCCGATCTGAAAGCCGCTATCGCTCACTGCGAAACCGTTGGCGACTTCGGCAGCCGTGAACTGCTCGAAGACATTCTCGAATCCGAAGAAGAGCACATCGACTGGCTGGAAACCCAGCTGGGCCTGATCGACAAAATCGGTCTTGAGAACTACCTGCAATCGCAGATGGGCGAAGAGTAAGTTAGCGCCCGCTAAATTCGAGACACTAAAAAGCCCCGCCCTCTTTCGAGGCGCGGGGCTTTTTATTGCCCGGATTGTGGTCACTACCGCAATCCCTGTGGGAGCCAGCCTGCTGGCGATAGCGTCATGTCAGCCGACAACGTCGTCAGCGGCAGAAAGCATTCGCGAGCAGGCTCGCTCCCACAAAAGCCTTATCAGGCTTCGGACTTGTTCGCCGCCGCTGCTTCAACAGCCGCCTTGATGGTGCTTTGCAGCGAACCGTCTGCAGCCATCTCGGTCATGATGTCGCTACCGCCGACCAGCTCACCGCCAACCCACAGTTGCGGGAAAGTCGGCCAGTTGGCGTACTTGGGCAGGTTGGCGCGGATTTCCGGGTTCTGCAGGATGTCCACATACGCAAACTTTTCGCCACATGCCATCACAGCCTGTGCAGCCTTCGCGGAGAAGCCGCACTGCGGGGCATTCGGCGAGCCTTTCATGTAAAGCAGAATGGTGTTGTTGGCAATCTGCTCTTTAATCGTTTCGATGATATCCATGGAGCACCTCGGCTGAACTTTCCGACTCACAGGTCGGCACGGTGGCGCATTGTAACGGAATCCCGAGCGCCATGCTCGGTCTCCCCGACAGACATGCTCAGGCCGCGGCCACGGTCACTGGCACGCCATTCAACGCGGCATTCCCGGACAACTCGTCGAGCTGGCACTCATCGGTCAGGTCATTGGCACTCGACCCCGGCTGACCGCTGGCAATCGCCATCTGCACGCCTGGCCGCGCGTGTCCCCAGCCGTGCGGCAGACTGACCACGCCTTTCATCATGTCCAGACTGCCGACCACCTCGACTTCAATCTGCCCGACCCGCGAACTGACACGCACCCTCTGACCATCGTTGAGTCCACGACTGGCGAGATCATCCGGATGCATCAGCAATTGATGACGCGGTTTGCCCTTCACCAAGCGATGGTAGTTGTGCATCCACGAATTATTGCTGCGTACATGGCGGCGGCCAATCATCAGCAGCTCATCGGCCGCCGGGGCTTGCAGGGTGGCGAAGCGTGCGAGGTCAGCGAGAATTTCGGGCGGAGCGGCCTGCACTCGCTGATTCGGCGTTTTCAGACGCGCAGCCAGATTGGCTTTCAACGCGCCCAGATCCATCCCGTGGGGATGATCGAACAACGTCGCCAGCGACAGCTTCTGCTCGGACGAGTCACCATACAGGCCCATGCGCAGGCCCATGTCGATCATCTTCGCCGGCGGCAAGGTCGGCTTCAGGTCCTTGCCGGTTTTCCCGGCGAAGGCTTTGGCCAGGCCCACGAAGATTTCCCAGTCATGCAACGCGCCCTCGGGTTTGGCGAGGATCGCGCGATTGAACCGGGTGACGTTGCGTACCGCAAAGAGGTTGAACGTGGTGTCGTAGTGATCGTTCTCCAGCGCCGAGGTCGACGGCAGAATCAGATCGGCGTAGCGCGTGGTTTCGTTGATGTACAGGTCGATGCTGACCATGAACTCCAGGCCGTCCAGCGCCTGTTCCAACTGCCTGCCGTTGGGCGTCGACAACACCGGATTGCCAGCAACGGTAATCAGCGCCCGGATCTGGCCCTCGCCTTCGGTGAGCATCTCTTCAGCCAGCGCCGACACCGGCAGTTCGCCGCCGTATTCGGGGCGGCCGGAAACCCGGCTCTGCCACTTGTTGAAATGCCCGCCCGAGGTCGATGCCACCAGATCCACAGCCGGCTCGGTACACAGCGCACCGCCCACCCGGTCAAGGTTGCCGGTGACCAGATTGATCAATTGCACCACCCAATGACACAGCGTGCCGAAGGCCTGCGTCGAAACGCCCATGCGCCCGTAACAGACCGCACTCGGTGCACCAGCGAAATCACGGGCCAACTGGCGGATCTGCTCGGCAGGCACCGCACACAAGGGACTCATGGCTTCTGCAGTGAAGTTCGCGACGGCGGCGCGCACTTCGTCCAGGCCATCGACGGGCAAATGACTGTCGCGCGTCAGCCCTTCGCTGAACAGCGTGTTGAGCACCCCGAACAACAACGCCGCATCGCCACCCGGGCGCACGAACACATGCTGATCGGCGATTGCCGCCGTCTCACTGCGCCGTGGGTCAACCACCACCACTTTGCCGCCGCGCGCCTGGATCGCTTTCAAACGTTTCTCGACATCCGGTACGGTCATGATGCTGCCGTTGGAAGCCAGTGGATTGCCGCCGAGGATCAACATGAAATCGGTGTGATCAATATCCGGAATCGGCAGCAGCAGGCCGTGGCCGTACATCAGGTAGCTGCTCAGGTGATGGGGCAGTTGATCGACCGATGTCGCCGAATAGCGATTGCGGGTCTTCAGCAGGCCGAGGAAGTAATTGCTGTGGGTCATCAACCCGTAGTTGTGCACGCTCGGGTTGCCTTGATACACGGCCACCGCATTCTGCCCATGCCGCTCCTGAATCGCCGCCAGACGCTCGGCCACCAGGGCAAACGCCTCGTCCCACTCGATCGGCAGCCATTCACTGCCGACCCGGCGCACCGGCTGACGCAGACGATCCGGATCATTCTGGATGTCCTGCAACGCCACAGCCTTGGGGCAGATATGCCCACGACTGAAGGTGTCGAGGGCGTCACCTTTGATCGAGGTGATGGCAACATCCCCATCGGTTTCGGTGGTCTCGATGGTCAGGCCGCAAATAGCCTCACACAGGTGGCAGGCACGGTGATGGAGAGTCTTGGTCATGGCCAGTCTCTGTCTTGTTCTGGGCGGGCAACAACGCTCGCGGGAACAAAACTATGGCCCCGGCGCAAGCCACGCGCCAGCGACGTTCGTCTTGTGAATCGGCGGTTATCAGGCGAGCCGATAGCCGCCATGTTCAGTTGGACGGCAACTGTGGCGGCGCCTGCAACTGGATTTCCTGAATGGTTTCGATCTGCTCGTGCGCCACGTGGACGCCAGTGAGTTCGCCGATAAGGCGCCAGTGCTCATCGAGCCCGGCGCTGATGGTTGCCATGCGGTCGATCATATGACGACCGGCGGACTTGACCACTTCGTCTTCGCTGCGCAGCAGTTCGAAGGACATCGACGTGACCGAGGCGGTCAGATGCGTGAGGGAGCGAGCCGTGTGGCCCAGCAATTCCATTAATATTTTTTCTTTCGATTCCATGCGGAGGCTTCCTGCGTCGCTCGAAAGCTATTTATAACCCAGCACTTTGCTTTAGCAAATGTTTCAACCCGACCATCCGACCAAGCGAATCCGCAGCCGCGCAGCCCACAACCGACCGCAATGATGCGATCCCCGCCACGCCTGATTGCCAAGCCCCGCAAGGCCAGTGTAAAAAGAGGCTTACTGCTGTCCTGAACCCGGCTTCAAATGCGCGACCGCTACTGGAGGTCCGCCCTCCGAATTCCGCAAAAACCGTAGCCTATTGGAAAAACGCGACATTTAGTGTCAATATCGCGCCTTCCCCTATTTCGTCGCCCCCGTGCGGCTTACGCCGCAGGTCTCGCCCGTTGTTCCGTTAAACAAGGCTTTGAGCATCTGCGGTTTGTAGCAAAAGGTAGTCAATGATGAGCGCAAGGCACTTTCTCTCCCTGATGGATTGCACGCCCGAAGAGCTGGTCAGCGTGATCCGTCGAGGCGTTGAGCTCAAGGACCTGCGTAACCGCGGCGTACTGTTCGAGCCTCTGAAAAACCGCGTGCTGGGGATGATCTTCGAGAAATCCTCGACCCGCACCCGGATCTCCTTCGAGGCCGGCATGATCCAGCTCGGCGGGCAGGCGATCTTTCTCTCGCCGCGCGACACCCAACTGGGCCGTGGCGAACCTATTGGCGACTGCGCCATTGTCATGTCGAGCATGCTTGATGCGGTGATGATCCGTACCTTTGCCCACAGCACCTTGACCGAATTCGCCGCCAACTCGCGCGTGCCGGTGATCAACGGCCTGTCCGACGACCTGCATCCGTGCCAGTTGCTCGCCGACATGCAAACCTTCCTTGAGCACCGTGGCTCGATCCAGGGCAAGACCGTGGCCTGGATCGGCGACGGCAACAACATGTGCAACAGCTATATAGAAGCGGCGATCCAGTTCGACTTCCAGTTGCGCATCGCCTGCCCGGAAGGCTACGAGCCCAACCCTGAATTCGTCGCCAAGGCCGGTGATCGCGTGACCATCGTCCGCGATCCGCAGGACGCCGCACGCGGCGCGCATCTGGTGAGCACCGACGTCTGGACTTCGATGGGTCAGGAAGAGGAAACTGCCAAGCGCCTCAAGCTGTTCGCGCCGTTTCAGGTCAACCGTGCCCTGCTCGACCTCGCTGCCGAGGACGTGCTGTTCATGCATTGCCTGCCGGCGCACCGTGGCGAAGAAATCAGCCTCGACCTGCTTGATGACCCGCGCTCCGTCGCTTGGGATCAGGCAGAAAACCGTCTCCACGCACAGAAGGCCCTGCTCGAGTTCCTCGTCGAACCGGCATATCACCACGCATGAGCCATGAAATACTGCTGAAACTGCGCAACCTCGCTTGCGGCTATCAAGACCAACGCGTGGTGCAGAACCTCAATCTGCACCTCAATGCCGGTGACATCGGCTGTCTGCTCGGCTCGTCCGGTTGCGGCAAGACCACCACCCTGCGCGCCATCGCCGGGTTCGAACCGGTGCACGACGGTGAAATCACCCTCGGCGGCGAAACCATCTCCCGCGCCGGGTTCACCCTGGCACCGGAGAAACGCCGGATTGGCATGGTGTTTCAGGACTACGCGCTGTTCCCGCACCTGAGCGTTGCCGACAACATCGCGTTCGGTATTCGCAAACACCCGAACAAGGCACGCATCACCGAAGAACTGCTGGAACTGGTCAACCTGAAGCACCTCGGCAAACGCTTTGCGCACGAATTGTCCGGTGGTCAACAACAGCGCGTCGCCCTCGCCCGCGCCCTGGCGCCAGAACCTCAATTGCTGCTGCTCGACGAGCCGTTCTCCAACCTCGATGGCGAGTTGCGCCGCAAACTGAGCCACGAGGTGCGCGACATCCTCAAGGCCCGTGGCACCAGTGCGATTCTGGTGACCCACGATCAGGAAGAAGCCTTTGCCGTCAGCGATCATGTTGGCGTATTCAAGGAAGGTCGACTGGAGCAGTGGGACACGCCGTACAACCTGTACCACGAACCGGCAACGCCGTTTGTGGCCAGTTTCATCGGGCAGGGTTACTTCATTCGCGGCCAGCTCGGCAGCCCGGAATCGGTGCAGACCGAACTGGGTGAGCTGCGTGGCAACCGGGCCTACACCTGGCCGGTTGGCGGTGCAGTGGATGTGTTGCTGCGCCCGGATGACATCGTTTATGCGCCAGACAGCGGCTTGATAGCACGGATCGTCGGCAAGACCTTCCTTGGCGCGTCGACGCTGTATCGCCTGCAATTGCCGACAGGCGCGCAACTGGAATCGATATTCCCGAGCCACGCTGATCATGCAATCGGCGCGGATGTAGGGATTCGTGTTGCCGCTGAACACCTGGTACTGTTTCAGGCCTCCGGCAGCACTGCGGCACAAGTCCCGGCGATGGAAAACAGCGTCCGCCGCTACAGCACCGCACACTGATCCGTCCCGGATCAAAACTGTGGGAGCGGGCTTGCTCGCGAATCCGGCATATCAGTCGCAATCATCGTTGACTGACATACCGCATTCGCGAGCAAGCCCGCTCCCACATTGGTTTTGAGTCATCCGAGGATCAGGGTGCCCCTGGCAACGAGCGTCGCATTGCCACCGATCTTCACCCTCTCCCCTTCCAGCCGACAGAACAACTCCCCGCCCCGCGCCGAGCGCTGGCACGCGGTCAGGCTCGACTTGCCCAATCGATTCGACCAGTAGGGAATCAGACTGCAATGGGTCGAACCGGTCACCGGGTCTTCATTGATGCCGATGGCCGGGGCGAAATAGCGCGAGACAAAATCATGCTGATTGCCCCGCGCGGTGACGATCGCGCCCAGCCACGGCAACTTCGCCAGCGCCGCCATGTCCGGCTTGCAGTCGAGTACCGCCTGCTCCGACTCCAGCACCACAAACAACTCATTGGAGCCCAGCACATCCACCGCTTCGACACCCAGCGCGCGCTCGACATCCAGCGTCACGCCAATCTCCGAAGGCACAATCGAAGGGAAATCCAGCCACAACCGGTCACCCTCGCGACTGACGCTCAATGGCCCGGATTTGCAGGTGAAGTCGATACGCTCGGCGGCTTCCTTATAGATCTCGAACAGCACATAGGCACTGGCCAGCGTCGCATGGCCGCATAGCGGCACTTCGGTGGTCGGTGTAAACCAGCGGATATGCCAGGCCGAGCCTTCGCGCACCAGAAATGCGGTTTCCGCCAGATTGTGTTCGCCGGCGATCTTCTGCATCAACTCATCCGCCAACCAGGCGTCGAGTCGATAAACCATCGCCGGATTACCACTGAAAGGCCGATCACTGAATGCGTCGACCTGATGAAACTCGAGTTGCATAACCTTCTCCATGAGCCCGCGAGCAAAGCATGCAGTGGCGGCTGGATCAGCGCCAGTGACAGAACCGGGCAATTTTTTTCATACAGCGCGAGTGCTGTTACGCGCGGCCAATGTCGGCGAATGTTGCCTGGGTGTGCTCCGCCAGCAACGCCGGCGCCAGCTCCACCTCCAGGCCTCGCCGGCCGGCGCTGACGTAAACAGTCGTAAATCCTTGAGCGGAGTGATCGATGAAGGTCCGCAGGCGTTTCTTCTGTCCCAAAGGGCTGATTCCGCCCAACAGATAGCCCGTGGAGCGCTGGGCTGCCGCCGGATCGGCCATCTCGGCTTTTTTGACCCCGGCGGCATGCGCCAGCCCCTTGAGGTCGAGTGTTCCGACGACCGGCACCACCGCTACCAGCAATTCGCCTTTTTCACTGGCCGCCAGCAACGTCTTGAACACCCTTGCCGGTTCGAGACCCAGTTTCTCCGCTGCCTCCAGCCCATAGGACGCAGCTTTTGGATCATGTTCGTAACTGTGCACGCGATGTTCGGCACGAACTTTTTTCAACAGGTCCAACGCAGGGGTCATGACAGCTCCAGGCTCGGCAGTGACAGAAAAATCCTGCGCCGGATTCTAGGCGATTACACCCTAAAAGGCTCTATCACAAGCCACGTTTCCCGTGGCTTGCAGCCTTTCCGGCAGGCCAACGGCAGGTTGCGCGAAGGGATCATTCATGCTGCTGATAGTTATATTGTGACCGACAGTTCACTTTCGACCTTTGACAGGTTTGTTTCTTGTCTATATTTTTTCGAATCTGAATAATGTAAGAATTATCCTTACAGCGGCACTCAGCAGTACACCGGGAACGGAATGGGGATTCCCACCCGGCGAAAATCGCGCCTTGCCTCGTCGGCAAACGCGCCAGACAACAACAAAAACCGAGGTTTTCAATGACAACTGCTCTACAGCAACCAACGCTCTCGAGCCAATGCATGGCCGAGTTTCTGGGTACGGCACTCCTGATCTTTTTTGGCACCGGTTGTGTCGCCGCGCTCAAAGTCGCGGGCGCCAGCTTCGGTCTGTGGGAAATCAGCATCATCTGGGGCGTCGGCGTGAGCATGGCGATCTACCTCACCGCTGGCGTTTCCGGCGCGCACCTGAACCCGGCCGTGAGCATCGCCCTGGCGATCTTCGCCGATTTCGAAAAGCGCAAACTGCCGTTCTACATCCTCGCCCAGATCGCCGGCGCCTTCTGCGGTGCGCTGTTGGTTTACACGCTCTACAGCAATCTGTTCTTCGATTACGAACAAACTCACCAAATGGTTCGCGGTTCCGCTGCCAGCCTTGAATTGGCCTCGGTGTTCTCGACCTTCCCGAATCCGGTGCTGTCGACTGCCCAGGCGTTCCTGGTCGAGATGATCATCACCGCGATCCTGATGGGCGTGATCATGTCCCTGACCGACGACAACAACGGTCTGCCGAAAGGCCCGCTGGCTCCGCTGCTGATCGGTTTGCTGATTGCGGTGATCGGCAGCTCCATGGGCCCCCTGACCGGCTTCGCGATGAACCCGGCGCGTGACTTCGGTCCGAAACTGATGACTTTCTTCACCGGCTGGGGTGAAATTTCCTTCACCGGCGGCCGTGATATTCCGTACTTCCTGATTCCGATTTTTGCACCGATTGTCGGTGCCTGCCTCGGCGCTGCCGGGTATCGCGGGCTCATCGCCCGTCACCTGACCGGCGCCACACCTGCTACAAAGGATGCAGAACCGGCCATTGACGGCAAACCAAGAACTTCTTGAAACAGTCGGCGCGGGCTCCTGCCCTTTCGAGCCCGCGCCACGGCCCACTCTCCCTTATTTCGTCCAAGGCAATCGACATGACCGACATTCAGAATAAGAACTACATCATTGCCCTCGATCAGGGTACGACCAGCTCCCGCGCGATCATTTTCGACCGCGATGCGAACGTGGTCTGCACCGCGCAGCGCGAATTCGCCCAGCATTATCCGCAGGCCGGCTGGGTCGAACACGATCCGATGGAAATCTTCGCGACCCAAAGCGCTGTGATGGTTGAAGCGCTGGCTCAGGCCGGCCTGCATCACGATCAGGTGGCCGCCATCGGCATCACCAACCAGCGTGAAACCACCGTGGTCTGGGACAAGACCACCGGCCGCCCGGTGTACAACGCCATCGTCTGGCAATGCCGCCGCAGCACCGAAATCTGCCAGCAGCTCAAGCGTGACGGCCACGAAGACTACATTCGTGACAACACCGGCCTGGTCACCGACCCGTACTTCTCCGGCACCAAACTGAAGTGGATTCTCGACAACGTCGAAGGCAGCCGCGAGCGTGCGCGCAACGGCGAACTGCTGTTCGGCACCGTTGATAGCTGGCTGATCTGGAAATTCACCGGCGGCAAAGTACACGTCACCGACTACACCAACGCCTCGCGCACCATGCTCTTCAACATTCACTCGCTGGAGTGGGATTCGAAGATGCTGGAGATCCTCGACATCCCGCGCGAAATGCTTCCGCAAGTGAAGGCTTCTTCGGAAATCTACGGCCGCACCAAAAGCGGCATCGCCATCGGCGGTATCGCTGGCGACCAGCAAGCGGCGCTGTTCGGTCAGATGTGCGTCGAGCCAGGCCAGGCGAAAAACACCTACGGCACCGGCTGTTTCCTGCTGATGAACACCGGCGACAAAGCGGTGAAATCCCAGCACGGCATGCTCACCACCATCGCTTGCGGCCCGCGTGGCGAAGTGGCTTACGCACTGGAAGGCGCGGTGTTCAACGGTGGTTCGACCGTGCAGTGGCTGCGTGATGAACTGAAGATCATCAACGACGCCCACGACACCGAATACTTCGCCAATAAAGTCAAAGACAGCAACGGCGTGTACCTGGTGCCGGCCTTCACCGGTCTGGGCGCTCCGTACTGGGACCCGTATGCCCGCGGCGCACTGTTCGGCCTGACGCGCGGCGTGCGCGTGGATCACATCATCCGCGCCGCGCTGGAATCGATTGCCTACCAGACCCGCGACGTGCTCGACGCCATGCAACAGGACTCCGGCGAACGCCTCAAGGCCCTGCGCGTCGACGGCGGTGCGGTGGCGAACAACTTCCTCATGCAGTTCCAGGCCGACATCCTCGGCACTCAGGTCGAGCGTCCGCAAATGCGCGAAACCACGGCACTCGGTGCGGCATATCTGGCCGGTCTGGCGTGCGGCTTCTGGGGCAGCCTGGACGAACTGCGCGGCAAGGCGGTGATCGAGCGCGAGTTCGAGCCGAGCCTGGACGAAGTCGAGAAGGAGAAGCTGTACAAAGGCTGGAAAAAAGCCGTCAGCCGCACCCGTGACTGGGCGCGTGAAGACGCTGAATAAGCCAACCTTCAGATCCAGATAGGCATCTAACTGGTAGGGAGGAGATTCCTGCGGCATCATGGGCAAATTTTGCACGGCAGCCCAAAGGAAGCCCCATGAATCTGCCTCCCCGTCAGCAGCAAATCCTCGAGCTGGTCCGCGAACGCGGCTATGTGAGCATCGAGGAAATGGCCACGCTGTTCGTTGTTACCCCGCAAACCATCCGCCGTGACATCAATCAGCTCGCCGAAGCCAATTTGCTCCGGCGCTATCATGGCGGCGCGGCCTATGATTCCAGTGTCGAAAACACCGCCTATGCGATGCGCGCCGATCAGATGCGCGATGAAAAACAACGCATCGGCGAAGCCATTGCCGCGCAGATTCCCGATCATGCCTCGCTGTTCATCAACATCGGCACCACCACCGAATCGATTGCCCGTGCCCTGCTCAATCACAGCCACCTGAAGATCATTACCAACAACCTGAACGTGGCCTCGATGCTCAGTGCCAAGGATGATTTCGATGTGCTGCTGACCGGTGGCAACGTGCGTCGTGACGGAGGGGTTGTCGGTCAGGCCAGCGTCGATTTCATCAATCAGTTCAAGGTGGATTTTGCCTTGGTCGGGATCAGCGGCATCGATGAAGACGGCAGCCTGCTGGATTTCGATTATCAGGAAGTGCGGGTTTCCCAAGCGATCATTGCCAATGCGCGACAGGTGATTCTGGCGGCGGACTCAAGCAAGTTCGGGCGGAACGCGATGATTCGTCTTGGCCCGATCAGCCTTATTGATTGCCTGGTGACCGATCAGCAGCCCGTGCCGGCGCTGGCGCAGTTGTTGAGTCAGCACAAGATTCGCCTGGAAGTCGTTTAACCCTTTTGCACTTTCAGTGTTTGCAAGGGCCTCTTCGCGAGCAAGCCCGCTCCCACAGGGATTTGAGCCAGCCACAAGATTTGTGAGCCACTCACCCCACTGTGGGAGCGGGCTTGCCCGCGAAGGCGAACTGACAAACAACTCATCTCTAGCGCTCTCGCGCGCATTTAATGTTCGAATATTTTCCTTTCCCCGCCCTTCGATGAGTTTTTTCAATCGAACGTGACTGGCTGTGCGCGTGTTTATGGGCTACCATTTTCGCAAATGAACATTAATGTTCGATTTCCAATACAGAAAATCAAAAGAGCCCGAGGCCAGCCGATGTCCACCTCTACCTTGCGTATGCCCCCAATCTCCGAGATCTACGACATCGCTGTTATTGGCGGCGGGATCAATGGCGTGGGGATCGCAGCGGATGCCGCCGGTCGCGGGCTTTCGGTATTTCTTTGCGAAAAAGACGATCTGGCCAGCCACACCTCATCGGCCAGCAGCAAGCTGATCCACGGCGGCCTGCGCTATCTCGAACATTACGAATTCCGTCTGGTGCGTGAAGCCCTGGCCGAGCGCGAAGTGCTGCTGGCCAAGGCGCCGCACATCGTCAAGCCAATGCGCTTTGTGCTGCCGCACCGTCCGCATCTGCGCCCGGCGTGGATGATCCGGGCCGGCCTGTTTCTGTATGACAACCTCGGCAAGCGGGAAAAGCTGCCAGGTTCGAAAAGCCTCAAGTTCGGCGCCGACAGCGCACTGAAAAGCGAAATCAGGAAAGGCTTCGAATACTCCGATTGCTGGGTCGACGACGCCCGCCTGGTGGTACTCAACGCCATGGCCGCCCGTGAAAAGGGCGCCCACGTACACACCCAGACCCGTTGCGTCAGCGCCCGTCGTGCCAAAGGCTTGTGGCATCTGAACCTGGAACGCGCCGACGGCAGCCTGTTTTCGATCACCGCCAAAGCACTGGTAAACGCTGCTGGCCCGTGGGTTGCCAAGTTCATCCGTGACGATCTGAAGATGGAATCGCCATACGGCATCCGCCTGATCCAGGGCAGCCACGTCATCGTGCCGAAGCTGTACGAAGGCGACCACGCGCACATCCTGCAAAACGAAGATCAACGCATCGTTTTCACCATTCCGTACCTGAACCACTTCACCTTGATTGGCACCACCGACCGTGAGTACACCGGTGATCCGGCGAAAGTGGCGATCACCGACGGCGAAACCGATTACCTGTTGAAAGTGGTCAACGCGCACTTCAAGAAGCAGATCAGCCGCGACGATATCCAGCACAGCTACTCGGGCGTCCGTCCGCTGTGCAACGACGAATCCGATAACCCGTCGGCCGTGACCCGCGATTACACCCTGGCGCTGTCCGGCAGCAGCGAAGAAGCACCGCTGCTCTCGGTATTCGGCGGCAAGCTGACCACCTACCGTAAACTCGCTGAATCGGCGATGGCGCAGTTGATGCCGTTCTTCACCCAGATGCGTCCGAGCTGGACGGCTACGGCCACCCTGCCTGGCGGCGAAGACATGACCACGCCGCAAGCCCTGAGCGCGCTGATCCGTGACAAGTTCGACTTCGTCCCGAGCGAAATCGCCCGGCGCTGGGCCACCACCTACGGCAGCCGCACTTGGCGGATGCTCGAAGGCGTGGCATCCCTCGCTGACATGGGCGAACACCTGGGCGGCGGGTTGTACACCCGTGAAGTTGATTACCTGTGCAGCGAAGAATGGGCAACCAGTGCCCACGACATCCTGTGGCGCCGCAGCAAACTGGGCTTGTTCACGACCCCGGACGAGCAGGAAAAACTGGCAACCTATCTGGGCAAGGTCGAGCAGAACCGCAGCAAGATCGAAGCGGCCTGATCATCAGGCGCGCTTGAACGAAAGCCCCTGAATCGTGAGATTCAAGGGCTTTTTTGTGCATGCCTGACGCCATCTGAAGCTAACCCTGTGGCGTTGTGTGTGTGTGCTGTGATCTCAGCTCGCCAGATGCAGCAACAGAAAATCGATAAACGCCCGCGACTTGTGCGGCAGATGCGGGCTGTTGGGGAATACCACGTTGATCGACTGCGTAGGCAACGCGTATTCCGGCAGCAACCGCACCAGACGTCCGCTGGCGATGTCGTCCTCGACCACCCAAGCCGGCAACACCGATACCCCCAGCGACGACAACGTCAGCGAACGAATCGCCGTCGACGAATTCGACTCGAAGTGATTGATGCCGTTGACCTCTACACCCTGCCCCTGCCCGTCGCGCAGCAACCACTGGGTCGGCGACTGCAGATTGCTGTTGGCAATCCACGGCACGCCGTTCAGATCCTGTGGCGTTTGTACGGGATGGCGCGCCAGAAACTGCTCGGTGGCAACCAGCACGATGGCGTAATCGGCGAGTTTTCGACTCTTGAATGCCGAGTCCGCCAAGTTACCCAGACGAATCACCAGATCGAGTTTCTCCGCGACCAGATCGTTCAATGAAGAATTAAAGTTGTAGCACAAGCGGATTTCCGGATAGCGCTCGGAGAACAGTGGAATCAACGGCAAAATAAACTTCTCACCGTATTCACTGGTTGAACTTATGCGCAACTTGCCGGATACCCTGTTATTGCCTTTCAACACATTATCAAAAGCATTGTCGATGTCCGCGACAATCCCCTTGAACTCTTCATAAAAGTCCTGACCTATTTCGGTCAACGATATATTTCGGGTATTGCGGATCAACAGTGTGGCGGACAGGACTTCCTCCAGCGCCTTGACATGCAGGCTGGCCATGGCTTTGCTGATACTCAGGTAGTTTGCCGCCTTGGTGTAAGAACCAAAATCGACTACGGCAAGAAAGGTTTGTACCCGATTAAGATGAGAGTGCATGGCAGTTGGGCTCACTGTTAAATCCTGTCAAACATTGTTTCAAGCATAGTCGTATCGACACTTCAAGTCCATCGCCCCTATGCTGCGCGGCAAAGGGGATACAACATGAACTATCGCTATAAAATTGCCCTGATCTTTCTGATCGGGTTCTTTATTGACTGCATTAATATATTCATGTCCGCCGTGGCATTGCCGAGCATATCGGCAACTTTGCAAGTCAGTACTTCATCGGTGGCGTGGGTCGCCAACGCTTATATTCTCGGTTTGACCCTGATTATTCCGGTGAGCACCTGGCTGGCGGGGCGCTTCGGCAGTCGCGAGATTCTCACCGCTTCGATGCTGGTCTTCACCGGGTCGGTGTGGATGTGCGGGCTGGCAGGCAGCTTCCATGAACTGGTGATCTGGCGTTTCGTGCAAGGCATCGGTGGTGGCTTGTTGATTCCGGTCGGTCAGGCGCTGACCTTCAACCTGTTCCAGGGTGAGCAGCGGGCAAAGATTTCCACATTGGTCATGGCCGTCGCCCTGATTGCCCCGGCGATTTCGCCCACCGTCGGCGGCATCATCGTCGACAGCAGTTCGTGGCGCTGGGTGTTCTACAGCAACATCCCGTTTTCGCTGATCGCCGCCGGGTTGTCGTGGTTCTGGATCAAGGAAGCCAAACCGACCAGCCTCGCGCGCCCAGATATAAAAGGCCTGCTGCTGGTCAGCGCGGCACTCGCCAGCCTGCTGATGGGCATGTCGCTGTACGGTGGCGATTACCCGGCGCTGGCAGCGTTGATCTGTGTTGCGGCGGGCGTGTTGTTCATTGCGTTGTACCTGCGCCACTACCGTCGCTGCAACAACGCGATCATCGAGTTGAGCCTGCTGAAAAGCAAGAAGCTCAGCACCTCGATCTTCATCTATTACGCGATTCCCGGCGTGTTCACCGGGGTCAATCTGATGAGCATTTTCTTCCTGCAGAACACCCTGCACTTCAGCGCCCGGCTCACCGGAATGTTCATGATCCTCTACGCCATCGGTGCTTTCGTCGCGATGACGATTTGCGGCCGGGTCTACAACCGCGTGGGCGCCAAACGCCTGTTCACCCTCGGCATGCTGCTGCACAGCAGCGGCATCGCCACGCTGATGCTGGTCGCAGCACCGTCAGACCTGTGGGTGATCGTGATTGCCTACAGCCTGATGGGCATTGGCGGCGGTATCGGCGCCAACACCGCGCAAACCACTTCGTTGATGGACTTTGCCGGCGGCGATACGCACAAGGCCAGCGTGATCTGGAACATCAACCGGCAGATGTCGTTCAGCCTCGGTGCTGCGCTGTTTCTGATGATCTTCAATGTGCTGCTCAAGCAGTTCGACACCATGGCGGCCTACCACGCGACCTTCGCGATTGCGGCGCTGATCGGGCTGTTCCCGCTGTTTCAGATGAGTCAATTGAACCCTCCAAAGGAATGTCATGAACAACAACCTGGTTGAACGAGCGCAACACAGCATTCATCACGTGCATGAACTGATCCACCGCGTGTTTACCGACGCCGACGGCACCGGTGCTGCCGCCGTCGCGCCGCTGATGGACGTGTTCGCCGAGCACTTCAGCATGGTCACCACGTCTGCCGCCGTGGTCGGTCGGGCACAGGTCGAACAGCTGTTCAGCGGTGCAGTCGGCGCACGCAAAGGCCTGCAGATTCTCATCAGCGACCTGCACACGGTCTGGCACGAAGGCGCCACCGTGGCGCTGCGCTACAAGGAAACCCATCGCTTGAATCACCGCGAAACCTCGCGCATCTCGGTGGCGATCCTTCAGGTCGGGCAGCACGACGTCCAATGGCTGTACTTGCACGAAACGCCGATCAGCCAGGAACAACCTGCATGAAATTCACCGTCACCCACTGCCGCATGCTCTCGGACTCGATCCGGGAAATCACCGTTCACGGCCCCGCTTCGCTGGCCGCGATGAGCCATGCCGGTGCGCACTTCAAATGGCTGATTCCGGGCCTCGACGACTGCCGCCACTACTCGACGGTGCATGTGAACGACGCCGCTGAGGGCCAGTTCACGTTTGCCATTCGCTTGTCGCCGGACTCCATCAGCAGCCAGTACATCCGCACTCTGGCGGTCAACGACAGCGTGGAACTCGAAGGCCCGTTCAACACGTTCAACTATCCATTGAGCGCAACGTCGGGCCGGGATATCGCGGTTGCCGGCGGCATCGGGATCACTCCGCTGACCGGCATCCTGCGCCACCTGGCTACGCTGAACCGCCCTGCGCAACTGCATTACTTCGCCAGGAGCGCCGCAGACGCCGCCTACGGCGAAGATCTGCAAGAGCAGTTGCAAGCGCGCATGCAATTGCACCTTTCGGGCAATCGTCCTGCGATCAGTCAGATCCTCGCCGACCTCACAGCGCAGGATCGGCTGTATGTCTGCGGGCCGGCAGCGATGCTCAGCGAAGTGCTCAGCCACGCCGAGCGCGTCGGCCTGGCCCGCGAGTGCGTTCATCTTGAAGTGTTCAACGTGGCCCGCGATGACACGGCCCAAGGTTTTGTGATCGACGCCGCCGAGTCCGGCATCAGCGTCAACGTCGGCCCAGAGCAGTCGTTGCTCGAGGCCCTCGAAGCCGCCGGCCTCGATCCGCTTTACGACTGCCGGCGCGGCGAATGCGGCGTCTGCGCGCTGGACGTGCTGGAAGGCGAAGTCGAGCACCGCGACTTCATCATGAGCGAACAGGAAGCTGCCTGCAGCGCACGGATCTATCCCTGCGTCTCCCGCGCGAAAAGCCCGCGCCTGAAGCTGGCAATCTGAAGAGGACACCCCGTTGGACAACTACTTCAATGGCAGGGAAGTGCACAAATCCCTGTTTCTGGATCAACAACTTTTCGAGCAGGAACAGCAGCGAGTGTTCGCCGCAAGCTGGTGTTACCTGGGCCACGACAGCCTGATCCCCGAGACCGGCGACTACTTCACCACCACCCTCGCCCAGCAGCCGCTGGCAATGGTTCGGCAGAAGAATGGTGGCATCGTCGTGCTGCACAACCGTTGCCCGCACAAAGGCGTGAAAGTGCTCGCCGAAACCCGCGGCAATGTCGGCCGTTTCATGCGTTGCCCCTACCACGCCTGGACGTTCAAGACCGACGGCGAACTGCTGAGCATCCCGGTAAAAAAAGAGTACGACGACTGCGACCTCAGCAGTTGCTCGGCACACAAAGGCATGCGCCCGGTGACGGCGGTTCACAACTATCGCGGCTTCGTGTTTGTGCGCCTGACGGAAACAGGTATCGGCTTCGACGAGTTCTTCGGTGAGTCGCTGTCGACCCTGGACAACATGGTCATGCGTTCGCCACAGGGCCAGTTGAAAGTGATCGGCCAACCGTTGCTGCACCGCCATCGCTGCAACTGGAAAATGGTCGTCGATAACCAGACCGACACCTGCCACCCGATGATCGCCCACGAATCCTCGGCCGGCGAAGCCATACGTCTGTGGCGAGCCACCGGCGACCAGGGCAAGCCACCGATGGCGGTCGAACTGTTCTCGCCGTTCATGGCCTCCTACGAGTTTTTCGCCGGTATGGGCATTCGCGTCTGGCCCAACGGGCATGGGCACACTGGGGTCAGCAACTCGATCCACAAGGCCTACACCGACATCCCCGGTTACTGGGACTTGATGGTGCAAAGCTACGGCGAAGAGCAGGCCCGGGCGATCCTCGACGACACCCGGCACAACACCGTTTATTTCCCCAACCTGATGGTCAAGGGCCCGATCCAGACCTTGCGCGTGATCAAACCGGTCAGTGCGCGGGAAACCATCGTCGAGTCGTGGATCTTCGAACTGCAAGGCGCGCCCGTGCAGTTGCTGGAAAGAACCGTGCAGTACAACAACCTGATCAATTCGCCGTGCTCGATGGTCGCCCATGACGACGTGGAAATGTACGAGCGCGCGATGGAAGGCCTGGGCAGCGATGCCAATGACTGGGTCAACGTCAGCCGTTTGTTCGCGCCGGGCGAAACCCATGAGCAGACCGACGTGGTGTCCGGCACCAGCGAACGGGCCATGCGTAATTTCTATAACAGTTGGCAGAACCTGATGCGGGATGACCATGCAACACGATCAATCTAATCACCACGCCATCGAGCAACTGATCGAGCGCGAACTGCACTGGCTCGATCAACAGGATTTCGATGCCTGGCAGCAACTGTTGAGCGACGACTACACCTACTGGATTCCCATGACCCGCGAGCAACGCAGCCCGTTGCATGAATCGTCGCTGGTGTATGAAGACCGTTTTCTGACCACCCTGCGGATCAATCGCCTGGCCAACGCGCGCAACTACTCCCAGCAGCCCAAGAGCCGCAGCCTGCACATTGCCCAGCGTCCGCGCATCTCGGTCGACGAAGCTGCGTCCAGCGCATTCGCCAGTTCCAACATGCTCTATTGCGAAGCCCGTGGCGACAGCGAATGGCACTATCCGGTGACTGTCGAGCATCAACTGATCAAGGTTGACGGGCAGTGGAAAATCCGCGGCAAGAAAATCCTCTTGCTCAACCCCGCACGTGCCATCGAAAGCCTGCAGCTTATTATCTGATTGATCGAGAAACCCCTGTGAACCCTATTTCCAACAGCTCCAACAAGGCTGGCGCGTGCCTGTCATTTCCCTATGTCGACTTGCTGTATGACTACGGCCAGTTTTTGCGTAACGCCGAAAATGCCATCGGTTACCTGCCGTGCGAAAGCGCCGAAAAACACATCGGTATCGTCGGCGCCGGCCTTAGCGGTCTGGTCGCGGCTTACGAATTGCTGCGTGCCGGCGCGCGTCGAGTCACCCTGTTCGAGGCCGAAGAACAGCATGTCGGCGGGCGTTTCCTGACCCAGTGCTTTGACGAAAGCCAGCCGCAATTCATTGCCGAAATGGGTGCCATGCGCTTCCCGCCGAGTGAAGTCGGTCTGTTTCATTACCTGGATCGTTTCGGTATTCAAACCACCGAAGCGTTTCCCGATCCGGGCGTCGTCGATACCGAAATCCACTACCGTGGCGAAACCCACCACTGGCCGGCGATGCAGCCGCCGCCGGCGATTTTCAGCACTGTGCACCAAGGCTGGCATGCGTTCCTCAAAGAAGGCGCAACCCTGGACGACGGCACGTGCCTGGCGCCGCCGCTCTTGCTCACCGAACTGCTCAAACAGCACAACTACGCGGAGGTGCAGCCGGAGTGGCAACGCTACCTCGACTGCTTTGGCGACAGCTCGTTCTACTCGGCGATGGTGCGCATCTTCACCGGCGCAAAACCGCCCGGCGGCAAGCCGTGGCGCAAGCCTGAAGACTTCCATTTGTTCGGCTCTCTGGGCATCGGTTCGGGCGGTTTCCAATCGGTGTATCGCGCCTCGTTCACCGAGATTCTGCGTCTGGTGGTCAACGGCCTGGAGGTCAATCAACGACTGGTGCCCAACGGTATCTCGACCCTGACCGAGCGGCTCGCAGACACCCCGTTCAACGGCATTCAATTGCGCGACATGATCTGCCGCACCCGCATCGAATCCATCAACAAAGGCGCAGACGGGCAGATTCTGCTGGCCGGCAGCAATGGCGAAACCTACGCCTGCGACCGGGTGATCACCACCGCCACCACCCGCGCCCTGCAAGTGAACCTCAAACTCACTCAAAACCAGGCGTTCGTGAACCGCGACGTGGCCCGGGCGATCAACGAAACCCACATGGTCGGGTCATCCAAGCTGTTCATCCTGACCCGGGACAAGTTCTGGCTCAAACATGGCCTGCCGCAAAACATCCAGACCGACACCCTGGTCAAGGGCGTCTATTGCCTCGACTACGCCCCGCAAGACCCTGATTCCTGGGGCGTCGTACTGATCAGTTACACCTGGGAAGACGACTCGCACAAGATGGTATCGATGACCGACAAGGTGCAGCGCTGCCTGCGTCTGGTCGATGAACTGGCGATGAGTTCGCCGCAGTTCGCCGAGCATCTACGGCCTCTGAACGGCGACTACCAACGCTACGTGATGGAGTACGACTGGCTGACCGACAAGCATTCGCTGGGTGCCTTCAAGCTGAATTTCCCCGGCGACGATATCTATTCCGAACGCCTGTTCTTCCAGTTCAAGACCGCGCTCGACACCCGCCAGGACACCGGGCTCTACCTCGCCGGTTGCGGCGCATCCTTCACTGGCGGCTGGGCGGAAGGGGCGATTCAAACCGCGCTCAATGGCGCGTGTGCGGTGATCAGCAGCCTCGGTGGCGACTTGATTGCCGACAACCCGCTCGACGGCTTGCACGCGCAGTACCGCTATTGCTGACCCCACCCTTTTCAACGCCGAGAATCGTCCATGTACAGCCAGCTTTCGATTGAACAGCTCGTCAACGCATTGCGCAGTGCTCAGCACTGCGCGGACACCTGGCAGCACGCCCTGCGCGAGCGCCATGTGCAACAGCAACATCTGAACAGTTTCATCACCTTTGCGCCGATGGCGCTCGACAGCAACGCCGCCACACGTGACGGCGCGCTGTATGGCCTGCCGGTGTCATTCAAGGACAACATCAACGTCAGCGGCATGCCGACCACCGCCGGCACACCCGGTCTGCGCGACTATTACCCGCAGGCCGATGCCGGCATCGTTCAGCGCTTGCGCCAACTCGGCGCGCAGGTCATGGGCAAGAACAACATGCATGAACTGTCGTTCGGCGTAACCTCGGCCAATCATTGCCATGGCGCCGTGATCAATCCGGCCAACGAACGTTACAGCGCTGGCGGCAGCAGCGGGGGCTGTGCCGCCGCCGTCGCCGCCGGACTGGTGGCGTGCGCGGTGGGCACCGACACCGGTGGCTCGGTGCGCATTCCGGCGGCGTTCTGCGGGATCGTCGGATTTCGCCCGAGTACCGGCGCCTATCCGGTGGACGGCATCGTTCCCGTGTCGCAGACCAAGGACACGCCGGGCCTGCTGACACGCACGGTGCAAGACTGCCAATTCGTCCACAGCCATCTGAGCGGCACCGCCCCCGCTGCGCTGCCCGAAGCGCGGCCATTGCGTATCGGTATCCCGGAGCGCTTTCTCTGGGCCGACCTCGATGACAACGTGCGTGAGGCCTGTCGCGCCGCCATCGACACCTTGGCACAACACGGGGTCAGCCTTGTGCCGGTCGACGACGGGCTGATCGGCGAGCTCAACGAAGCCATTCAGTTTCCGCTGCCGATCTACGAGTTCTTCATCGACTTTCCACGGTTCCTGATGAAAGAAGGCCGTGGCGAGCAGTTCCTCGACATCCTCGGACAAATCCGCGACCCGGCGATCAAGAAGATCCTGACCGCGCAGCTGGAAAGTCCGGCGATTTCCTACACCGATTACGTCCAGGCGTTGATGAGCAAAGTGCAGCTCGAGAAGGCCTACCGCGCGTTGTTCAGCCAGCACCGACTGGATCTGATTGCTTACCCGACCGTGACGTGCAGCGCGCCATTGCTCAGTGATTGCTCCGCTGAGCGCAATTTCGAAACCTTCGTGCGCAATACCGACCCGGCCAGCAATCTGGCGGCGCCAAGCATCAGCATTCCGGTGGGCGCTGCAGGCGCGCTGCCGGTGGGGCTGTCGTTTGATGCGTTACCGGGACAGGACAGCTTTTTGCTGGCGAGCGTTCGGTACCTGACGCAGCTACTGGATACCCGCTGAACTTCCATCCTGGACAAAACCCTGTGTCAACCACTGCCCTTTGACAATTGAAATTGCAGGCCTTGCCATGCGCGTCACCTCCCTCTCCCCCGCTGCCGCTGTCGAACGTTCGCCGTCGATCCTTGGCGGCGCCATGATCATTGGCGGCACCATCGTCGGCGCGGGCATGTTTTCGCTGCCGGTGGTCATGTCCGGCCTGTGGTTCTACGGTTCGGTCGCCGTGCTGCTGTTCGCCTGGTTCTGTACCCTGCACTCGGGCCTGATGATTCTCGAGGCCAACCTCAACTACCGCGAAGGCGCGAGTTTCGCGACCATCACCGGCGACCTGCTGGGCCGTGGCTGGAACCGCCTGAACGGTTTGAGTATCGTCTTTGTGCTGTACACCCTGACTTACGCCTACATCTCGGCCAGCGGTTCGGTGATCCATCACACCGCTCAGTCATTGGGCCTGGAACTGCCCTCGCGGATTGGCGGGCTGGCGTTCACGCTGCTGGTGGCCTTCATCGTCTGGCTCAGCACCACGGCGGTAAGCCGCATGACCACCGTGGTCTTCGGGGCGAAGATCCTCGCGTTCTTTCTGACCTTCGGCGGTCTGTTCGGGCATGTGCAGCCAGCCACGCTGCTGAACCTCAACAGCGCGGACAACCACTACTGGCCATACTTGCTGGTGACTCTGCCCTTTTGCCTGACCTCGTTCGGCTTTCACGGCAACGTGCCAAGCCTGATGAAACATTACGGCAAGGACCCCCGGCGAATTCGCGCGTGCCTGGTCAGCGGCACCTTGATCGCGCTGGGTCTGTATCTGGTGTGGATGCTGTGCAGCATGGGCAACATTTCCCGCGACGACTTCAAGGACATCGCCCAGCGAGGCGGCAACATCGATGTACTGATCGGCGCGCTGGGCTCGCGGCTGAACAGTGCAAACATTGATCTGCTGCTGACGTTTTTTTCCAACTTCGCCGTGGCCTGTTCGTTCCTTGGCGTGACCTTGGGCCTGTTCGATTACCTGGCCGACGTACTCGGCTTCGATGACAGCCCGTTCGGCCGCCTGCAGACCGCCGCCGTGACCTTCCTGCCGCCGATGTTCTGTGGATTTGTCTGGCCGGAAGGCTTTATCCATGCCATCGGTTTTGCCGGGCTCGCCGCCACGCTGTGGGCGGTGATCACCCCGGCGCTGCTGGCCCAAGCCTCGCGCAAACGCTTTGGCAGCCCGCGCTACCGGGTCTGGGGCGGCACGTCGATGATTGCGCTGGTGCTGGGCTTCGGGGTGATTTGCGCGGTATCCCATCTACTCTACGTTTTCGACTGCCTGCCCGTGTGGCACTGAACAGTGGCATTCGGTTTTCCGAACACGACCTTCGGGTCAGTTCGGTAAACCGGATCAGCGCGCCGAAAAAACACCATCACAAAACTTTAATAACCTTTAAAATCAACGGCTTGATCAATACCAACTGGTCTGGCACGACTCATGCTCTACACTCTTTCGACGAATGCCTGCCGCGCCAACACTTCAGGAGCCGTCAGGCATTCGAAGCACAAAAGGGCCGACGAACTGGCTCCATAAAAAAAACAATTCGAGGAAAATTTGATGCGCATCGTTCCCCATATCCTGGGCGCAGCCATTGCTGCCGCTCTGATCAGCACACCAGTTTTCGCCGCCGAACTCACCGGCACCCTGAAGAAAATCAACGATTCGGGCACCATCACGCTCGCTCACCGCGACAGCTCCATTCCGTTTTCCTACATTGCGGATGCTTCCGGCAAACCAGTGGGCTACTCCCACGACATTCAGGTCGCTATCGTTGAAGCCCTGAAAAAAGACCTGAACAAGCCAGACCTGCAGGTCAAATACAACCTGGTGACCTCGCAAACCCGTATCCCGCTGATCCAGAACGGCACCGCGGATATCGAGTGCGGTTCCACCACCAACAACGCCGAACGCGCCCAGCAAGTCGACTTCACCGTCAACATCTTCGAAATCGGCACCCGTCTGCTGGTCAAGAAAGACAAGGAAGGCAAGCCGTCCTACGCTGACTTTGCCGACCTGAAAGGCAAAAACGTCGTGACCACCGCCGGCACCACGTCCGAGCGCATCATCAAAGCGATGAACGCCGACAAGCAGATGGGCATGAACATCATCTCCGCCAAAGACCACGGCGAATCCTTCAACATGCTGGAAAGCGGCCGCGCCGTTGCCTTCATGATGGACGACGCTCTGCTGGCGGGTGAAGAAGCCAAGGCCAAGAAGCCGGCTGACTGGATCATCACCGGTACGCCGCAGTCGTTCGAAGCCTATGCGTGCATGGTTCGCAAGGGCGACCCTGACTTCAAGAAGGCTGTCGATGCCGCCATCGTTGGCCTGTACAAGTCGGGCGAGATCAACAAGATCTACAGCAAGTGGTTCGAGAGCCCGATTCCGCCAAAAGGTCTGAACCTGAACTTCCCGATGAGCGACAAGGTAAAAGATCTGATCGCCAACCCGAGCGACAAGCCGGCGCCTGACGTAAAAATCTGATTCCTGACTAACCTTATTGCCTGAGGGAGCCACCTTCCCTCAGGCGTCTGTTACTACCTGCTGGCTTTACTGTGGAACACTCGACCTGGCGGTTTCCGAGCCGATCGCGTGTGCCCGGCGTTCAACGTCGGACGGGAATGGATTTTCCCCAAGCGGGTGCTTGTACATCGATCGATTTCGAGGGGAGACCCTAATGAATTACAACTGGGACTGGGGCGTGTTCTTCAAGTCCACCGGCGTCGGCAGCGAGACTTATCTCGACTGGTACGTCTCCGGTCTGGGCTGGACCATTGCCATTGCCATCGTGGCATGGATCATCGCCTTGCTGCTGGGGTCCATTCTGGGCGTCATGCGCACGGTGCCAAACCGCATCGTATCGGGCATCGCGACCTGCTACGTGGAACTGTTTCGTAACGTGCCGCTGCTGGTTCAGCTGTTCATCTGGTACTTCCTGGTACCTGATCTGCTGCCGCAAAACCTGCAGGACTGGTACAAACAGGACCTCAACCCGACCACCTCGGCTTACCTGAGCGTTGTCGTGTGCCTGGGCCTGTTCACCGCCGCCCGAGTGTGCGAGCAAGTGCGGACCGGCATCCAGGCGCTGCCACGCGGTCAGGAATCCGCCGCCCGCGCCATGGGCTTCAAGCTGCCGCAGATCTACTGGAACGTGCTGCTGCCGCAGGCCTACCGGATCATCATTCCGCCGCTCACCTCGGAATTCCTCAACGTCTTCAAGAACTCCTCCGTGGCGTCCTTGATCGGTTTGATGGAACTGCTGGCGCAAACCAAACAGACCGCTGAATTCTCGGCCAACCTGTTTGAAGCCTTCACCCTGGCCACACTGATCTACTTCACCCTGAACATGAGCCTGATGTTGCTGATGCGCATGGTCGAGAAGAAAGTCGCCGTGCCTGGCCTGATCTCCGTGGGGGGCAAATAATGGACTTCGATTTCAGCGGCATCATCCCCGCCATTCCGGGCCTGTGGAACGGCATGGTCATGACCTTGCAGTTGATGGTCATGGGCGTGATCGGCGGCATCGTGCTGGGCACCATCCTCGCACTGATGCGCCTGTCGTCAAGCAAACTGCTGTCCCGCGTGGCCGGCGCCTATGTGAACTACTTCCGTTCGATCCCGCTGCTGCTGGTGATCACCTGGTTCTACCTGGCGGTGCCGTTCGTGCTGCGCTGGATTACCGGTGAAGACATGCCGATTGGCGCGTTCACCTCCTGCGTCGTGGCTTTCATGATGTTCGAAGCCGCGTACTTCTGCGAAATCGTCCGGGCCGGTGTGCAGTCGATCCCCAAAGGCCAGATGGCCGCCGCGCAAGCGATGGGCATGACCTATGGCCAGACCATGCGTCTGATCATCCTGCCCCAGGCGTTTCGCAAGATGACGCCGTTGCTGCTGCAACAGTCGATCATCCTGTTCCAGGACACCTCGCTGGTTTACACCGTGGGCCTGGTGGACTTCCTCAACTCCGCCCGCTCCAGCGGCGACATCATCGGTCGTTCCAACGAGTTCCTGATCTTCGCCGGTGTCGTCTACTTCATCATCAGCTTTTCCGCCTCGCTGCTGGTCAAGCGTCTGCAAAAAAGGTTCGCCGTATGATCTCTATCAAAAACATCAACAAGTGGTATGGGGACTTCCAGGTGCTGACTGATTGCAGCACCGAGGTCAAAAAAGGCGAAGTGATCGTGGTCTGCGGCCCGTCGGGTTCGGGTAAATCGACCCTGATCAAATGCGTCAACGCGCTGGAGCCGTTCCAGAAAGGCGACATCGTCGTCGACGGCACCTCGATTGCCGATCCGAAGACCAACCTGCCGAAACTGCGTTCGCGTGTGGGCATGGTGTTCCAGCATTTCGAGCTGTTCCCGCACCTGACCATCACCGAAAACCTGACCATCGCGCAGATCAAGGTGTTGGGCCGCAGCAAGGAAGAGGCGACCAAGAAAGGTCTGCAACTGCTTGAGCGCGTCGGTCTGTCGGCACATGCCCACAAGCATCCGGGGCAACTGTCCGGCGGTCAGCAACAGCGTGTGGCGATTGCCCGTGCGCTGGCGATGGACCCGATCGTCATGCTCTTCGACGAGCCGACCTCGGCGCTCGACCCGGAAATGGTCAACGAAGTGCTCGACGTGATGGTGCAACTGGCCCATGAAGGCATGACCATGATGTGCGTGACCCACGAAATGGGCTTCGCTCGCAAAGTGGCCGACCGCGTGATTTTCATGGATGCCGGCAAGATCATCGAAGACTGCCCGAAAGAGGAATTTTTCGGCGACATCAAGGCCCGCTCCGAGCGCGCGCAGCACTTCCTCGAGAAAATCCTGCAGCACTAAAAGCAATCCACCTGCCGGGGCATTGCTCCATCCCTGTGGGAGCGAGCCTGCTCGCGAAGAGGCCATTACATTCAGCCTGGATGTTGAATGTCAGTCCGTTTTCGCGAGCAGGCTCGCTCCCACAAGGGCCGGCGTTGCCCTTGCAACAAGTGTGGTGGTTGACCCAAGGCAACTGTGATGAAATGCGACCCCAATCTCTATCGCGCCGCGCCGCCATCACTTGCCGTGAAGCCCCGTCTGATTCGACATCTGTTCCTGCCGCCACTGATCATCGTGCTGATGATCGGCCTGGGTTACATCGGCTTCTGGACCAGTGAACATTTCGGCATCCGCAGCCTCGGCGAAAACGGCCAGCGTCAGCTGGAACTGCACGCCCGCGCGGTCGAAAGCGAGATCAACAAATACACCTACCTGCCCAGCCTGCTGGAACTGGAAACCAGTGTCCCGCAACTGCTGGCCGACCCGACGCCGGAGCACCGGCAAACGGTCAACGCTTACCTTGAGGGCCTGAACCGGCGCAGCCGCAGTCGGGCCATCTACGTCATGGACACCACCGGCCGCGTGATGGCCACCAGCAACTGGCGCGATGTCGACAGTTACCTGGGGGAAGACCTGTCCTTTCGCGCTTATTTCCAGAAAGCCGTGCGCGGCGAACCCGGGCGTTTCTACGGGATCGGCAGCACCAGCGGCGAGCCCGGCTACTACCTGGCCCACGGGCTAGAGGAACACGGCAAGATCATTGGCGTCGCCGTGGTCAAAGTGCGTCTGGAAGCCATGGAAGAACGCTGGCAACGGGCGCGCCTCGAAGCCTTTGTCAGTGACGAAAACGGCATCATCATTCTTTCCAGCGATCCGGCCCGCCGCCTGAAATCGGTGATTCCGCTGACGGACGAGATCAAGGAAAAACTCGCCCGCAGCCTGCAGTACTACTGGTTCCCGCTCAACGAACTGCAACCGCTGGCCCGCGAAACGCTCGCCGAGGGCGTGGAGAAACTGACCTTCCCGGCCAACAGCGAACTGAGCAGCGACGACGACAGCATCAGTTATCTGGCGCAGACCCGGCCGCTGAGCGACACACCGTGGAATTTCACCCTGCTGACGCCGCTGGAGGATTTGCGCCGTGAAGCCATCAACCAAGGGTTTCTGGTCGCCGTGGCCTTTGCCTTGGTGGCGTTCCTGCTGATTGCCTGGAACGAGCGGCGCAAGGTCATCGCCACCCGCCTGGCCGCCCGCGAAGCCTTGCAGGAAGCCAACAGTCAACTGGAGCGTCGGATTACCGAACGCACCGCTGATCTGCGCGCCAGCAACGAGCGCCTCAAGAGTCAGATCCGCGAACGCCGTCAGGCCGAAGAAACTTTGCGCCGCGCGCAGGACGAACTGGTACAGGCCGGCAAGCTCGCCGCCATCGGCCAGATGTCGACCAGCATTGCCCACGAACTGAACCAACCGCTGGCGGCGATGCGCACGCTCTCCGGCAACACCGTGCGTTTCCTTGAGCGCGGCCAACTCGATGTCGCCAGCACCAACCTCAAGACCATCAACGACCTGATCGATCGCATGGGCCGCATCACCGCCAGCCTGCGCTCGTTTGCCCGACGCGGCGACAATCAGGGTCAAGCCAGCCTCGGCAAAGCGGTCGATGCCGCGCTGCAAGTGCTCGGTGCCCGGGTCGAAGCCTCAGCATTGAACGTGCATCGGCAATTTATCGACGTGCAGGTGCAGATCGACCAGACCCGCCTCGAACAGATTCTGGTCAACCTGATCGGCAACGCCCTCGACGCCATGCAGGCCAAACCGCAGCCGGAACTGTGGCTGGAGGGCGAACAATTCAACGGCAAATATCGCCTGCGTGTACGTGACAATGGTCACGGCGTCGACGCCGAGGCGCGCAAGCATCTGTTCGAACCGTTCTTCACCACCAAACCCGGCGAGCAAGGCCTGGGCCTCGGCCTGACCCTCTCCGCCAGCCTCGCTGCCGCCACGGGCGGGCACCTGGGTGTCGAACACCCGGCCAGCGGCGGCACCACTTTCGTCCTCAGTTTACCGTTGGTAAGCCCTCCACCTGTCGAGCCCATATGAACCCCGAACTCAGTGTGCTGATCGTCGAAGACGACCCCCATGTGCTGCTCGGCTGCCAACAGGCGCTGACCCTCGAAGACATTCCCTGCGTCGGCGTCGGCAGTGCCGAAGAGGCGCTGGAGAAAGTCGGCGACAACTTTGCCGGCATCGTCATCAGCGACATCCGCCTGCCGGGTATTGATGGTCTGGAACTGCTGACCCGCCTCAAGCAGCGCGACCGCAGCCTGCCGGTGGTGCTGATTACCGGCCACGGCGACATCTCCATGGCGGTCGGCGCAATGCAGAAAGGCGCTTACGATTTCATGGAAAAGCCGTTCTCGCCGGAACGTCTGGTGGATGTCGCCCGCCGTGCGCTGGAGCAACGCAGCCTTGCTCGCGAAGTTTCATTGCTGCGCCGGCAACTGGCCGAACGCGATTCCCTTGAAGGACGGATCATCGGACGCTCGCCCGCGATGCAGAATCTGCGCGAACTGATCGCCAATGTCGCCGACACTTCGGCCAACGTGCTGATCGAAGGCGAAACCGGAACCGGCAAGGAACTGGTCGCCCGTTGCCTGCACGATTTCAGCCGGCGCCACAGTAAACAGTTCGTCGCGCTGAACTGTGGTGGCCTGCCGGAAAACCTTTTCGAAAGCGAAATCTTCGGCCATGAAGCCAACGCCTTCACCGGCGCTGGCAAACGCCGGATCGGCAAGATCGAACACGCCGACGGCGGCACGCTGTTCCTCGACGAAGTGGAAAGCATGCCGTTGCCGCTGCAGATCAAACTGCTGCGGGTGTTGCAGGAACGCACCCTCGAACGTCTCGGCTCGAACCAGAGCGTGGCGGTGGACTGCCGGGTGATCGCGGCGACCAAATCCGACCTCGACGAATCGAGCAAGGCCGGTGAGTTCCGCAGCGACTTGTACTACCGCCTCAACGTGGTGACCCTCGAACTGCCGCCCCTGCGCGAGCGTCGCGAAGACATCCTGCAACTGTTCGAACACTTCACCCAGCAGTCAGCGCTGCGCTTCGACCGCGCGCTGCCGGAGCTGGACAACCAGACCTTGTCGAACCTGATGAGCCACGACTGGCCGGGTAATGTCCGTGAGCTGCGCAACGTCGCTGAACGCTTCGCCCTGGGCTTGCCGGCGTTCAAGAAATCGGGCGCCAGCAGCGGCGGCCAGGGCCTGGCGTTTGCCGAAGCGGTGGAAGCCTTCGAGCGCAACCTGCTCAGCGACGCCCTGCAACGCAGCGGCGGCAATCTGACCCAGGCGAGTCTTGAGCTGGGCATGGCCAAGACCACCCTGTTCGACAAAGTGAAAAAGTACGGCCTGAGCCATTAAGCGAGAACGACGTGGACCTGATTTTCAAAGCCTTGCTGGGCGCGGCGGTGGTGGTGATCCTCGCGGCGCTGTCGAAAACCAGAAACTATTACATTGCAGGGCTGGTGCCGCTGTTTCCGACCTTTGCGCTGATTGCACATTACATCGTTGGCAAGGGCCGTTCGATTGATGATCTGAAGACCACGATTGTGTTCGGCATGTGGTCGATCATTCCGTACTTCGTCTATCTGGCGACGTTGTATGTGATGGTCGACCGGATGCGGCTGGAAGCCTCATTGGCGGTGGCCGCCGTCGCGTGGCTGATGGCCGCCACCGTGCTGGTCAGCGTGTGGGTGCGCTTGCACAGCTGATCCCGCACGTCCCTGCGGCCGCGCCTGCAGGGGCGGGTTTTGCGCGGTTGCCAGTGCCGCCCTTGGACTCGGCCAGGTGCTGGCTGATCGCGCGGACCAACGTCGAAACCGGCCCCGACCGTTCGTCCAGAAACACCTCCGACCTGTTAGTTCTGACAGTGGTGGCGCACGGTTTTTTGCAGCTCAATCGACTGGGACGCGCAGTGCCCCGGCGGATTGCGCGCATCAGCCGACTCGGAGAACGCCATGACTGCCCTGTTCATCTACACCCCGGAACAACTCGCCGCGCTGCAAGCCGAAAGCCCGCAACAACGGGTCGATCCGTTCGTTGATATCAAGTCAGCCGGGCTGTTCACGGAAAACGGGGCGCTCAAGCTGTTTCCCATCCTGATCCCTGGCTGGCACTCAGTCGATTTTCCCCAGGCACTGTTTGGCGTCGGCGCCGATGAAACGGCGGGAACCGGGATGGGTTGGTGGGTATTGATTCCGTCCTATTTGCTGATGGAGGCGTCTGACACCGTGCGTCTGTACCGGGGCAAACGCCTGGCGCCGAACGAAAGCCCCGATCCGGACGAGCCCGGCACGCTGATCAAGACGCTGGTGGTGCCCGTCAATCATGACAATCAGAACATCGTCGGCAGCATTGCCCTCAACCTCTTGGATGGGCCTGGCATCTACTCGATGTGGTACACCGTCGAACGGGTCAGCGGCTCGACGCCGGAGCCTTCAAACAGAATCACCGTGTGGTTCAAACCGACCTTTCCCGACAGCCTTGACCCCAGCGGCAACAGTCGCGAACGGATACCACTGGAGGCACCACGTTTTCCAGCGCTGATCGACAAGGACATGGTCGAAGCCGGGGTCGACTTCATCATTCCTTTCTGGCCCGTCATGACTGCCGGTGACGAGCTCGAGTTGAACATTGCCGGTCAGGTGATCAACTACACCATCAAGCCTGAAGAGATCGGCCAGGACATTGTGCTGACGGTCAATGCCGCGACGCTCAAGCTGATCGGCCATGCCGACCCGTTACTGGTGAGTTACCGGATCACTGATCAGGTGCACAACATCAGTCTGCCCTCGAAAGTCGGCGCGGGCAGACTCGATCCCGATACCTCTTACCTGGAAGCCCCTTCTGTGCCGAAGAGTGTCGACGACATTCTGGCGGTGGATGATCTGGCGGGTGCGCCCATGGAGGTTGACGTACTGGTGCGGCGCGCGGACGCCATCGTCGGTGACAAAGTGGAGCTGAGCGTTGAAGACGTGGCGAGCGGGTATCGCGAAGTCTTTGGGCCTCTGGACTACAAGGCCGGCGTCGTGACGTTCAGGGTGCCTTTTGCACGGGTGAAAAAACTGGCCCCGACGACACTCGACCTGAGTTATCAGCGTATCCGTATGGTCTCGGGCAGCGAGATTCGCACACCGTCGTATCCCTACTCGCCACGACTGATCGGCGAACAATACCGCGCGCCCGCCCCTACCGCGCCAGAAGCCCGTGGCGCCGTATTTGCTCCCGAGCTCGAAAGCACGGTGATCTACGCCGGCCCCGGTATCGAGGGCATTGCCATCGGCGATACGGTGACTCTCACCTGCCTGAGCACCAGCGCTGGCGGCACGACTCGTTTGCAGACCTATGAGCGTGCGGTCACGCGCTCGATGGACATTCCCGGCGTGGGAGTCGTGGTGCCGTTCAATATCGAAACAGCACATTTTGCCAGCTACCCCAATGGCTCCATCGCCATCGACTACCAGGTCACCGGTGACGACCATGATCAAGCGCTGCGATCGTTCACCAGACAATTGCGGATCGGCCGGACCGAGGACGTTCTGTCGGCAGTCGAAGTAGACAAGAGTTCAATGGGCGTACTCGACCCCAAGGACATCCCGTTCGGCGCACCGGCCCTTTGTCGCGCCGCCGCGCATACGCAGATCGGCGATACGGTGCACCTGGAAGTCTGGAGGCTGGGTAACTCTCTCGACCCGCAGGATCACCCCGTGTTTTTCGATTCGCTGCCGGTCGGCGCCGGCAATGTCGGCAAGGACATCGAGTTCCGTCTGGCCCTGGAACTCATCCAGCCGCTGCTCAATCGCGTCGTCTTTGTCGACTGGTACATCGAGCGCCCACGCGCGCTGCCTCTGACCGCGCCCGAGCTGGCTTTGCGCATTGGTGCCAAGGCGCTTCTGTTGCCTGCGCCCGAGCTGATGCAGACGTCTGCGGGCAATCGCGTCAATCCGCTCGACACCCTGAAAAACGCCACGGTGAGTGTCCGTTACGGCGGGATGGCCCCCTCGCACCGCGTGACCCTGTTCGCCAAGGGCCGCGACGGTTTCGGCAGCCCGGCGCTGACGACCTTGCAAGGCAGCGCCAGCGGTACGCTGCTGTTCAACCTGCCGCCGACTGCCATTCCCGCCAACATCGGCACTTACATGTCGTTCTGGTATGTGGTGACGCAGGAAGGTATCCAGGATCAGACCTCCGGCGTTGCCCGGTATGACGTCACACCCGTTGCCAACCCGCAGATCAACTATCCGCGCATGAGCATTGCCGAGGCGCCGGATCACAGAGTATTCAACCTCAACAACTTCCGGGGCGACGCGCACTGGTCGCTGGTGCCCTGGCTGTTCATCGCCGTCGGCACTCGGATGCGCGTAGCCCTGAGCGGCCAGAAGGAGGATGGCAGCGAATTCGTCATCAGCCTGTTCGACGGGGTCATCACCGCCAACCACGTCAGCAGTGGACTGAGCGGTGTGATTGCTCGCGCGCAACTCAAACTGTTCAAGGACGGCACACAAGTGTTCGGCCTGTCGGTGGCCAACTTCAGCGACCGGGGCGGCGCGGATACGTTCTTCCCGATGCGTGAACTGACCATCAAGACCGAAATGCTGGCCCGCCCGGTGATTACCCAATTGATCGACAATCAGGGTGGCATTACCGGACCAGTGCGCAACGGCGGTACGTGCGACGACACCATGCCCAGTCTGGTGGGCAGCGCAACACCCTACTCCACGATTCGTCTGTTCAACGGTCAGGTGTTTTTAAGGTCGGTTGAGGTCGATGTCGACGGGATCTGGAGAGCCGACGTTTCAGTCGGCAACGGTCGGCACAACCTGACGGCGCAGACCGCTGACGGCAAACAGGTGTCCCCGGTATGGAGCGTGACCGTGCAACCGGACTTCTATGAAGTGACCAGTTTCCACAACGGCAACTTCAATGGCTGGGCAATCGGGGAAGGCGGGCGAAGCTATCAGCTGGTCGGCACGCCACCCAATCTGCTGTTCTGGATTAGCACGCCACTGAAGATCAAGAATTGGGGAATCATTCTCAGCAAACGATTCGACCTGGTCGTCGGCGCGCAATACGAGTTCCTGTGTGGCGTCTACAACACTGCGGTCAACGGCTATGACGTCAATCCATCGTTATCCCTGGGGGTCAGCTACATGCTGGAAACACAGCACCGGGAAATTCCCAAATTCTCTGACTGGATTCTCCTGCGCGGGGTGTTTACCGCCACCGACCGTTCGGCGGTGTTTCACGTGCACAACCTTCAACCGGGTGATATCGGCAATGACTTTTTCCTGCACAACCTGACCGTCCGGCAACTCAGCAACGGTTAGCCGGTCAGCCGCGCAGCCCCTGAAAAGGGGCTGCGCATTGGCCTTGATCAATGCCTTTGGCGACCGTAAACATCACAGCACTTTCGCCCCCGTCACCGGCTCTATCTGCGCCCAATGCGAGGTGTCTTCACGATGCTGCTGCAGATAGGGCAAAACGGCTGCCAGCAACGGCGCCTTGAACGCCTCTTGAAAACGATGGGCCAAACCCGGGATCAGCTTCAACTGGCTACCGCGAATGTG
The DNA here is from genome assembly GCF_963970475.1 of Pseudomonas sp. EA_5y_Pfl2_R50. NCBI lineage: Bacteria > Pseudomonadati > Pseudomonadota > Gammaproteobacteria > Pseudomonadales > Pseudomonadaceae > Pseudomonas > Pseudomonas sp. EA_5y_Pfl2_R50. The sequence goes on along the minus strand of NZ_CAXAPT010000003.1, from coordinate 163,740 downwards.
CGCGGCGAGGTGTACGCCGTGCATCACCGGCAGCAACGGATCGGCCGTGCCATGCACCACCAGCGTCGGCACCCGCAGTTGGTTGAGCAGTGCCACGCGACTCGGTTCGGCAAGGATCGCCATGATCTGCCGCTTGACGCCTTCGGGGTTGAACGCACGGTCATAGGATTGCGCTGCCTGCTGCAGCAATGCCTCTCGATCATCGGTGACCGACGGGCTGCCCAGCGCCGCCAGCAAATCGGCCTGTTGCTCCAGCGCCACCTGACGATTCGGCGCACCACGCCGCGACAACAGTTGCACCAGTGCCGCGCTCGGCGCCGGCAAGCCTTCGGCGCCGGAAGTGGTCATGATCAACGTCAGGCTCTCGACCCGTTGCGGCGCCATCGCCGCCATGTGCTGGGCGATCATCCCGCCCATGCTCGCGCCCAGTACGTGAAACTGCTCGACGTGCAGCGCGTCCATCAGCCCCAGCGCATCATCGGCCATGTCCGTCAGGCTGTAAGGCGCCGATACCGGCAAACCGAGCTTGTAGCGCAACACTTCAAAGGTGAGGTTGGCCTCCACCGGCGCCTGACGCCAAGTGGACAGACCGACGTCGCGGTTGTCGTAACGAATCACCCGGAAACCCTGCTGACACAGCGCCACCACCACCTCATCCGGCCAGTGGATCAGTTGCCCGCCGAGCCCCATCACCAGCAACAGCGCCGGGTCGGAGGCGCGACCGATGCTCTGGTAGGCCAGGCTCACCTGCTCCAGATCGACCCGTTCGGTCGGTACATTGACATCGCAACGCGAAGCCGCCATCGACGGCAGGCCGAACAACAGCGCGGCCAACAGAAAAAATAAACGCATGAAGAAACACCGAAACGCAGAACCCCAGTAGAGCGCGAGTCTGATGATGTTTGTTCAAGCGCGCTGCCACAGTTGCGTGACAGTTTGATGAAGCCTGCCGAGCGGTCATCGCGGCCATGCGATAACTATGTACCACCCGCCCCCGCCAGCACTCGCCTCTAATGGCGCGAAAGCCGGGTTATCCGGCTTTCCCGACCTCTGGAGACTTATCGTCATGTTTGACGAACTCACGCGCCTGCCGACAGATTTCGGCCTCGTTGCGCCGCTGTTGCCCAACCTTGATCACAACCTGTTGCTCAGCAGTACGACGCGCTGGAGCGACTGCCACGATCAGTGGCTCGACCTCATGGCCCAAGCGCCGGCGTCAGCGCTCGACGAGCCATGGTGGACAGGCCGCGCCCGTGGCACCCCGCTGACCCGCAAGGCCCACGCCATCAGCCTGTACCGGCAACATTTCGAGGTGTCGAGTCAATGGGCGCTTGCCGACGGCACGCTGAGCGGTGAACAGTTCCAGGCACTGCAGGCGCTGATCAACCCGACAGCGCAAGCGAACAGCAAGGTGTCTGCCCAGCGGCTGCGGCTGCTCGGCGCAGATCAACCGAGCGTCGAACTGCCCGGCGCATTGGTCATGACTTTGGGCACCAGCAAATCGGTCCCGCACTTGCTGTATCTGCCCTCGTCCGCCGTCGCCTGGAGCTGCTTCCAGGATCGAAACGCCTTGCAGGACTGGCTGATCCGCCAGCAGCCGCAATTGCTCGGCCAGCCACGACTTGAGTCCTCCGGTATCAGCGTTGAATACATCGCCGTCGACGCCACGCCACTCACGAAAGGGGCCGAGGCGATGCTGGCACAGCTCAAGCGCCTCCCGGCAGATCGGCAACGCGGCGAAACGGCGTTATCCCGCCCACCCACGCTGCCGTCAATCGACAGCAACGAAGACTTCCCCCCTTTCGCCCAACTCAGTCCCGACATTCCGCTGGGGCTGCGACTGGCTGCCCTGAGCCGGCAGCAGCGTGCCCTGGAAGACCTTCTCGGCAGCGACTTTCAAGGCGAGCGCAGCGAGCCGCGACTGCAACGCCTGAAACAACAACTGGACGCCCTCGCAACAGCCGAACAGGCCTGCAGCGCCGCCGCCACGCAGTTGCTCAATAGCGACAGCGACCAGCATCTGCTCGAACTGCGTCATCGGAGCAACCCGCATTACACCGCGCTGTATCAGGCACGTCTGCAAGGTCTGCGGGCCGAGGCCGACCTGCAGGCGACGCTCGGACAGATCAGCGGCGAAGAACAGCGATGGCTGACCTCCGTACTGGATGCTCCTGACCAACCGCGTCCGGACGATATCGTCGTGGCCCGGCTGCTGCTGGCGGCGACCGTCAGCGAAGGGAACGTGTCCAGCACACAAACACAGGAACTGCACGGCGTTCTGCTGTTCAGCCATCCCTCGGCATTGCTGCCAGCGTCGGAGCAGAGTGTGCTGCTCTACTGGCCAGGGCGCTTTGGCGGTCTGCAGCGATTCGCTTCGCGCCAGGCGCTGGAAACGACGTTACTGAAGATTTCGCCTGACGACAAAACCCACCTGTTGCAGATCCTCGCGCTCAGCGCCAATCCGTTGGAGTACGGCCTGCAAATGCAGCTCTACACCTGCGTCGAGCAGGCCAGCCAGATATTGCGCGCCAACCCTGTGCCCTCTCACACCGTTCAGCGCAGCTCGGCACTGGAGGCGTTGCGTGAACAGACCCTCGCTCGCCTGACCCTGCCTGGCGCCCCATCACGGGATCTGGCCTACGCGCATCTCGTCGAACAAAACCACAGCGCTGCGCTGGCGAGCCATCTGCCGTCATGGTTGAGCGCATTGCCCGACACCGGACGCCAGGCCATCAGGCACCTGCTCACGGCCTACCTCAAAGCGATGACGCCTTCTCACCAATTGCTCGAACGCGAACTGCCGCCCCGTGAGGAATTCAGCCGCAAAGCGATTTTCGCCTTTCTGCAACAGGCGTTCGGCCTGACCCGCAATGTCGAGGTGACGCTCGACATTCCCGATACCACTTCCTGGCGCAAGGAAGTCATGACTGGCGCAGCGCCCGGTTCGCCTCAGCGCAACAGGCTGATCGCCAGTGCGCAACGGAGCAAGCTGACGCTCGCCGACCTGCTGCAAGGCAACATCGACCAGGCGATGTGGTGGCGACTGTCATTCATGCAGGTCGAGGTCAGCGGCGAGGTCGAAGCGGAATGTCAAAAGGTCAAAAACGCGATCACTCAGCCTTGGCTGCGAACAGTGGTGGCCGAGCAGGACCTGGCCGGTAAGTATGAAGCGCAGATCCGTCAGGCGTTTTTCGGCCCGCCGGGTGAAGCGACTTTCAGCAATGAATATCGCCGCGAATGCCTGAGCGAGCCGTGGCGGCTGATGCTCAAACTACAAGGCGAGTTCGCCGTGTTGCGCGGTGACATCAAGGCTGACGGCCAGGAGATACTCGAACTCGCCATCGATACCGGCGCTCGCTCCGCAGAGACAGCGAAACGCCGGCGCATCGTGTTGCTGCCGGCGCACCTGAGCGTCGGCGGCGTAGACACTGACGGGCAAGGTCCGAGCACGCTGGCGGGCATCACCTTCATTGAGGAGCAGATCAGCCAGCAGACATTGCTGTATCTGCCTGACAGCCCGGACGGCGTATTTCTGCGCCAGTTCGACAGCCTCGAAGAAGCGCGCATGGCCTTGTACAACCTGTGCCTGCAAACCGCCATGCCTGCTTATCTGGCCGGACGCGCGGTGACCGGCGAATTCGCCCGGCATGTCAGCCGGATCAATCAGGCACTGCTGAAAAACTTCGACACTCTCATCGGTACGGGCAAGGCCTGGCCGGCCGGCACCTCACTGGCGGCGCACTTGCTCAACGTGCACATGGGCCGACTGCTGCAAACCCATCGCGCCACCTCTCGCTCCAACGACGCACTGTATCTGGAGAACGTCGCGCTGCAATCCGGCGCACTGTTCAACTACCTGAAAATGGCTCTGGGGATGATGCCCTTCATTGGCAGTGCCATCGCGCTTTATGACGCCTGGGACAGCGCCAATCTGGCCGTTGCGGCGTTCCTGCGTGGCGATGTCGGGCACGGTCTGGCCGAGGTGGAAGCGGTGTTGCTGTCGCTGATTGATGCCGCTATGGATGTCCTGCCCGGTGTCGGCGCCGCTGGCATCCACACCGCCGGGCGCAGCAGCGCGCGCGGCCTCACCCGTTTGCGTCAGGCACAAAGACTGGCCAACAGTACGGCCAGTCTGGTGATCATCACACCGCAGCGGGCTCGTTATTCCTTGGAGCGCTTTCGTGGTTATGAGTACGAACGGTCGATCTCCCTCGCGGGCCTGCAACCCGGCAGCGAAGGGATTTATCGCAATGTCTACCGACATTCCGATGGCGACTTCATCATCAGTCATGGACGCGTCTACCGGGTCGAATTGAGCCAGAATCCGTCGCAGTGGCGTCTGAGTGCAACGAGCACACGCACCTACAAACAGCCCATCGCCCTTGATGAAGCCGGCCAGTGGAACAGCCATTACGCGGTGTATGGCACCATCTTTGCCGGGGGTGGCGTCGGCGGTGGCGCGGTGCTTGGCCACATGGCCGATGGTCTCGACCCGCTGTGGCCTGCTGCCATTCGAGCGTTGTTGCCGCGCTGGTGGGTTGATCGTCAATTGCGCCGACAACTGACGCTGAACCGCTCCATCGACGCCAGCACCCGGCGCCTGGACAGCCAGACTCGCAGCTCCGGTCAGCTGCTGGAACGCTACCAGCAACTGACGATTGCAGAGCGCAAGCCACTGCAGGCCCAGGTCGATGCGGCATGTGCCACTGACATCGAGACCGCCCAGAGCATGTATCAGCACCTCGGCGAGCTGTGGTCCCTGAGCCACGGAAGAAAGCGCGTGCAGATCGAAGACCTGCAAAGCCGCTGTGCCTGGGTCGTAACCGACCGCACCATTCAACGTATCAACGTGTCACGGGCCAGGCTGCTCGAATATCTGAACACGATCGAGGAACTGATCGCCAAATCCAATGCGGCACCGTACAACGATACCGCTACCCATCTTGCACTGGTGACTCAACGCAAAGAGGTGCGCAAGCAGTTCCTCAAGGAGTTCGATCACCTGCACGCCAGCACCGAACAGGCCAACCTGTGGAATAGCCGCGTCAGCAACCGGAGACAGAGAGCCGCGATGTCAGCCAACATGGCCGCATTGAACGAGTATCTGAACGAAGCCGCTGCCGACTACCTGAAAACCAGCCATACCCTGCAACTCATCACCCATTACGGTGCCGTTGACGATCCATCCTGGTTCTACTTTCAAGTGCAAATAAAAAAGGCCCGCTCCAAGGTCGGGCGCGCACTGCTGACCCAGCACTACCTGCCCGACGTTCAGGCCAGCCTGGTACAACGCAACCGGGTCCTTGAAGACTGTCTGGAGACGTACACCGGGTTCCGACGCCAGTTGCAGGCCTGGACACTCGGTTACCCGCAGCACCTGGACCTGCAACAGATCGCTCCTTTTCTCGACGACCTGGGCAGGATGGAAGCCCATGCGCGGCAGGCGATCAAGCATCGCCCTGCGATCAAACCCAAAGATGCCGGCAGCAGGCAATTGTTCGAAACCGAAGACAACCAATGGCTGATCGGCACCCAGAGCATCGACGCCGTCACGCGGCAAACCCGCTTCACCATCGAGGGCCTCGACGGTTACCGGGAGACCTGGCTGCCGCGCTCGGGCGGCAAATATCTGCTGCACCCCGAACCGACGGTCGCCACGCCTGTCGCGCAGACTAACGTTAAGCCCTTGCTCAACGAAGCACGAAAACGACTCGCCAACGTGACGGCCTACCGCAGTAAAGTCATGGGCTACGCACGCCAGGACATGCTGCCCGTGGACCTGGAACACATGCTGCACAGTGAAGCCCTGGAACTGAGCACCCGCGCAGACACCATCGAGAAGCTGGCGCCCGGTGATCCGCTGGTGCTGCAATTGACTGCCCAGGCTCAGGAACTGCGAACCGCGGGACGTGCGCTGCGCATCGAGCAATCCCTGCGCAGCCGGACGCCGACTGAAGGTCACCTGGACTATCTGATGCAGCAACAGGCGATCGACATCCGCAAAGACGGCGGCATGCGTGCTTTGGGCAAGCGCCCCGACGGTCGCAAGGACTTCCTGCAGGAGTACGAGATACGCGACCTCAGCAGCACTGCGCCGCGAACGCTGTGGTACGCGCACTTTCACTTCACTTCAGACAAAGCACCGTTCAGCGACTTCGTCAAAGCGCACTTGAAATTGCCGGAGCAACGCAACCTGGGCCTGCAATGGCAGCAGGCTCAGGCGGCTGGCGGCGATGAGGTCGAAGCGATCTGGCGCGGCGACATCGGCAAACCGCTGGGCATTCGCCTATTCGCGGTACTTTAGTAAAAAAGCGGCGCGGCACCGGGTGTGCTGCGCCGCCTGCGCTTGGGTCGACAGCCCTGCCAACATGAGACAAACTCACTGCTTTAGCCTTGATCACAAATTTTCCTCATGGGGCCAGCAGTGCTTGAAATCCGTCACCTGAAAACCCTCCATGCCCTGCGCGAAGCCGACAGTCTGGTCGATGCCGCCGACCGTCTGCACCTGACACAGTCGGCGCTGTCCCACCAGTTCAAGGAACTGGAGGAACGCATGGGCATGCCATTGTTTGTGCGCAAGACCAAACCGGTGCGATTCACCAGCGCCGGCCTGCGCTTGCTGCAACTGGCCGACGCCACCCTGCCGCTGCTGCGCGCCGCCGAACGCGACATCAGCCGACTCGCCGGCGGCACCGCCGGGCGCCTGCACATGGCCATCGAATGCCATAGCTGCTTCCAGTGGCTGATGCCGACCATCGACCAGTTTCGCGACGCCTGGCCGGAAGTAGAACTCGACCTCGCCTCGGGTTTCGCTTTCGCTCCGTTGCCGGCCCTGGCCCGAGGTGATCTGGACCTGGTGGTGACGTCCGACCCGCTGGAAATCGCCGGGATCACCTATGTTCCGCTGTTCACCTACGAAGCCATGCTGGCTGTGGCCAACCAGCATCCCCTGGCGAGCAAACCCTACATCGTCCCCGAAGACCTGCTGACCGAAACCCTCATCACATATCCGGTGGAACGGGATCGGCTGGACATCTTCACCCGCTTCCTCGAACCCGCCGACATTGAGCCGGCGCAAGTGCGCACCTCGGAACTGTCGGTGATGATGATGCAACTGGTCGCCAGCGGTCGTGGCGTCTGTGGCATGCCACATTGGGCGTTGCATGAGTACAGCTCGCGCGGCTACGTGAAGGCCAAGCGCCTTGGCGAAAAAGGCTTGTTCGCCACGCTGTATGCGGCGATTCGCGCCGACATGCTCGATGCGCCCTACATGCGCGACTTCCTTCTAACGGCCAAGGACACATCGTTTTCGACGCTGGACGGCGTCAGCGCGGTGCGTTGACGCGCAGCCCGGGCATATCCCGGGCGCGAAGCATGACCGCTGGTCTTGAAACCGTGTTCACCTGTCAGATCTGACAGGTGACACTTCCCCCCCCGCGCGCTCTGATGGCGTCTGACCCAAACGGTTCAGGCACCACAACGGAGGGAAGACCATGAGCAACGATCTCGACTCACCCCTGGCCGGGGAAGCGCTGGCGCTACTGCCGATGATCATTCCCGGGCTGAAAACCGCCGTGCTGCCAGCCGGCGCCTATCACGGCGGTATTCCCCTGAGCATTTACTCGGCTGCCACCAGGCTGCGCATGGAGATCGACCCGTTCCTCAGTCGCATGACCACGCTGGCCGCCGGTGACTCCATTGAATTGTGGGCCAATGGCAAAGCGACGTCGGTGATCAGGATTATCGAGGCCGGCCAAGAGAACAATCGCCTGGCAATGGAACTGCCGTGGGGCTGGCTGGTAGACGGCCTCAATACCCTGTCTTACAAAGTGACCCGGGTCAGCGGCAATATCGAAGAATCGCAGCCGGTGCTGAAACTGTTGTTTCACTCACCGGCCTCCGGGATCACGGTCAGTCACCCGGACAGCATCGAACCGACACAGCCTGCCACATTTGCCCTCACCCGCACCTACCCGCACGAATATGACTATGTGGAGTTGATCATCGGGTCCAGGCGCAAAACCATTGCCTACGTCCATCCTGCCAACCCGATCACTTACACGCTGACCGCAGCCGAACGTCAGGAGATTGGCAAAGGTTCCCATCCGGTGAGCGCGCGGGTCGTCGATCAACTGGGCAACAGCGCGGTCTCGCCAGTGCGTTTCATCGACTTCAAGCAAGACTGGGAAGATCATTACACGTCACTGGCGGACGGCTTCAATGGCTGGAATCTTCACACCGGGGCGCGTGCCGGCTCCATCCGCGCGTTCCGGATGAACAACAAAACGGTGACAGCATTCTTCAACTTCACCGACCAAGGGGCGCCGACCGGGTTTGCCGGGGTGGTGCTGTATCGGGACTTTGCGTGCATACCCGGGCAGTACCGGTTCACGTTCGAGGGCACCCATGTGGCCGACAGCCCCCAGGCGCAGTTAGTCAACCCGATCCTGTGCGCGGACACGGGCATGGCGCAGTGGCGTGGTGACAAGCGTGAAGTGCCGAAAAACGGCATCTGGTACCTGTTTCTGCAAGCGTTCACCATTACCGAGCCCCGGACAGTACGCCTGTATATCAGCAATTTTCAGGATGGCAGCTTCGGCAACGATTTCGGGATTCGCAACATCAACGTGGTGCGACTCGACAGTGGCGGCGGCATCATGAGCGCGCCCGCGCCAGACCCCGAGTTGCCGCTGTACACCGGCGCCGTGCCTGAGCTCGATTACCCTTGACGGATCAGCGGGACGGGGGCGCCCCGGCGGGTTTGTCCCTGTTCTGCGGCACGGAAAGATCACGCCACATGTGCACCTTGTCGAAATAGTCCTCGCCCACCCGCACGGCCAGCGGCTCCAGCCCGAACTGAATGAAACCGCAGCGCCGGTACAGATTGATCGCGGCGTCATTGCCAGCAGTGACGGTCAACTGAACGAGTTTGAGCACCGGGTGTTTTCGCGCTTCAGCCAGTGCAGCCTGCACCAGCTCGTAACCCAAACCGTGCTGACGAAAATCTGCCGACACGTACATGCCAAACAGCGTGACCTTGTGGCGGGCCTTTTCCCGGGATTCGAATGCGAGGCCGACGATGCCGGCCAAGGTGCCGCCCTCGAACCCGCCCAGCACCACATCGAGTTTGCTGGTCAGGCGTGCCTCCCACCAACTCAATGGCATCACCGCCCGCTCGCGCACGCTGGAAGTGAACGCCTGGGGATGACGGTCGTAGGCTTCAAGCATCAGCTCGCGGTAGGCCAGGGAGTGACTGGCGTCCAGCCGTTCAATCCACATGCTCATGCCGCCCGGCGTTGTTCAAACATCAGACGCACTGCAAGGCCGGCCAGCACGAACCCCATGAAATAGCGCTGCAGCGCCAGCCACGTCGGGTTGCGCACGAACCACGAGGCGATGCCCGCCGCGAACAACGCAATCAACAGATTGACGGTGAAACTGACGCTGATCTGAGTCAGCCCGAGGATCAGGCTTTGGCTGAACACCGAGCCGTGTTCCGGGGTGATGAATTGCGGAAACACCGAGAGGTAGAACACGGCGATTTTCGGGTTCAGCGCGCTGGTGAGAAAACCCATGGTAATCAGTTTGCGCGACGAATCCGGCGGCAACTGCTGCGCTACGAACGGCGACCGCGCGCCGGGTTTCAGCGCTTGCCAGGCCAGCCATGACAAGTACAGCGCGCCGGCCCACTTGAGCACTTCATAGGCCAGCGGCACTGCGAGAAATACCGCCGTCAAACCAGCGGCTGCGGTAAACATATGGACGAAGAATCCGCCGACCACGCCCAGCAGCGAGGTGACACCGGCCTTGCGCCCCTGGCAGATCGAACGCGAGATCAGATAAATCATGTTCGGCCCCGGCGTGAGCACCATCAAGAGTGCGGCGGCGGCGAAGATCAGCAGGTCTTGAAGGGGGATCATGGCGGGCGTCCCTGGCGTGGATGATCAGGCGGTTTCGTTGAGCGAAGCCCGATAGAACGGCAGGATCAGGTCCCGTGTCAACGGGGCGAGGACGAGATCGCTGTCAGTGCCCGGGTCAATCCAGATCACTTCCTCGATCTCCGCCGCCGGTGACACGTCGGCGTCGATGACCAATTGAAAAATCTGCGCCTGCACGACAAACCCCGGCTCGTTGGCCGCCGGTGCGCAAAACTCGCCAAGGAAGGTTGCCTGCGCCGGATCAATGCGCAAGCCCAGCTCCTCTTCCAGTTCACGGGCCAGTGCATGTACCGCCAACTCATGCGCTTCGATCTTGCCGCCCGGCTGCATGAACGCGGTGGTTGCGCGTTTGCGCACCAACAGGGTCTGGCCCTGGCGGTTAAGCAACAGCGCAGCGGCGATGCGGATCGTGGCGTTATTTTCCCTGGAAAGCGTCGACATGCAGAGCTGGCCTTTGGCTCGAAAACGGCAAGGATCACATGCTTGCCGTCCGTGAGCAAAGGCTTCGCGGGCGCTCTATGGCAGAGCCGGGTTCGGCGAAGGCGTCAGCTCGCACGATGCAATCCGGATCAACGCAAAGGAATCAGCAACTCACGCAGTGGCTGTCTGTGGGTCAGTATGCGCAGCAAGCAGCCGGCCAGGGAATCACGCGGCCGGGGTAACCCGATAGGGGGCTCGCCCCCTTCTACATCGACTGCCGGGAGCAGTCGCGCACAGGCTTGTACCGCTTGTCCCAGGTGGCGCCGGAGCATTTCGAGCTGACCGAGTATTACCAGCGATACTTTCGTCTGGATGTGGTGGCCGACGAAATCCAGTTCAATTGTCAGCTTGAGGGCGACCGTACCTTGTGCCTCTCGCTGGGCAGCCGGCAGCGTTTCAGCGGCGAGCAGATCGCCGTGTTGTCGCTGATTCAGCCTTGGGTACTGGGCTTGTTGCGCCAGCGGCTAGCCTATGAAACCAACGAAACCGTGGCCCGCGCCGCCGCGCCTGCCGTGGTGGACTGGCGGGTGCAACTGACCGCGCGGGCACTGGATGGCGGGCGCTTGATGCTCAGCGGTTGCTCCAGTAAGGAAATCGCCCGTAAGCTGGAAATCTGCGCAGAAACCGTGAAAGTCCATAAGAAACACATGTACAGCAAGCTGGACATGAAATCCCGGTCCGAGCTGTTTTCGATTTTTCTTCAGGCACAGAACGCCTGACCGTTTGGTGAAATTGCTTTTTGTGGGAGCGAGCCTGCTCGCGAAGGCGTCGGGTCAGTCAAATCATTTGCAGCTGAAATACCGCTATCGCGAGCAGGCTCACTCCTGCAGGGAATGTGTTTATCCCTGATATCTTCGCTGATTATTCCGAGTCCGAACCCAAGGAAACCGTATGAGCCTGTCACTCCTGAGCCGCTACGCCTTCTTTGCCGTCTGCGTGATCTTCACCCTCGCCAGCCTGCCCTTCCTCGAACATGACTGGCTCTGGCCCATCACCGCCATTACCGGCGCGCTGAGCCTGCTTGGTGTGTTCGACCTGCTGCAAAGCCCGCACGCGGTGCGTCGCAACTACCCGATCCTGGGCAACATCCGTTATCTGGTCGAAGGCATCCGCCCCGAGATCCGCCAATACCTGCTCGAATCCGACAGCGATGCCCTGCCCTTCTCGCGAGCCCAGCGCTCGCTGGTGTACTCGCGGGCCAAGAATGAAACCGCCGACAAACCCTTCGGCACGCTGATTGATGTCTATCAGTCGGGCTTCGAATTCATCGGCCACTCGATGCGCCCGGCGCCGTTGAGTGACCCGAGCAGTTTCCGCGTCACCGTCGGCGGCCCGCAGTGCACGCAACCGTATTCGGCGTCAGTGTTCAACATCTCGGCGATGAGCTTTGGCTCCCTCAGTGCCAACGCCATTCGCGCGCTGAACCAAGGGGCAAAACTCGGCAACTTCGCCCACGACACCGGCGAAGGCAGCATCAGCCCGTATCACCGCGAACACGGCGGCGACCTGACCTGGGAGCTGGGCAGCGGCTACTTCGGCTGCCGCACCAGCGACGGCCGATTCGACCCGGAACGTTTCGCGACTCAAGCGCAGAATCCGCAAGTGCGGATGATCGAAATCAAGATGAGCCAAGGCGCCAAACCGGGCCACGGCGGGATTCTGCCCAAGCACAAAGTTACCCAGGAAATCGCCGACACCCGCGGCATCCTGATGGGCGAAGACTGCGTGTCGCCGTCACGCCACAGCGCGTTTTCCACACCGATTGAAATGATGCGGTTCATCCAGCAACTGCGCGAGCTGTCCGGCGGCAAACCGGTCGGTTTCAAGTTCTGCCTCGGCCATCCGTGGGAGTTCATGGGCATCGCCAAGGCCATGCTGGAAACCGGCATCCTTCCCGACTTCATCGTGGTCGACGGCAAGGAAGGTGGCACCGGCGCCGCTCCCGTGGAATTCACCGACCACATCGGCGTGCCGATGCGTGAAGGCCTGCTGTTCGTGCACAACACCCTCGTCGGTCTCAACCTGCGCGACAAGATCAAACTCGGCGCCAGCGGCAAGATCGTCAGCGCCTTCGACATCGCCAGCGTGCTGGCCATCGGCGCCGACTGGGCCAACTCGGCGCGCGGCTTCATGTTCGCCATCGGCTGCATTCAATCGCAAAGCTGCCACACCAACAAATGCCCGACCGGCGTCGCCACTCAGGATGCGCTGCGCCAACGCGCGCTGGTGGTTCCGGACAAGGCACAGCGGGTCTTCAATTTCCACCGCAACACGCTCAAGGCGCTGGCGGAAATGCTCGCCGCTGCCGGCCTGGAACACCCGTCGCAGCTGTCGGCCAAGCATCTGGTGCGGCGCATGTCGGCGACCGAAATCAAACTGTTCTCGCAGTTGCATGTGTTCCTCAAGCCGGGAGAACTGCTCACTGGCGAAGTGAATGGCGAGTTCTATTCGCGAATGTGGCAGATGGCGCGGGCTGACAGTTTCGAGCCCCATGAGCAGGCGGTAGCCTGAACCCTGCAAGATTGTCAGCCTCTCCGGAGGCTGACTTCGATTCAGCGGTCAACAAGTAAGCAGTCGCCGCCCCGTTTTTGAGTGCCCGAGTTTGCGTCCAGCCTTTTGAGCGCAACTGACTGACGTTATCTATTGAATCAAATGGAATCCACCAGACTCTTCGTCCGCACTGCAAAACCGCCAAATCATCGAAGTAAATCCACTTCAATGAGTCGGGGATCAAGGCATAACCGCCATGCGTGGATGATTCGATAAAGTCCTGCAGAGATGAGCGGATGTAAAATCTGGGCTGAATGGTTGTCGTGTTGTAATAAGTGAATGGCAGGTATGAAATCAGTGAATCAAGGATGATTTCGTCACCCGGCTGAACTTCGCGCGCGAGCGCCGTCACCAGCTCGCGATATCCATGACTCTTGCGCATCTCTGTGCCATTCAATCCATCTGTTTGCTGGTAGACCACGAATAAGCCATACGATTGAGCGCACAGAACCAGGCCCAGGACCGCCAGGCGTAAAGCCGAGTCAAAACGCTCTCGCGCAGTATCCAGCGCCGCCGCAATGATCATGGCGATCCCAGGCGAGGCAAACACTAAATATCGCGGGAGAAAAATGGGGGTGAACAGTGCCAGGAAGAAGAGCGAAATCACCGGAACAAAAAAATAGCCAATCACCAGCCAGGCAAATCTTTCATCTTTTTTGCCCGACGTAATGATCGATATCGCACAGGCCACCAGAAACATCAGTGGTAACAGGCGCCAGACCGAGGACGCAGGCACTGCTTCATCCATCACCATGAACTGCCAGACAAGACCAAGAGCCACTTGCGCAGTAACAGGCTCAATCCAGCTTTTGGTTCCCGAGAACTGAGCAATCAGATGGGGTATCCAGGGTACATACAACATCACTATGCAGGCATTTGCGCTGAACCAGAGATATCTGGAAATGGACGCCCTGCACTCCCCCGAACTTTTCCACCAGAACAACCAGTGCACCAAAACGCAAAGCCCAGCGAAGTAATGAGTGTAAAACGCAGCACTCATCAGCAATACATACGCTACGGCAAACCGTTTGCGCTGCGGCGCCTGAGCCCAACACACCAACATCACGCTCGCCCCCATCAGCCAGAAACCGAGCAGGGTGTACATGCGCACTTCCTGGCTGTAACGAACCGAAATCGGCAACAACGCCAACAGCAAAGCTGCAATCCATGTGGCTCGTCGCGTGGTGATGAGGCTCATCAATCTGATGCACAGCAATAGGGTGCCGATATCCGCCAACACGCTCAACGAACGAGCGGGCAATGGCCCTTCCCCCCAAAACATCACCCAATAATGCAGAAAGATGTAGTAAAGCGGCGGATGTACATCCACTGCCGTCAGTGCCCAGATTCGAGCAGGTGTTTGCCGCGCCAACAGCAAGCTGTAAGCCTCGTCGTACCAGATTCCCGGCAGCGAGATGGAATGCAAACGCACCCACAACGCAAGAACAATGACGCCCGCCAGTGCAAAGCGATCCTGCAAGACTGACCGTTGATATTCATTGCGCGCAGAGGGGGCAGACAAGACGGTCACAACCGGTGCCTGCGCAACAGCACGAACCTGAAAAAACCGTAGCCGATCAGCAGATTGAGCGCAGTAAATGAAGCGACGGTGACCAGACCGGGCAAGTTAAACGCATCCGCGAATGACCCCATCGCGAAACTCACCCCGCCCATGATCACCATGAATAAGAGATAGGCGAAAACACAGGTTCCGGTCTCGAAGGTATAAAGCGCATTCACATAAAGCGAGAACAAGGCAGCCACGCAGTAGGCCGCGAAGTTACTCGTCGCCTGAGTCAACCCGACAGCGCTGCACAGCACGAAAAACACCTGCCAATGGATCAGGCCATCGGCGAGGCCAATGACCATCAGCGCAGAGAATCCTTTCATCACCGCTCCTTGCCACCCCCCATTTGACGAACCTTGAAACTAAGGCAAGCGACAGGGGCGGTCTACTGTCAGAAATTACAGGTGCCGGTCTTGTCCAGACGAGCGGTCGCGATTTTTACCCGTGTAATGAGCGAAGTCGCGGTGGCTCGTTCATGACGATGAAAACGTCATCGCCGATCAGTAAGCGCCGGCTAAATCCCATTCTTCTGCGGCCAACAAAAAAGCCCCGATCTTTCGACCGGGGCTTTGTCGTTACAGCGCTTGCAACTTACGAAACCGAACGCGCCGCACCTTGCGACACTTGGGTCGGTTGCAGCTTGAACACATGGAACAACACCGTCAGCAGCACCAGGAAGGCCGGGCCGACATACAGCGCCACGCGGGTGTCCGGGAAGTACGCCATCAGGCCGACCACCAGCACCAGAAAAGCCAGTGCGAAATACGAGCTGACCGGGTACAGCCACATCTTGTATTTGAGGCCGGCACGTTCGCTGGCGCTCAGGCCTTTGCGGAATTTCAGTTGCGCCAGGAGGATCATCACCCAGGTCCAGATTGCGCCGAAGGTCGCAATCGACGTCACCCAGACGAAAACTTTTTCCGGTACCAGATAGTTGAGCAGCACGCCGAGCAACAGTGCAGCAATCGACAACAGCAACGCACGACGCGGTACACCGTTGTTCGAGGTCTTGGCAAAACCGGCCGGCGCCTGGCCGTTCTGCGCCAGGCTGTAGAGCATGCGCCCGGTGCTGAAGATTCCGCCGTTGCACGACGACAGCGCGGCAGTGATCACCACGAAGTTGATGATGCCGGCGGCGGTCTTGATGCCCAGACGTTCGAAGGTCATCACGAACGGGCTGCCCTGGGTGCCGATTTCATTCCACGGGTAGATCGACAGGATCACGAACAGCGCGCCGACGTAGAACAGCAGAATCCGCCAGAACACCGAGCCGATTGCATCGGGAATGGTCTTCTGCGGGTTCTTGGCTTCACCGGCAGTCAGGCCGATCATCTCGACACCGAGGTAGGCGAACATGACCATCTGCAGGGACATCAGCACACCGGTCACACCGTTGGGCATGAACCCGCCGTGGGCCCACAGGTTGGAAATGCCCAGCGCCACGCCGTCGTTGCCGAAACCGAAGGCGATGATGCCGACGCCGCCGATGACCATGGCGATGATGGTGACAATCTTGATCAGGGCGAACCAGAACTCGAATTCACCGAAAGCTTTCACCGCAATCAGGTTGATCGAGCCCATGCTGACCAGTGCCGCTAGCGCCCAGATCCAGCGCGGTACATCGGGGAACCAGATGCCCATGTACACGGCCACCGCGGTGATTTCCGCGACGCAGGTCACCAGCCACAGAAACCAGTAATTCCAGCCAGTGAGGAAGCCCGCCAAGGGGCCCAGATAGTCTTGCGCGTAACGGCTGAACGAGCCGGCCACCGGGTTGTGCACGGCCATTTCGCCAAGGGCGCGCATGATCACCAGGATCGCCAGACCGCCAAGGATGTAGGAAATCATGATCGCCGGGCCGGCCATTTCGATGGCCTTGGCCGAACCTAGAAACAGACCGACGCCGATACAGGCACCGAGCGCCATCAGGCGAATATGCCGTTCGCCGAGTTCGCGTTTGAGCGGACCGCCCTGAGCGGTGTCGCCGTGAGGCAGGTGATTGCCGACTGGCATGGGGTGCAACCTCGTCTTGTTATTGGATATGACCACCGAGCGTCGAAGCGTTGGCCGATAAGCCTTGGCTTGAAATGAAACCGCGCCAGCCTCGTGGGCAGACGCGTCGTGCAGGACAACCTGCAAGATCAGCGGGGCGTGCAGTATAAAAAGCCTTTGGCAGGTTTTTTCACTCTATAAACCACAACATTCAGCGACAACTCTCGGCAAAAGCCGGGTTTGCGGAGAGGCATTCACTATTAGCGTAGGAATATTCGTCACTAAAAAAAGGCGCCGAGTATTGCACAGCATTGGTGCGTCGTCATGCCCTTGGCTGAGCGCTGTTGATCCTGCAAAGGCTCTAACACTGCAATTTCAGGCATTCACTCAGTGACAGACTTGCGGGGAACCTGTGGTCAGGCGATTTATTCAGCCACCCACTCCCCAGCCATTCACAATTTTTTCACCATCGCCAACCACCGTCTAAGCTTCAGACAAGTCCGATCAATCTGCGTGAATGGATCAGTCGACTATGGGCGCTTTGTGGCAAACCGATTCGAGTAAAGCCGTGGTTCCGACTGAACGTGTGGATCAAGCGCCTGTCCCTGAAAAACCACGCCGTCTCCGGCATGGCTGGAAGGCTTTCTGGTTACTGGTGGTGATTATTGCCGTCGTGGTTGGCCTGGCCGCAATGAAGGAAATGCGCACCTCGCGTTTCCAGTCCAGCCAGCTCGGCAAGTACGCCGCGTCGCTGACCTACACGCTTGAGCCCGGTCCCAGCGAAGCCATTCGTTATCCGGGCAAAGGACCGTTCGACTTGCGTCTGGGTTACAGCTCGCTAGATGAATTTCTGCCGCGCCTGCTCAAACGCAATTACGTCGTGACCCAACAGACGCGCTTTTCTCCGGCGCTGCTCAGCTACACCGACAAAGGCATGTTCGTACCCTATCCGGAAAAAATCCAGGCCGGCCTGACCATCACCGATTGCCGCGCCGCGCCGCTGTACCAGTACAACTATCCGCAGCAACTGTATTCGAGCTTTGCAGCGATTCCGCCGGTGGTGGTGAGCAGCCTGCTGTTCATCGAAAACCGCTTCCTCCTTGATCCCAAACACCCCCTCGCCAACCCCGCGGTGGACTGGCCACGCTTCGGCATGGCGGCGTGGTCGCAGGTGGCCAAACTGCTGCATCTGCCGGGGCAATCGGCCGGCGGCAGTACCCTCGCCACGCAGCTGGAAAAATACCGTCACTCGCCCGACGGCTTGACCGTGTCCGGCGCCGAAAAATTGCGGCAGATGATGTCCGCCAGCGTGCGCGCTTATCAGGGCGGCCCGCAAACCCTGACGGCGCGGCAGAACATCGTGCGCGATTACCTCAACAGTGTGCCGCTGTCCGCCGTACCGGGGCATGGCGAAGTGCATGGCATGGCCGAAGGTTTGCGGGTCTGGTACGGCAGTGATTTCAACCGGGCCAACGAGCAACTGAACAGTACCGCCACCGACCCGAAAACCATGGCCGACAAAGGCGTAGCCCTGCGTGAAATGCTCTCGCTGATGATCGCCCAGCGCCGCCCTTCGCATTACCTGACCAAGGGGCGCGAAGAACTCTCTGACCTCACCGACAGCCATCTGCGTCTGCTCAGGCACAATGGCGTGATCGACAGCGCATTGGCCGATGCCGCGCTGAGCGCCAAGGTCAGTTACCGCGACTGGCAGACGCAACCGACGATCCAGCCGATTGAAACCAACAAGGGCATCAGTGTCACCCGCAGCCGCCTGGCGACGATGCTCAATCGCCCGCTGTACGATCTCGACCGCCTCGACCTGTCAGCCACCAGCACCCTGCAAGGCGACCTGCAGGCCCAAGCCACCGAATACCTGAAAAAACTTGCCGACCCGGCCTTCGCCGCCGAAATCGGTTTGATGGGTGAACGTCTGCTCACGCCCACCAGTACCACTCAGGTGCGCTACAGCTTCACCCTCTTCGAGCTGACCCCGGACGGCTCGCGGGTGCGTATCCAGACCGACAGCACCGATCAGCCGTTCGACATCAACGAAGGCAGCAAACTCGAACTCGGCTCCACGGCAAAAATGCGCGTACTCACCACGTATCTGCAGATCATTGCCGAACTGCACGACAAATATGCCGGCATGACCGTGCCGGAACTGAAGAAAGTCGATGTTCCCGATCAGGATCGCCTGAGCCGGTGGGTCATCGATTATCTGGTGCAGAACAAGGATCGCGACCTGTCGAATATGCTCGGCGCTGCGCTCGACCGCAAATACTCCGCCAGCCCTGGCGAGGCGTTTTTCACAGGCGGCGGTTTGCATGTGTTTCAAAACTTTCGCAAGGAAGACAACGGCCGCCTGCCGACCCTGCGTGACGCCCTGCGCGAGTCGATCAACCTGCCGTTCATTCGCCTGATGCGCGATGTGGTGCGCTACGTCACCTACTCGGGCCCCAATAGCAGCGCCGAACTGCTCAAGGATGATCGCGACCCGCGGCGTCAGGAATACCTGGCCTCGTTTGCCGACCGTGAGGGCACTTCGTTCCTGCTCAAGTTCTGGAAGAAGTACAGGAACAAGGACACCCCGGCGCGCCTCGATACCTTCCTCGACAGCATGCGCCCGACGCCGATCCGCATGGCCGCCGTACACCGTTACCTGTTGCCGGACGCCACTCAGGAAGACTTCAATACTTTCGTGCGCGCGCACCTCAAGGGCACCAGGCTCAACGAAAAACTCACCGATGATCGCCTGATCCGACTCTACGATGCCTATGGTCCGGGTCGCTTTGATTTGCCGGATCAAGGTTTCATCGCCAAGGTTCACCCACTGGACCTGTGGATGATGGGCTACCTGCTGCACCACCCGGACGCGACCTTCAGCCAGATCGTCAAGGCCAGTCAGTTCGAACGCCAGGAAGTCTACAGCTGGTTGTTCAAGAGCAAACACAAGCGCGCGCGGGACAGTCGTATCCGCACCATGCTGGAGATCGAAGCGTTCCTCGATATTCACCAGCGCTGGCAGAAAGTGGGTTATCCGTTCGACCATCTGGTGCCGTCGCTGGCCACCGCCATCGGCAGTTCCGGCGACCGCCCTGCGGCTCTGGCCGAGCTGATCGGCACCATTCTCAACGACGGTGTGCGCATGCCGACATTGCGCATCGACAGCGTGCACTTTGCCGCCGGCACCCCTTACGAAACCCGCCTGACCAACGACCCGCACGTCGGCAAGCGGGTGATGCCTTCGCAGGTCGCTACCGCCCTGCGCGAAGCCCTTTCGCAAGTGGTCGACTCTGGCACCGCGAAACGGGTTTCCGGCAGTTTCAAAACCGCCGACGGCACGCCATTGGTCATGGGCGGCAAGACCGGCACCGGCGACAACCGCATCGAAGCCATCGGCTCCGGCGGCCGTATCCTCAGCTCCAAGTCGATCAACCGTACCGCGACCTTTGTGTTCTATATCGGCGGCAACCACTTTGGCACGCTGACCGCGTTCGTCCCCGGGCGCTCGGCGGAAAACTTCAAATTCACCTCGGCGCTGCCGGTGCAGGTGCTCAAGGGCATGGCACCGATCCTGTCGCCGTATCTGCAACCTGGTGCTCACACGATGTGCCAACCGACGGAGAAGGTCACGGCACAGCTGTAAAAGAACGGGTGGTATTCCTGTATTTTTTACCGTTGAAATGTGGGCGCTTCACTGCACAAAGCCGCCGTGTTTCCAACGGTTTTTTGCGCTTTTTTCGGGCAATGCGTTTGCCTAGTCTGGTCGCTCCATTCTTGATCAACGGACGATCAGACCATGCCCAATCCCCCTGTGACAGTGGAACCGACGGCGCAGACAACGTCTGCCTCGGCCGAAAAAAGTGTCCATTACGAGCTCATCAAAAAAGCCCTGCCGGACTGGCTGCTGAAAACGTCGCCCACCCGGGTCAGCGCATTGAAAGGCGTCAAGCTGACCCTGCCCGACTGGCACCGCCAGGCCGCGGCAAGCGCCCACGCCCAACTGAAGGGCGAAATCCGAAAGACCTGGAGCACCCAGAATGATGTCGACCGCGCCCTGAGCAAACTTCAGGATGTCTACAGCTTCGCCAGACCCTTGCTGCAAAAGGCCTTGAAGGACCGCTTCGGTGTCGAGGATGACGTCGAAGCGACCTGGGTGCGGTTGTACATGCCAGCCAACACGTCATGGTGGACACGCGATTTTGCCTCGGGCAAACGCAGCCGCACGGTGTCGCTGCTCGACGCCGCCCTGCACAATTTTTCCAGCGACGAATCGTTCAGCGCCGACTCGGAGTTCATCACCCGTCCCGACGCTCGAGGACATTTCCAGGTCAAGCCGCTCAAGGCCAAGCTCAGCATCAAGCAGTTCCAGGCGTTGTGCCGCGAACTGAATATCGGCGCCAGTTACCAGCGTCACTTGCACGAGTTCGTGCTGTCGAAAAACCATGTGGCCAGCAACTATCTGCGCATCAAGGTCGTCGAGAGCGAAAAGCAGGCCTTGCGTACTGCCGCGCGCATGGCGTTGCTGAAAAAGGACATCGACCAGCGCGGCTTCGACGTGATTCAGGGCATGATCGAGGACCGCGCCCAGGTACTGTGGCATGACCGGCCTGTGCGTTATCACACGCTGAGCATGATGGACACTTCGCTGTCGGGCATCGTCGTGATTGCCGCCGACCTGCTCTCCGCCGACCACGCCGTTCCGGTGATCGCTTACGTGCCGCATGACCCTGAGCACCCGCTCAAGCAATACCCGACGGCGCTGGCGTTGATGAACGAACTGTCCCGCCAACTGCGTGACAACCAGTCGACAGGCTCCTATCAACAGTTCTTCAGCCAGTTCGTTGCACACCAGCAGCGGGGGTATTTCTTTGCCCGGCTGAACGAGCGACTGAGCAAGGTCAAATGGCAACCGGTGCCCGCCGGCTCAAGTTTGCCGACCTGGCGCGAATGGGCGGTGGACAACCCCAACCTGCAGTTTCGTCTGTCGAAAATCGAGGACGATCGCCAGACCCGCTTCACCGGGGATCTGTGGAAATACCTCTACAAGAAGAAGCTGAACAAGATCCTCAACGACGGTCGGGAGCTCGCCATTTCCACCGAGTATGCCGACCGCATGGCGCGCTGGGCCTGGTGGGACAACCTGGAAAAAATGCTTTCGGACATCCTGAATGTCGCGTTGCTGGTGGCCACGCCGTTCGTGCCCGGGCTGGGCACCCTGATGCTCGCGTACACCGCCTATCAACTGACCGATGAGGTGATCGAAGGCATCGTCGATCTCGCCGAAGGCCGCTTGGCCGAAGCCGGCGAGCAGACCATCAGTGTGCTGGAGAGCGTGGTGCAACTGGGGGCGTTCGCGGCTGGCACGACCCTGGGTAATCTCGCGCTGGAGAAGCTGTCGCCCTTCTTCGAAGGCTTGAAACCGGTAAAAGTGGCAGACGGCCAGACCCGTCTGTGGAACCCTGACCTCAGCGCTTATAGCCAGCCTGAGTCGGTGCTGCCGTCGCACAGCCGACCCGATGCCCAGGGGTTGCATACGCACGGCGAGAAACGCTTGCTGCGTGTAGACCAACAGGTATTTGAAGTGACCAAGGACCCGGTAACCGATGAACACCGGGTCCGCCATCCCAAACGCCCCGAAGCGTACTCGCCAACACTCAAGCACAACACCCGGGGTGCCTGGGTCTGCGAAACGGAAACCCCGCGACAGTGGCAGGGACCGAAACTGATGCGCCGGGTTAGCCACGCCACCGACGGTTTCACCGACGGGCAACTGGAGCAGGTGCGCCAGCTGACCGGCACCGACGAAAACGTCCTGCGACGCATGCATGTAGAGAATGCTCCGCCCCCTCCGCTGCTGGTCGACACCCTTGAGCGGCTGGGCAGCCATCCCGCGCCGAGCGAAGCGGCGGCGACCAACACGCCCGCCGTGGAACAACTGCTGGTCGATTGCCCGCAATTGACCACGGTTCTCGCCGAACGCGTCATTGCTCAGGCGCGACCGCTGGAACTGCAACAGATCACCCAGCGCCGCAAAGTGCCGTTGCGCTTGAAAACCACCGCCCGCGAGCTGCAGTTCGAGATGCAATCGGTCAGGGCCGTTCAGGGACTGCACCGTGAAGCGCTGAGCAACATCGACAGCGAGCGCCTGCTCCTCGGCACCTTGCGGCGTAACAGCGACACCTTCGGCGCACTGCGGATCGACATCCGTGACGGCAGCTTCAAGGGCGAGTTGCGCTGCTCGGCCGGCCCCGAGTCAGCCGAACGGCATCGGGTGCTGGTGCGCATCGCCGACGACAGCTACGAAGTACGCGATGGCGATGATCAGTTGCTGCATGACGCCTGCGGTCTGTACGAAGCGATCCTGCAGGCTGCCGAACATCAGGGCCGCAGCGTCATGGGCTATGGCACCGGGGAATCCGAGCGCCTCAAAGAATGGATTCTCGCCAAAACCATGCCCCCAAGCGAACGTCGCACCGTGCTGGCAGAACCCCCGATTCGTCGGGTTGCCCAGCACGATGATTTGCTGTTGGTGCGCGGGGGTGGCTTGAGTCGCGACGGCGCCACCTTGCACGAGCGTATTGGCGATTTGTATCCACATTTCAGCGAGCGAGCAGTCAACGCCTTCGCCGATGCCCTGACGGAGCAGGGCGAACCGCTCAAAGCCATCGAGGCCCAGGAAAAGGATCTGGCAGAATTGCGCAAGATCGTCCATCGCTGGCGCGATCAGCAAGTGGATGGCTGGGGCTCGGGCAATGCGCGCTTTCGCGACGGTGGTCAGCACATCTTCGAACGCTTGCTCGACTGCTTCGAACGCAAGAACAGAGACCTGGGCGTGCGCAGCGACCCTTCCGTCTACGCCCTGGATCTGTCCCGGGAGCTGCTTTCCATTGACCTGGAAACCTGGTGGTCCAAGCGCCCGGTCCTGAAGAAATTTCTCGACAAAGTCACGATACTCAAGCTCGACAAGGCGCGGTTTTCCGCCGATGAACTCGGTGTGTTGAAAGACTTTCCGAATCTGGTCGAACTCAGCGCCAAATACTGCGAACTGACGGCGTTGCCCGCGCATATCGGCGTCACCCTGCGTCGCCTCGAACGCTTGCGTCTGAGCAACAACCACATCGTACTGGATGACGCGGCCGTCAAGCGGCTGAGCAGCCTGACGCGCCTTGAAGTGCTGAAAATGGACGACAACCCGCTGGGGCTTTCGCCCGACCTGTCGCGCATGCCCCGGCTCAAAGTAGTCGCCTTGAAAAACACCGGGCTCACGCAATGGCCCACAGGCATCCTGAGCAAACCCCGCCCCCGCGGTTTGCTTCTGGATCTTCGCGGCAATCCGCTCGGGCAGTTGCCGGACGTGGTGGAAAAATCCGACGCCCAATGGCTGGTGGCGCGCACGCGACTGGATGTCGCCGCGCTGTCGGAGGTCAACCAGGTGCGCTATCAGGCTCATCGTCGCGCGATGGAGCTGCCCCCCGAACCAATCATCCCCGCCGCACCAGAGCCCCATACGTCAATCATCTCGGCCTACGGTGCCGACTACTGGAGTGACGTGCCGGGCTGGGGTGTCGACCGGGAGACGCCATGGTCGGAGCTGCTGCACGAACCTGACGCAGAGCCGTTCATGACCGCCCTGCTCGACGTGCGGGACTTCGCTGACTACCGGGCCGGCGGCGCGGCCCGCGAGCAACTGATGCAACGGGTCTGGCGCATGCTCGATGCGGTGCACCACGACAGCCAATTGCGCGAAAAACTGTTCAACATGGTGGTGGCACCGGTGGACTGCGCCGATGCCGGTGCACAGTTGTTCAACCAGATGGGCATCAATGTGCTCGCCTCCGAAGCCTATGCATACTCCATCGACGGGAAAGAGCTGGAACAAAAACTGGTGACCCTGGCTAAAGGCGCGGCGCGGCTCAAACAGGTCAACGAGATCGCCCGGGCGGATGTCGCCAGCCGTGACGGCAATCCTGATGAAGTCGAAGTCTATCTGGCTTACCAGACGGGACTGGCGCAGCGCCTGGGGCTGCCCTGGCAGTCGGAAGGCATGCTCTATCGCGCAGTTTCGGGCGTCACCGACACGATGATCGATCAAGCCTACGACACGGTGCTGGCACTGGGTGAAGGCGATGGTCTGGTCAACGAAATGCTGGAACAGGAGTTCTGGCAAACCCATCTGGAGCAACGCTATCCATCGCGTCTGGCTTCCAACAAGCAGCGTTACCTGAACCTGTTCGACAAACTGGAGACGTTGCGTAGCACCCAGCGCGAATGGCTTGATGCCTCTGGCGTGCGTAACGTCGCTTTGCGCAGTCGGTTGAGCAAACTCGCCAACGATCTGCCGGTGCCGAACAGCGTGGTCTATGCCGACCAGCCAATGAGCGACGCCATCTATGAGCGGGTGCTTATCGATCTGGTCGACGAAGAGAAGGAATTGTCGCGGCAGCTAACCCGCGAGGCCATGCGCAGGGCCGACATTTAAACGCCTGAGCAAATGCCCCTGAAGGCACCAAAGCCTTCAGGGGTGTCCCCTCATGGGGCTACGGCCTCGAAGATCAGGTGAACGCTGCCGTAATACGCGCCGGGTTTGTAACCGATCGCCGGCTTGACGGCGGCGATCATCAACTCCGCGCGTTTACCCGCCTTGCCGTCGATTGCCGAGATGACCTCAGCATTGTTCACGGTCAACTTTATTTTATTGAAGCGGACATCCAGCGCGATGTTTTCGCTGTCCCGGCCATTGCTGATATAGGGCTGTGCGTTCAATCGAGCCGCAACGCCGCCCGCGCTGTTCTTCACATCGAAATGTTTTCGCAGCGGGCTGAGCTCGGAGGTCACGATATCCCATTCAAGCTTCTGCTCGAGGCCCATCCAGCCGGGGTCTACCGGTAATACATAAAACTCCGAGACTGGAATGCTCACTGAAACATCAAACGTCTCACGTTCGACCAGCGCTGACACCCCCACACTGAATGCAGCCAGAATACAGAGCAGCGTGGCACTCATACCTTTTATACACATGGTCCTTACCTGTCCCTTGCACTCCATTGCGCACATGAAAATCAATCTGCAAAAAAATACCCCTGTTCACCGTTCCGCCTAGCCCTTCACGTCCAGGGATTTCTTTTGATTGCCTTCAACCAGTTTGAATTGATAGTGGCGCCCCGCCTGCTTCTGGAGCTCGAAAGCCCGGCCAGCCAGAATGTGATGCTTGGTCGTCGGCTGGCAGTCCTGCTCATTGCTGATTGAGCAATCCTTAAACTCATCGATGACCACCACACTGTTGCCGTTGTTGAGAATCCGGTATTGGTCGGGTTGGTTTTCGATCACGCTGTCAAAGCGTGTGTTCTTGGGCCGCACAAAGAACAACGTGCCGTATCCGGCGAGTACGTTGACGCCAGCGGAGAGGTTCTTTTTGTACGCCTCGCGTTCTTCGGCCGACACCGCGAACTCATCTTCTTTCTCAGGGACTACCGGTATGAAACGCACCCGAAAATAGCGCTCCTTGTCTCGCTCGCCCATGTACAGAAAACGCGAACCCTGCATGCTGTTGGCCGGCACGATCAAACGCGCCGGGCTGGCCATCAACCCGTCTCGCGCCGTGCCGTCGGCCTGGCTGACGAGTGGCACCTCACGGGAGGTGCCGTCGGCATCGTAGAGAATCTCGAGGATACTGATCTTGACGAAGGCCGTGCTGCCACCACCGTTGAACACGCGTTTGAGGAAGGTACTTTTATCGCCATCCAGATAATCGTAAACCACGCCGACATTGATCTGCGGCCCCGCCAGCAGGCCGTGGGAAAAAGCAGCCAAGCCCAAAAATGCCAATATACGTTTCATGAAATGAACTCCTTAAAATTGAATGCCCTGAGGTTTAAATCTCGGAATCCCAGATGACGGTCACAGCGCCGGAATAGGTTTTGGCCACGCCCTCCTCCAACATCTGGTCGACGTTTTCTTTGGTAATTTCGAAGTGCAAAGTCCCTGGCTTGCGATCGACGTAGAAGGTCGGCTGGAACAGTTCGGTGCCGCTGCCATCAAGGAGTAATGGTTGCCGGCTGACTGGCGCACCTGAAGCGTCCCCCAAGCCATGGGGCAAGCTCACGCTGATATTGAGGGGGACAAAACGCCCCGATTCGGCATCGCGCAAAGCGCAAGTGTTCGAGGTCGCGTACTGACACTCCAGTTGCATCTTGAATCGAGAGGACGCCGAAACATTAAAGGTCTGGTCGCGGAACAACCGCACCGGTTTACGGCCCTGATTCAACCAGGCTTGCCAGCCACCTTGAGGCAGCAGTTCGATTCGATGGCCACCAGGCGGGATTTCTACCTTCAGCGCATGCTCTACATCGAGGGTGAAGTTAAAAGTGATGCTGTTGTCCGTGGGAATGATCACATCACCGAAATCATAATCCCCGCCGGGACCCACCGAATACGTGATGCTGCCGACGTACTGTCCCGTGGACATGCCCAGGGGATCAGGCGTCTTCAGTTCATAAGCGTATTCCAGCGTGGCAAAACGCAACGTCGCGAGTGTCTCCGAAGGCTTGCGAC
Source organism: Pseudomonas sp. EA_5y_Pfl2_R50 (assembly GCF_963970475.1). Taxonomy (NCBI): domain Bacteria; kingdom Pseudomonadati; phylum Pseudomonadota; class Gammaproteobacteria; order Pseudomonadales; family Pseudomonadaceae; genus Pseudomonas; species Pseudomonas sp. EA_5y_Pfl2_R50. The sequence goes on along the minus strand of NZ_CAXAPT010000003.1, from coordinate 136,656 downwards.
TGCAGGGGCCCGCGCCGTCTGGCGTCAGCCAGAAAAATGAAGCGAAGTTAACGCCCGCCGCCAAATGGTTGGTGCTTTGGCAAGGACTCGGCGCATTGCGCCATTGCGAGCCCCAATAGCTAACCCCCGGCTGTAACCAGGCTGATACGCCCGGAAATCGAGGAATGAACCAGAGTCCGCCGACCCCGGCAACGCGCATCTCGACTCTTTTGGTTTCTCCGGTCTTGGTATGCACCACGTCCAGCGGTCGCCAGGTGGACGGCACCTTGACCATAAACCCTTGCCGTTCAGATTCATGGTTCGCCTCGATCGGTGCATTGGCGAATGCTTCAAACGCATTTTCCCTGAGGCTGAAAATATTCAACGCCTTGCAACGAGCCGGAATGTGATCGTTGCAAATCGAACTGATCGGCGTGGTGTTCTCGAATTTGTTGACCATTGGATTGCCAGGGTCCGGGCGAAATCGCGCGGTGATTTCCTGGGTCATTCCCGCTGCCGAAGCACTGAACAACAGGGCCAGGCCAAGCCCCCCTGCGCAGCGAATGGATTTACCGAAAGTTTGCATGATTTAGTCTCGAATTTAACCGGCAGCAGGGAGGCTCAAGGGTGCGTTTTCGGCCAATGTCTCGGGCGAGCAACGCAGATCGCCGATCATCAGCACATCGTTTTCAACACGCGCATTGGCCGGGTCGAGGCGGAACTGACAGAGCAACTGATTGCCGGAGCGCACCTCCAGAGTCGGTGAGTCGGCATTCATCTCCATGGAGAAAAACCCGTCCACTTCACTGACTCCACGGCTGGCGTGATTGATGATGTGGTGACCCTTCAGCGGCTTGCCTTGCGGGTTGATCAGGCGACCGAGCACGGTGACGGTTCTCATCACCCGTACCTTGCGGTAATCCACTCCACCCTTGTTCAAGTGGTAATTGGACCGGGCGGGCTGGATAGTCGCGGCGGGAACGTGATTGCCCTCGAAATCGAAACTGACCGAGCTGCTCCTGTAAGCCGTGATCGGCACGAAATTGCGGCCCGGTCGAAGGGCCGCACTGCCCCCGCTTAAATCGTCGGCGCGCAGGGCGATACCGTCGATGTCCGACTCCACATCGATGATCATGCCGGCGCCGTTGCGGTCGTACTGGCTGGTCATGACCATTTTTTGGGCGCCGATGGCAATCGTGCTGTCGAGGTTCAGGCCGCCGGTAATGTCGTCATTGAAGGACGAGCGCTGGATGAAACCGTCGCCGCTGACCAGATCCGACTGCATCGTGGCCATGGTGCTTAAACCGACCCCGTAGGTATCGGCGATTGCCGTGGCCGATACGCTTTGCAGCACGTGGCCCTGCAAATCCTTGCGGTACGTCAGCGACGCGTTGTTATCCCTGCCGCCGTCACGGGCGGTGCGGGTGCCGATGCTGCCGGAAATCTGTTCACCGGGTCCGCCAAGGGCGATGCTGACGCTCAGGTCGACGCCACGGTTGCGGTCATCGCCAGCGCTGTAACTGCCCGGCCGGTCGAAGACTGACAAACGCCAGTTGGCATCGCTGCCAAGCAGTCGGGTGCGTTGCGTCCACCCCATGTCCACAGCCATGCCTTCGGTATTGCCCTCGCTGTAGGACACACGGGCATTGATCGAACTTTTGCTGGTGAGTCGCTGAGTGACCGAGAGCGAGGAGTTGCTGGTCTGGCCAACATACGTATTGCGCTGTCGCACCCGAGTGCCATCCGGCAGGGTGTCATACAGCCGGGTCGTGTCGAGCCAACTGCGGTTATGGCTGACGACCATGCTGCCACCGCCATAGTTGTACAACCCCTGCACATCGAGGCCGGTGCCGTAATCCTGGGTCTCATAAATGTTGGCGTAGAGACTGGCGTTGTTGGCGATGGCCCAATCGACTGACGTGCCATATTGCAAGGCATCACGCACCTGCCGCGCACTCAGGCCCAAAACGGCACGCGGGTGCAACAGATAATTGGCCGCCGCGCCGGCCGTCATTGCGCCGTCGTCCTGCTCGTCCCAGTTGCTGAGCATTTTCGATTCACGACCGGCGAACAGGTTATAGCGCCAAGGCAGGTCATGATTGCGCCAATTGGCGGGCTTGTAGACCAGCTCCTGGGTGCTGGAAGTCACCTGGCCGTCTTCGATCAGGCGTACTTCCACCTCATAGATCCCCCCCGGCAGTGGCCGGGTATCGAGGGTTTGCAGCCCGGCCGCCATTGCCTGGGTATTGATCAGCAGGCCGTCGCGGTAAATCTCGACCGAAGCCTGTCGATTGGCGGTGACATAAATCGGATAGACCGCCGGCGTCGGTTGGTTGATGGCCAGACTGTCGGAGCTGCCATACATCACGCCAAATGCCGTGTCGGGACTGCTACCGAATGTGCGCGGTTGCCGGGTCAGGCCCTCGGACGAGGGGGTAAAAAGACCCAAACGCAGAAAATTGCCATCCAGTTCGCGCTGGGTATAAAGCTCATTCACCGAGTGATATATCTGGTTGTCCAGGCCGCCCAGTCGGGACAGCTGGAGGTTGACGGCTTGCGTCCAGTTGCCCAGGCTACTGCTGGCTTCAAGGCCATAGCGACCACCCAGATCCTGATTTTGCCCACCATTGAGATTGACCTGGTTGCGCAAGATCAGGCCGGTACTGCCGCCCTCGGGAAGTGTATAAAAACGGGGGGGTTGATCGTCGCGTTCAGCCTGTTCGGTGAGAATCGAAACCAGTGAGTTCTGCAGACTGTAATGCACCGCAAGCAATTGTTCAGGACACTGGCGAGAACAGTCCCCCAGCGCAACTCCCTGCTTTAAATAGCTCTCCCAGATCTCGCGTTCGCTAGGCTTGATTGTGCTCTCGCCAACATCAGTGAACGCTACAAGCGTGAGGCGATCGTCACGTGTCAGCGTCACCATCGCCTCTCCCAAGAGTTGCTGGTTACGCTCAACCCTGACGGCCAGCGGCACATCAAAAAAGTGCTCCTCGAAGTCCGCTGGCAGCCCCTCTGCCTGGGCCAACAAACTCCGTGGCGTAATACTTGAGGCAGCAGGCGCTGCCACTGCGACGGCGCAAAAAAACAGCGCGAGCACAGCCGCGATGGATAACATCGTGGACATGAAAGGCATACTCTTGTGAAAAACTTGATTCATTAAAAGTTGGGGCAGCAAAGTCTGCCGCCCGCAACTAAAGACAAAATTCGACTCTTGTCTATCGCATGAACAACATCAAGGAGCCAACACTGCCTCGTGCACCATGGTGAAAGTACCGGTATAGGCTCCGGCTTTATAACCACCCGTTGGCTTCTGCGGAGCAATTACCATGTCCACGCGTTTACCACCGACGGATTCAGTGCCGCCGACCGTCTCTTGGGGCACGGTATTCAGCACCTTGTTGCCAAACTTGATTTCAACGTCAATTTTATTCGTACCGTCATACAGAAAAGCCTCATTCAACAAACTTGTGTGAATAGAGCCTTTCGGATCTGTATGTTTGGTATCGAACTGCTTAACCATTTTGACAAAATCAGGGTCAGACAAATCATTGCGAAAGATCAGCTCCACTGGTTTCCCGAGCCAGGTCTTGTCGACGGGTTCCACATAATAGTGATTTTCTGGAACTGTAGCCGTCATCTGAATCACATGATCAATGGCAAACACTGACACCGAATTCATAGCGAGGGCTGTCATTGTTGTAGCAAGGGCGATTTGCTTGAGCATCTTCCAATACCTGTTTTGAATAAAAGATTTCGCATTAATGTTTGTACTGACGCAGAACCGTTATCAGCGGTAGTGCTTCAGCGCAATGTGTAACGCCGAAAGATGATCAAGCAAACGCTCTTAAAAGTAAGCCGGAAAGTTCCCACAAGTGTGTAGCCCGCAGGCCATTACCGCAGAGAGAAAAAACCGCGTTATTTAATAAATTCCCTGAGCGACTGTAAGAGCCAGACTACAAGACGCCAAATAAGTGACCGAGCAGGCCACAACTAACATAGCAACTTCCGTCAGACATGTACCACACTTCCCACAAATAAGGAGCGGATCGTTAGTTTAGAGAGTTAGCACTAATCTGCGCGATTGCCGAGGTATTGAAAACCCCCATTTGCGGATCAATGCGTGTCATTCGTCGACTCGATGTCACGCCAGACACCGCTCGACCACCCGTCAGAAGGCCTTGCTCAATCGATAAGATATATCTTAAGTTGTATCTAAACAGGACAGAGAGAAGGAACCATGAGAGACCATCATCCGCCCCACCCTCATCACCCTGCCCACGGCGACGGCCTTGATCGCCGTCCCGGTCGCGAACGCGGCGGGCGTGGTCCACGAGTGTTCGCCCCCGGCGACCTGAAATTGCTGCTGTTGGCGCTGATCGCCGAACAGCCGTGCCACGGCTATGACCTGATCCGCCAGATCGAAGGGATGTTCGACGGCGCCTACAGCCCCAGCCCCGGCGTGATCTATCCGACCCTGACCTTTCTCGAAGAAAGCGAGCTGATCGCCGGTGACGCCGAGGGCGGCAAAAAACGCTACAGCGTCACTGATGCCGGTCGTTTGTCATTAAGCGAACAAGCGGTAGCGCTGGATGGCGTGCGCATGCGCATCGACGTCAGCAAGCGCTCGTTGCGCGGCCATGATCGGCCGCCAGAAATTCACGAAGCGGTGCACAACCTGCGCCACGCTTTGCAGATGCATCACGGCCGCTGGAGCGCCGACGAAATCCTGCGCGTGCGTGACCTGCTCAATGACACCGCCAAAGCCATCGTCGACGGCCCTGCCGTTCCATCTGCCCAGGAGAAAGCCGAATGACTGCAGTCGATACCCAAACCATTCACCGCGTGATGCACGAAATCAAACGCCGCAAGCTGGAGGTTCTGCGCGTGGTCGACCTGACTCCGCGCATGCGCCGCATCACCCTTGGCGGGCCAGAGCTGGCCGGGTTCATCAGCCTCGGCACGGACGACCACGTCAAACTGCTGTTCCCGCAGAACGCCGAGCAAGCCGCTGCGCTGGAAACCATGGAACTCGGTGCCGGCAAGAGCAATGGGCTGATGCCCGAGATGCGCGACTACACGCCGCGCCGCTATGACCTGGACACGCTCGAACTGGACATCGATTTCGTCCTGCACGGCGACGGCCCTGCCTCGACCTGGGCGGAACAAGCCACCGTCGGCCAGATCCTGCACATCGGCGGGCCGCGCGGATCGATGATCGTCCCGGACATCTTCGACAGCTACCTGCTGATCGGCGACGAAACCGCCCTGCCCGCCATCGCCCGTCGTCTCGAAGGACTCGCGGCCAACCGCAGGGCGCTGGTGGTGATCGAAGTGGAAAACGGTGCCGAACAGCAAGTGCTGGAGAGCGCGGCGCAGGTCAATGTGATCTGGGTGTTGCGCGAGGGGGGCAAGGACAACCTGCTGAGCACGGTTAAGCAGGTGCAGGTGCCCAAGGGCAATCTGTATGCGTGGGTGGCCACAGAGACCAAAGTTTCACGACAGATCCGCCGAGTGCTGATTGATGAGCATGGGCTGGACGAGCAACTGATTAAAGCCGTCGGCTACTGGCGCGCCGAAGGCTCTGAAGAAGAGTGATATCCCTTGTAGGAGTGAGCCTGCTCGCTCCTACAGGGACCGCCAGCGGTCGAGGCCGATGATCAGCAACCCGATCAGCACAAACCCCAGCAAAATCCCCCCGGCATTGATCAGCACCTGTGGATAACCCAACACCGACACATCAATGAACGGGTACGCATACGCACCGAGCAAATGGCCGCGCAGCAGCGCATAGATGAAATACACCAGCGGATATATCAGCCACAGCGGCAGATGCCACAGGCGCAATGTGCCTTTCGGCACGCACCACCACCAATAACCCAGAAACAGCAGCGGCATCACGTCGTGCAGCAACTCATCGGCGACAAACTGCCAACCTTGCGGATGCCACAAATGCCGCAACAAAAGGCTGTAGGCCAGGGCGACCACGGCAATGCTCACGGCAATTGCGCTACTGACCGACGGCTGTAGAAACCAGCGGCGGGCAGCAGATTCGCGGTCAGTCGCGGCACAGGTCAGCACCGTCGCCAGCAGCGTGTTGGTCAATATCGTGAAGTAACTGAAGAAGCTCACCAGCCCGCCCAACAGGCTGGCGCCGACGCTCAAGCGTGCGAAGAAAATCAGATAAAGCTGAATCGCCAACCCCGCCCAGCCCAATACCGCAGCGCAGGTAATCAGGCGTCGCCGTAATACGGCGTCCATCTCAAAGCGGTCGCTTGGTGCGCATCAACTTCACGTACAGACGCTCGACTTTCTCCCGCGCCCACGGGGTTTTGCGCAAAAACGTCAGGCTCGACTTGATGCTCGGATCGCTCTTGAAGCAGCGGATATCGATGCGCTCGGCCAGCCCCGACCATTCGTAATGAGTGACCAGGGCATTGAGGATCTGTTCGAGGGTGACGCCGTGCAGTGGATCGGGGGTGTGGTCGTTCATGCCTGGCCTTTGGGCGAAGTGAAAATACAGAAGCCGCGCACCTTAGCCGAGGGGCTGTTCAGGTGGAAGGCCTTGCTTCAAATGTAGGCCAACCCGAGAAGATCGCAGGCAACCGCCAGACTCACAATGCGCCCGTTTGACGCACTGTTACCGAATCCGAAACGCTGCATGTTCACAAAAGGACTTTGTCTTTTTGTAACAGATCATTATCCTGCCGCCCTTCCGCTGAATCGCTTCACTGCCTGCGACCTATTGAAGCACTCAGCCCGCACCCCCGAAAACACCAAAAAAAGACTTATCCATGCCCGATTTTTCCTTCTCCCGAGACAGCGCTATCTCAGCCCTGCGCACCTTTGCCGGCTGCACCGCCCTGGGCCTCGCCACTTGCGCCCAAGCGGCGTCCGCGTTCGACAGTGAATCACCGTACATGCTCGGTGACTGGAACGGCACGCGTACAGAACTCTCGGAAAAAGGCTACGACTTCAAACTCGACTACACCGGTGAAATGGGCAGCAACCTGCACGGCGGCTATGACCACGACCGCACCGCGCGTTACAGCGACCAGTTCGGCCTGGGCACGCACTTGGACCTGCAGAAAATCCTCGGTTGGGACGACGCCGAGTTTCAACTGACCATCACCAAGCGCAGCGGCAACAACATCAGCAACGACCGCATCAACGATCCGCGTGTCGGCGGCTTCACGTCGGCCCAGGAAGTCTGGGGCCGTGGCCAGACCACGCGCCTGACGCAGATGTGGTACCAGCAGAAATTCTTCGATCAGAAACTCGACATCAAGGTCGGCCGTTTCGGCGAAGGCGAAGACTTCAACAGCTTCCCGTGCGACTTCCAGAACCTCGCGTTCTGCGGCTCGCAGGTCGGCAACTGGGTCGGCGGCATCTGGTACAACTGGCCGGTCAGCCAATGGGCAATGCGCGTCAAATATCACCTGACCCCGGAGCTGTACGCGCAAGTCGGCGCCTACGAGCAGAACCCGTCGAACCTTGATCGCGGCAACGGCTTCAAACTCAGCGGCAGTGGCACCCAGGGCGCGATCCTGCCGATCGAACTGGTGTGGACACCGAAGCTCAACGGCCTGCCGGGCGAATACCGCGCCGGTTACTACTACAGCAACGCCAAAGCCACCGATGCATATAAAGATCAGAACGGCCAACCGGCGGCCCTCAGCGGCGAAGCCTACCGTAGCGCGTCGAGCAAGCACGGTGTGTGGCTGGGTATTCAGCAGCAAATCACCAGCGTCGCCAGCGACAACAGTCGCGGCCTGAGCGTGTTCGCCAACGGCACGATGCACGACAAGAAAACCAACGCCATCGACAACTACGTGCAGGCCGGCATCACCTACAAAGGCCCGTTCGATGCCCGCACCAAGGACGACATCGGTTTCGCCCTCGCCCGCGTGCACGTGAACCCGGCCTACCGCAAAAACGCCGAAGCAACGAATCAGGCCAACGCCGTCTACGACTATGACGATCCGTCGTTCCTGCCGCCGCAAGACACCGAATACAGCGCCGAACTGTATTACGGCGTGCACGTGACCCACTGGCTGACCGTGCGCCCGAACCTGCAATACATCCGCCACCCCGGTGGCGTGAACAACGTCGACGACGCCCTGATCGGCGGGATCAAGATCCAGTCCTCGTTCTAAAGGTTTACGCAAATCCCGCTCCCACAATGGGGATTTATGAAATTCGTTAGCTAGACAAGTTTTTATCTGAACCATGCCCACGCCAAATCGTCATCTACAGTGACTACAGCGTGGGACTACATAAAACGTCACGGAGAATCACACTATGAGCACCGAAAGTGCTTCGAGTCGGGGCCGTCTGTTACCGAGTCTGCTCGGCATTCTGCTTCTACTGATGGGCCTGGCCATGTTGGCCGGTGGGGTCAAGCTGAGCATGCTCGGCGGCTCGCTGTACTACCTGCTGGCCGGTATCGGCATTGCGCTGAGCGGCATTCTGCTGCTGATGCGCCGCCGTGCAGCGCTGGGCCTTTACGCCATCGTGCTGTTCGCCAGCACCGTCTGGGCGCTGTGGGAAGTGGGTCTGGACTGGTGGCAACTGGTGCCACGTCTGGCCCTGTGGTTTGTCCTCGGCTTCGTGATGTTGCTGCCGTGGTTCCGTCGTCCGCTGCTGCTCAATGGCCCGGCGCCAATGGGCACGGGCGGTTTGACCGTTGCTGTCGTGCTGGCCGGCCTCACCGCTCTGGCCAGCCTGTTTACCCACCCGGGCGAAACCTTCGGCGAACTGGGCCGCGACACCGCGGACATGACCAGCACCGCACCCGACATGCCTGAAGGCGACTGGCAGGCTTATGGCCGCAGCGAGTTCGGTGACCGTTACTCGCCGCTCAAGCAGATCACCCCGGCCAACGTCGGCAAGCTGCAAGAAGCCTGGCGCATCCAGACCGGCGACCTGCCGACCGCGGATGACCCGGTGGAGCTGACCAACGAAAACACCCCGCTCAAAGCCAATGGCATGATCTACGCCTGCACCGCGCACAGCAAAGTGCTGGCTCTGGACCCGGACACCGGTAAAGAACTGTGGCGCTTCGACCCGCAGATCAAAAGCCCGGTCGGCTTCAAAGGCTTCGCCCACATGACCTGCCGTGGCGTGTCGTACTACGACGAAGCCAATTACGCCAAGTCTGAAAACCCCGCCTCCGCTGTGATTTCTGAAGCTGGCAAAGCCGTTGCTCAAGCCTGCCCGCGTCGTCTGTACCTGCCCACCGCTGATGCTCGCCTGATCGCCCTGAACGCCGACACCGGCAAGATCTGCGAAGGCTTCGGCAACAACGGCGTGGTCGACTTGACCCAAGGCATCGGCCCGTTCACCGCTGGCGGCTACTACTCCACCTCGCCAGCCGCGATTACCCGTGATCTGGTGATCATGGGCGGTCACGTCACCGACAACGAATCGACCAACGAGCCATCGGGCGTGATCCGCGCCTTCGACGTGCGCGACGGCCACCTCGTGTGGAACTGGGACAGCGACAAGCCAGACGCCACCGAGCCTTTGGCACCAGGCGAAACCTACAGCCGCAACTCGGCAAACATGTGGTCGCTGGCCAGTGTCGACGAAAAACTCGGCATGGTTTACCTGCCACTGGGCAACCAGACTCCAGACCAGTGGGGCGCTGATCGCACCCCGGGCGCCGAGAAATTCAGCGCCGGCGTTGTAGCCCTGGACCTGGCCACCGGTAAAGTGCGCTGGAACTACCAGTTCACCCACCACGACCTGTGGGACATGGACGTTGGCAGCCAGCCAACCCTGCTCGACATGAAAACCGCCGACGGCGTGAAACCTGCGCTGATCGCCCCGACCAAACAGGGCAGCCTGTACGTCCTCGACCGTCGTGACGGCACGCCGATCATCCCGATCCGCGAAATCCCGGTTCCGCAAGGCGCCGTGAAAGGCGACTTCACCGCACCGACCCAGGCCCGTTCGGACCTCAACCTGCTGGCCCCGGAACTGACCGAAAAAGCCATGTGGGGCGCGAGCCCGTTCGACCAGATGCTGTGCCGCATCCAGTTCAAGGAACTGCGTTATGAAGGCCAGTACACCCCGCCGTCGGAACAGGGCAGCCTGATCTATCCGGGTAACGTTGGCGTGTTCAACTGGGGCGGCGTTTCGGTCGATCCGGTTCGCCAGATGCTGTTCACCAGCCCGAACTACATGGCCTTCGTTTCGAAAATGGTGCCACGTGCTGAAGTAGCAGCCGACAGCAAACGCGAAAGCGAGACCGCTGGCGTGCAACCGAACACCGGCGCGCCATACGCCGTGATCATGCACCCGTTCATGTCGCCACTCGGCGTACCGTGTCAGGCCCCGGCCTGGGGCTACGTTGCCGGTATCGACCTGACCACCGGCAAGGTCGTGTGGAAACACAAAAACGGCACCAGCCGCGACAGCTCGCCAATCCCGATCGGCTTCACCCTGGGCGTGCCAAGCATGGGCGGCTCCATGGTCACGGCCGGCGGCGTCGGCTTCCTCAGCGGCACCCTCGACCAGTACCTGCGCGCCTACGACGTCAACAGCGGTAAAGAGCTGTGGAAATCGCGTCTGCCAGCAGGTGGTCAAGCGACTCCGATGACCTACACCGGCAAGGACGGCAAGCAATACGTGCTGCTGGTTGTCGGTGGTCACGGCTCGCTGGGCACCAAAATGGGCGACTACATCATTGCTTACAAACTGCCGGAATAAGCTTTAGCGGCGGTAAAACAAAGGCGATGTCTCGTGAGGGACATCGCCTTTTTTGTTGCGCCACAAACCGGGGTGGGAATGTGTTGGGTTGTGGGAAATGTGCTCGTCCTACAGACGCTGGTGATTGAACGGAGTTTTCCGACAAGTCGCGTCGGTTGTGCCTCGGAAGTGGGGTGGATAGGCTCTGAGGGTCGCTGCAAATTCAGCGAACGGGCGTCGCGGCCCGAGCAGTTCATTCGATTTGATGCATAATCGCCAGCCCAAACTGGAGCGCCCAGCGCTTCTCGTTTGGTTTGATGGTGGCTGTGCGCGGGATACCTTCGGGTATGCCGAGATTGCCGAATGGCTCGGTCCGCGAACCCGCGTACAGCTGCCACCCTCTGTCGCGTCGCGGTGATTGAGAGTGACAGCCCCACTTATCATTCGGAGTTTCACCATGAAAAAGCCCACACCCAACCCACCAGAAACCAACGACACCTCGCCCTACCAATCCCCCGATTCGAAGAAATTCCACGACGCCGCCGAACGCGCCCTCGACCACTACCTCAAACCCAACGCCCTGACCCTGCGCTTCCACAAACCCAGCACCATGTTCCAGATCGCCCCCGATCAGGACAGCGAAAGCCTGCTGGTGCACGCCTGCGAATCCCTGGCACAGGCCAGCCTCATGACCAGCGACATCGCCGCCTACATCGAACTGCCGCAGCGACGCACGATTCTGGCGATCCAGCAAATCATCATGCTCGCCGAACTGGCCGTGAACCGCGTGCTGGATAACCACGAAATCCCCCAACTTCCGCCACACAGCTAAAAGCCCTCACCCTAACCCTCTCCCAAAGGGAGAGGGGACTGACCGAGGTGTTTGAGTGAGCTACGCCGACGTGAAAGACCGAGTTGAACTCAGATTCCGAAACAGATCAAAAGCCCCTCACCCTAACCCTAACCCTCTCCCGGAGGGAGAGGGTTGAGGTAAGGGGATAATCCAACACCGAACCAAAGCCGAACACCCGCTCTTCACCACTCAATAGGCCGAGTGTCAGCTCGCCTGCTCTTGATCTTGATCCATGGGCGACGTCGGAAGGCTTCGTTCCGGGATTGATCCGGGGGTGGGAGCGTAGCGACCGTTTGGCGAAGCCAAACACAGCGAGAGGAGGTGCAGCGAAGCAAACCGTAGGCGCTGCGCCCGGATTGATCCCGGAGCGAAGGAACCCCGAGCTTTAGCGAGCGGGCCGCACGTAGGAGCAAGCCTTTTTGGTTACTTTTTCGGCGTCTGGAAAAAGTGACCCGCCGTAAGGGCGGAACCCTAAGCCGCCATCACCGAAAAAACGGATATACACACCCAACAACCACAACATGGTCGGCCCAAAGGCCGCCAAGTCCAAAGAAACCCTGTCAAAACCCTGAACACAAGCAGAAACACCCCCGCCCATTGAAACCACCCAAGCCCTGCCCCATCTAAGACCCATACTCCATTGCGCAGGTGCCCCATGAGCGACCAGCAAGAATTCCCGGAAAACCCAGACGACTACAGCGAAGCCGAACACATCGAACACACCTCCTCCGGCAAAGGCCTCGCCCTCCCAGGCCAAAACCTGCCGGAGAAGGTCTACATCATCCCGATCCACAACCGCCCGTTCTTCCCGGCACAAGTCCTGCCGGTCATCGTCAATGAAGAACCCTGGGCCGAAACCCTCGACCTGGTCAGCAAATCCGACCACCACTCCCTGGCCCTGTTCTTCATGGACACGCCCCAGGAAGACCCGCGCCACTTCAACACCGGCGCCCTCCCCGAATACGGCACGCTGGTCAAAGTCCACCACGCCAGCCGCGAGAACGGCAAACTGCAGTTCGTCGCCCAAGGCCTGAGCCGCGTGCGCATCAAAACCTGGCTCAAACACCATCGCCCACCGTATCTGGTCGAAGTCGAATACCCGCACCAGCCAACCGAGCCGACCGACGAGGTCAAGGCCTACGGCATGGCGCTGATCAACGCGATCAAGGAACTGCTGCCGCTCAACCCGCTGTACAGCGAAGAACTGAAGAACTACCTCAATCGCTTCAGCCCCAACGACCCGTCGCCGCTGACCGACTTCGCCGCCGCCCTGACTTCCGCCACCGGCCCCGAGCTGCAAGAAGTGCTCGACTGCGTGCCAATGCTCAAGCGCATGGAAAAAGTCCTGCCGATGCTGCGCAAGGAAGTCGAAGTCGCACGCCTGCAAAAAGAGATCTCGGCGGAAGTTAACCGCAAGATCGGCGAGCATCAGCGAGAGTTCTTCCTCAAGGAACAACTCAAGGTCATCCAGCAAGAGCTTGGCCTGACCAAGGACGACCGCAGCGCCGACCTCGAACAGTTCGAACAACGCCTGGAAGGCAAAGTCCTGCCGGCGCAGGTGCAGAAACGTCTCGAAGAGGAAATGAACAAACTGTCGATCCTCGAGACCGGCTCGCCGGAGTACGCGGTTACCCGCAACTACCTCGACTGGGCGACCTCGGTGCCGTGGGGCGTGTATGGCGAAGACAAGCTCGACCTCAAGCACGCCCGCAAAGTCCTCGACAAACACCACGCCGGCCTCGACGACATCAAGGATCGCATCCTCGAGTTCCTCGCCGTCGGTGCTTACAAGGGCGAAATCAGCGGCTCCATCGTGCTGCTGGTCGGCCCGCCGGGTGTGGGTAAAACCAGCGTCGGCAAATCCATCGCCGAGTCCCTCGGCCGGCCGTTCTACCGCTTCAGCCTCGGCGGCATGCGCGACGAAGCCGAAATCAAGGGCCATCGTCGCACCTACATCGGCGCGCAGCCGGGCAAACTGGTGCAGGCGTTGAAAGACGTCGAAGTGATGAACCCGGTGATCATGCTCGATGAGATCGACAAGATGGGCCAGAGCTACCAGGGCGACCCGGCCTCGGCGTTGCTGGAAACCCTCGACCCGGAGCAGAACGTCGAATTCCTCGACCACTACCTCGACCTGCGCATGGACTTGTCGAAAGTCCTGTTCGTCTGCACCGCCAACACTCTGGATTCGATCCCCGGCCCATTGCTGGACCGGATGGAAGTGATTCGCCTGTCGGGCTACATCACCGAAGAAAAAGTCGCCATCGCCAAGCGTCACCTGTGGCCGAAACTGCTGGAAAAGGCCGGCGTGTCAAAGGGCAGCCTGAGCATCAACGACAGCGCGCTCAAAGCCCTGATCGACGGTTACGCCCGCGAAGCCGGCGTGCGTCAGCTGGAAAAACAGATGGGCAAACTGGTGCGCAAAGCGGTCATGAAACTGATCGATGACCCGAAAGCGGTGATCAAGCTCGGGCCAAAAGACCTCGAAGCCTCGCTGGGCCATCCGGTGTTCCGCAACGAACAGGTGCTGTCCGGCACCGGCGTCATTACCGGTCTGGCGTGGACCAGCATGGGCGGCGCGACTTTGCCGATAGAAGCCACGCGGATTCATACGCTCAACCGTGGGTTCAAACTCACCGGGCAACTGGGCGATGTGATGAAAGAGTCGGCCGAGATCGCCTACAGCTACGTCAGCTCGCACCTGAAACAGTTTGGCGGTGACGCGAAGTTCTTCGACGAAGCCTTCGTCCACCTGCACGTACCGGAAGGTGCAACGCCGAAAGACGGCCCGAGTGCCGGCGTGACCATGGCCAGCGCCCTGCTCTCGCTGGCGCGTAACCAGCCGCCGAAGAAAGGTGTGGCGATGACCGGCGAACTGACATTGACCGGGCATGTGCTGCCGATTGGCGGGGTGCGCGAGAAGGTGATTGCGGCGCGGCGGCAGAAGATCTTCGAACTGATCCTGCCGGAGCCGAACCGGGGCAACTTCGAGGAATTGCCGGATTATCTGAAAGAAGGAATAACGGTGCACTTCGCCAAGCGCTTTGCGGATGTGGCGAAAGTTCTGTTCTGACCCAACCCTCCATCGCTGCGGGCCAACATCCGCAGCGATGGTTATGCCTGTTTTGTTTCCAGGAACAAAACCAGCAGCCCATATCAGTCTAAAGAACTGTCAACTCTGACAGTACCTTCCATCCCCCCGCCTACCGATACTTCGTGCTCAATTGGCTTTTGACCTGCGAGCACACTATGGAAAATCCGAGCGCAATTAACGCAAGCGTCCAGCAGAATCTTTCCGGCGAATTCAGCGCCACGTTCACCAGCGATACCGCTTCGGGAGAAGCGCGGTATCCCTACCGCTCTCAAAGCATTCAAAACAGACTGGCCAACGTTGCCGGTTTCCTCGACTTTGAAAGCACTTGCGGTACACACCCAATCCATCAATCGATAACCAATGATCATCGTGGGATTCGAATGACCCTCAAATCGGACATCGTTTCCGGGCACCATACATATCCCGAAGACGAGGTCATTCAAAACATTTCCTACAGTGAAATGCAACGAACTGGCACCAGCTTCAACTTGATGACTTTCAAGCCCACCCATGCCGAGCTTGAACTGAACATCACGGAAGATGGACGCCGTTATTCCGGAACCCTCTCATTTGAGGTGCTGATAGATAGCGAGCGTCTAAAAATCGAGTCCACCTTCGATGTTGTATTGCACCTTGCCAACAGCGCTGCAAAACAACTGGGCGTTGCCCGGAACGCCCCCATGAACGTCACTGCGTCCGTGGCAACGCTGCAAAACATAACGGGAGAGTTCAATGCAAGGTTTTTCTCCGACCCTAGCGGAACATCCATTGTGCGAGCGCCCTATCATTCTTCCACCCTGAGATATAACACCCTCTTTCTGATACCGGACCTCAACTTTACCAGCCGGAGCGGAACCCTCTCATCACTGACCGACATCACCAGCGACGCACGCGCATTTGAAATTCATTTAAAACAAGGCGTCACCTCCGGCACCTATCAATATCCGAGCCCGGGAAGTCCGATCACCTTGTTGAGATTCGATGAAATGCGCTGGGCGTCTAATGAATACCTGAGCTTGAGCCTGGAAATTGTCGAAGCCACCCTCGTACTTGAAGTCACTGATGATCGGCACTACGTCTCCAGAGACTTATCCATAACCGCCAAAACCACCACTGGAGCGAACTTGTACATCAAAGCCGACTTTGACATTTATCTGGCCTGGGATTAACCGATACCGCGGTCGAACGGCCTGCCGGCCAACCACGGGTTGAGCCGTTCCCCGTCATCATCAGCGGCAACCTTGAGACACACTTTGTCTCATCTTCAGTTATGCTCGCCGTTCGTCGCCAACGTCGGAGCCGCTGACCTTATGTCCCCCACTCGCCTGTTTCTCCCCCTCGCCCTTTCTCTGCTGGCCGCCTGCGCCACGCAACCGAAACAGAACGTGACCGTGGAAAAACAGAGCGAATGCCCCGTGCAACTGAACAACGGGCAAAACCTCATCGTCACCCTGCCAAGCAACCCGACCACCGGCTATCGCTGGGCGATTCAGGATTCCGCCGGCGGCGTATTACGCGCACTCAGCCCCGAGGTTTACAGCAATCCTGAAGATGCCGGTGTGGTCGGTGCTGCCGGCATTTCGACCTGGCGTTTCCAGGCCTTCGCGCCCGGCACCGGGCGTCTGCGTCTGACCTCGCAACAACCGTGGGCGCCGGAAGTGCTGCCGGTGGAAACCTTTGACTGCGCTATTTCGGTGAACTGATCGTGGGCTGGCTGATTCTGGCGCTGATGGGCGCGGTGACGTTTCTGTACGGTGTCAGCACCCATGCGGCGTTGCTGTGCCTGTTGGTCAAACCGCTCCCGGTGCTGGCCTTGCTCGGCTGGTTGCACGATGCGCCGCCCAGCGACTATCGCCGCTGGATCAGCCTTGGTCTGATTTTCTCGTTGCTCGGTGATGTGTTGCTGGCGTGGCCGGGGGATCTGTTTGTGTTTGGCCTCGGCGCGTTTCTGATCGCGCATCTGGCGTATCTGAAGGCTTATTTGAGTGACTGCAAGCGTCTTGCGGTTGTGCCGCTGATAGTTGCCCTCGGGGTGGGTGCGGTGCTGCTGGGGATGCTGATTGCCAGCGGTCTGGGGCCATTGCTGGTGCCGGTGATTGTCTACGGCGCGGCTATCAGTGCGATGCTCTGGCGCGCGCTTGCGCGGCTCGGCACCGATGTGCCCAAGCGCTCGGCATTGCTGGCGGCCGGCGGTGCGCTGGCGTTTGTGTTCTCGGACAGCGTGATCGGCATTGATCGCTTCGTATCGCCATTCCACGCCGCGCCTTACGTCATCATCCTCAGCTACTGGTTGGGCCAGTGGGGCATCGCCGCGTCCGCTTTCTCGCAGAAACCGCGCTGACTTCTTCGCGAGCAGGCTCGCTCCCACAGGGATACCGCGAATACCTGTGGGAGCGAGCCTGCTCCGGGCGGCGTTACGACGAAAGCAATTTCCCTGACCGCGATGATTCCAGCACTGTCGCGCCGCTTTATCAGACAACCCAAGCATCCCCGCGCCACTTTGGCTAAAATGCCGGCCTTTTCCACCGACACCGCCGGAACCGCCGTGAGCAAAGAACCCGATCGCATTTTCGCCAAGCCTTTGGCCCAGGTACCCGATTTCGCCTTCAACGAAGACGTGGTGCGGGTGTTCCCGGACATGATCAAGCGCTCGGTGCCGGGTTACCCGACCATCGTCGAAAACCTTGGCGTGCTCGCTGCGCAGTTCGCCCAACCGAACAGCGTGCTCTACGATCTCGGCTCGTCGCTGGGCGCGGTCACTCAAGCCCTGCGTCGCCATGTGCGCACCGACGGTTGCCGGGTGATCGCGGTGGATAACTCCGCCGCGATGGTCGAACGCTGCCGCGAATACCTCAACGGTCAGGATTCGATGTTCCAGGAGTTGCTGCCGGTCGAAGTGATCGAAGGCGATATCCTCGCGCTCGACTTCAAACCCGCCTCGGTGGTGGCGCTGAACTTCACCCTGCAATTCATCGCCCCGGAGCAGCGCACCGCGTTGCTCTCACGCATCCGCCAGTCCTTGCTGCCCGGCGGCGCTTTGATCCTTTCGGAAAAGCTGCGCTTCAACGATGCCGAGGAACACGCGCTGCTCACCGATCTGCACGTCGCCTTCAAACGCGCCAACGGCTACAGCGAACTGGAAATTGCCCAGAAACGCAGCGCCATCGAAAACGTCATGAAGCCCGACAGCCTCGAAGAACACCGCGAACGCCTGTTGGCCGCCGGGTTCTCGAAAGTCGTGCCGTGGTTCCAGTGTCTTAACTTTGCCTCGTTGATTGCCTTGCCATGATTGATCTGTCCTCCCTCGCCCGCCGTCTGGCTGGCACCCCGCTGGCCGACTGGGCCAACACCCTGCAAGCGCAACTCGACAAAAAAATGGAGAAAGGTCACGGCGACCTGGAGCGCTGGCAAAGTGCGCTGGACGCCTTGCCGAAGATCCAGCCGAGCGAAGTCGATCTGCTCAACGGCCTGAAACTCGACACCGATTGCGACGAGGAAACTCGTGCGCAGATGCGTACCGCGCTGATGGGCCTGTCGCCGTGGCGCAAGGGGCCGTTTGATCTGTTCGGCGTGCACGTCGACACCGAATGGCGTTCGGACTGGAAATGGTCGCGCGTCTCTGCGCATCTGGACTTGAAGGGCAAACGCATCCTCGATGTCGGTTGCGGCAACGGTTACTACATGTGGCGCATGCTCGGCGCGGGCGCCGATAGCGTGATCGGTGTCGACCCGAACTGGCTGTTCTTCTGCCAGTTTCAGGCCGTGCAGCGCTATTTGTCAGAACCCAATGCCTGGCACCTGCCGTTCCCGTTCGAAGACTTGCCGCCGAATCTGGAAGGCTTCGACACGGTGTTTTCGATGGGCGTGTTCTACCACCGTCGCTCGCCCATCGAGCATCTGCTGGCGCTGAAGGATTGCCTGGTCAAGGGCGGCGAACTGGTGCTGGAAACATTGGTGGTCGAAGGCGACAAGCATCAGGTGCTGGTGCCGGAAGACCGTTATGCGCAGATGCGTAACGTCTGGTTCCTGCCGTCAGTGCCGGCGCTGGAATTGTGGCTGCGCCGCGCAGGGTTCACCGACATTCGTTGCGTAGATGTGAGCACCACGACGGTCGAGGAACAACGTGGCACCGAGTGGATGAAGTACCAGTCGCTGAGCGATTTCCTCGATCCCGAAGACCACAGCAAAACCATCGAAGGCCTGCCGGCGCCGATGCGCGCAGTGATTGTCGCCAGAAAGTAAGCATTTTCCCGATCACCGCGGTGGGCCTACCCCTCACCCCAGCCCTCTCCCCAGGGAGAGGGAGCCGATCTTTGGGCTTTTCAAAACTTGAGTTCGGCTCGATGACACAGGTCGGCGGACCTTGGCCATCCAACCCGGTCAGTCCCCTCTCCCTCTGGGAGAGGGTTAGGGTGAGGGGCTTTTTGCTCGCCGAGCACGGAAGAATTCGGTCAACACCGCACCACACTCTTCGGCCAAAACCCCACCTTCATACAGCACTCGATGGTTGAGAAAGCCCTGAGTGAAGAACTGGCCCTGGCTCTGCACAATCCCGGCCTTCGGCTCCAGCGCGCCATACACCACCCGCGCCACCCGCGAATGGACGATCAGCCCGGCGCACATGCTGCACGGCTCAAGCGTCACATACAGCGTGCTGCCCGGCAGACGATAGTTGTCCTGCGCCTGTGCCGCTGCACGGATCGCAACCATTTCCGCGTGGGCACTCGGGTCGCTGGTGCTGATCGGGCAATTGAAGCCGCGACCGATGATCTCACCGTCCTGCACCAGCACCGCGCCCACAGGCACTTCGCCCAGCGCGGCACCTTGTGCGGCGAGGGTCAGGGCTTCGCGCATGAAATCGCGGTCACGGCTGCGGTCGATGATCGCCGCGGGGCGAATCTGGCGCATCACTTCACCTCAATGGCGGCCATCAGGCCGGTTTCCATGTGGTCGATCACGTGGCAATGGAACATCCACACGCCCGGATTATCGGCCACCAGCGCCACTTGCGCGCGCTCGTTCTTGCCCAGCAGATAAGTGTCGGTGAAGTACGGAATGATCTTGTGCCGGTTCGACGCAATCACCTTGAAACTCATGCCATGCAGGTGAATCGGATGCTGGTACTGGGTCATGTTTTTCAATTCGAAAATATAGCTCTGGCCCAGCTTGAGACTGGCAATCGGGCGGTCGGCGCAGGTCTTGTCGGTGATGTCCCAGGCCTTGCCGTTGATTTGCCACAGGCTCGGCGGCTTGCCATTGTCGACGTTGACCGACACCGAACCGACCCATTCGAAATTGAAGTTGAGTTTCTCGGCATTCGCCAGGTCCGGCTCAGCCACCGGGTTGGCCGGCAGCGCTTTCGGCCAGTCGGTCGGCGCGTCGGCATTGGCCACCGAACGCAGGGTGCCGAGCCGCACCGGACCGTTACGCAGCGACAGTTCTTCTCCGGCTGCCGGTGCCTTGATCGCCAGGCAAATGCGCATGCCGGGACCCAGCCAGTATTCCTTGCCCAACGGGCGCGGCTCGACCGGGTTGCCGTCCAGCGCATAGATTTTTGCTTCGACGCCGGGAATGTTGATGCGGTAGGTCAGGGTGTTATCGAGGTTAAGCAAACGCACCCGTGTGATCTGCCCGGCGGGCAACTCAATCACCGGCAATGGCACGCCGTTGATCGTCGACAGTCGCCCTGCCGTACCGCCCCGCGCCGCTTCACGCGCAATGCTGAACTCGACGAAATTGCCCACGTCATCGATGTGCCAATTTTTCAGGCTCAATGTCTTTTCGTACACGAAACCGGTCGGCTCGCGCTCTTCGATAATCAGCGGCCCGACCAGCCCGCGCCCCAGCTCTTCGCTGCTGCTGACGTGCGGGTGATACCAATAACTGCCGGCGTCCGGCACGCGGAATTTGTAGTCGAAGTATTCACCCGGCAACACCGGCAGTTGCGAGACGTAAGGCACGCCGTCCATTTCCAGCGGCAGACGAATGCCGTGCCAGTGAATGGTGGTTGCCACCGGCAGATGGTTGATGAAGCGCACCCGCAGCCATTCCCCTTGACGCACGCGCAGTTCGGTACCCGGTGCCGACGGGCCGAACGCCCAGGCTTCGGTCTTGTGGCCCGGCACCAGCTCCACGTCCAGCGGCGCGGCGATCAGCTCGTAGTCGTGGCCGGCGTCAGCGTCGGCCATCCTGCCCAGCCAGTAGCGCGATGCGCCCCCCGCTCCGAGACCAACGACAACAAGACCGGCCAGGCCACCGAGGATTTGGCGACGGGTAAAGGACATGAACTCAACTACCTCACGTATCTGCGTCGGGCGAGCGGCCCGCAAAAGGCAAATACGATACACCTGCAATTGCGAAACAGTAAGGGCGGCGTGGCGGATGGCCGCACGCGCGTATACACCCATTTGCAATCGCAGTGGGCCTAACTATGTAGTGCACGGTTCATTCGTATTCAGTTCATGCTCACTCGCCGCTTCTCAAGGATAGAGATGACATGACCCATACCCCTTCAAATCCGCTGCCCAATGCAGCGGACAAGGCTGCGCTCAAGGCCATCGCCAAAAGCGTCATCCAGAACTGCCCAAGCCTGCGCGACACCGCCTACGAGGTCGCCAGTGAGCTGCTGGCTGATTTCGAACTCACCGGACTCGATCCGGATCACGTGTATTTCCACCGCTTCGACGCCGCTCAAAGCAACTGGAAAACCTTTACCGGCTGGGAACACGTCAACGCCACACCGACCTCGACCCTGACGCTGACCCAGCTGGTGATACAGCGATTTCGTGTCGCTGATCAGGACAACGCCGACCTGCTGGATGTCTACGCAGGCTTCTACAGCGTCGGCCCGACCGCCGGAACGTTCAACGAAACCAATGAAGTGCGCCTGCACGGCAACGAGGTGCTGAAGCGATTCTGGAAAATCGACTTCAGCAAATTGTACAACCGGCGTTTGGAAGACTACTGGCAAACCTCCGCCACAGACTTCCGAACCCTGGCCAAATGCACCTTCCTCAGTGAAGCGGTGAAGGCCCGGGACACGCGTCAATTGAGCGATGAGGACTTTCAGTTCATCACCCAGGCGGTCATCGGCCCGCTCACATGGCCGGTGACCCTGCAGATGCTGGAGGCCGAACATTCTTGCCCGAACACGGTTCGCACCGTGGATGTCGATGGTCACGTGGCCACCAACCTCATTCGTTTTGTCGCGCCAAAAGGTCGGCAGATCGTCTACCTGCCCGGCGAAAATCCGGTGTTCAAAGTGCTGGAAACCGCGACGGACATGCACTATTGGATACTGCAGTGCATGAACAAGAGCACCGACCGGCAGGCCTTCATGACGCATTTCACGCTCGCCGACCGACAAGCCATCGATGAAAACATCACCGACCTGATGAATCGTCTGGTCAGCACCTGGGGGAAATACGATCACCATTTGATCAACAGCCAGAGCCGCATTATCGAAGGTGACGCGTTCAGTTGGCTGCGCGATTCCACCAAGGACGCGATGTTTGCCGAGGCCGAATTCTCCCTCACCAGCAACGGCGATTTGCGCAAGAAACTGTGGATAGGCTATCTCAAAGCCGGGATAAGGCTGTTCGCGCCAATGGCGGTGGTTGGCTGGCCGGTTGCACTGCCGGTGGTGGGCGCGAGCATCGTCAACCTGGGACTGAACATCGATCAGGCGGTGAACGCAAAAACGTCCCAAGAGCGCAAGGCCGGCGTGCTGGGCGCGGTGTTCGCCGGGATCGATCTGCTGTTCAATCTGCTGATGCTCAAAGGTCCCGGATCTCTGGAAGAAATCGGCCCCGAAATTGATGCCGCCGAGGCACAGGAGATGGCGGATCTGAAGCAATCGACAACCGCCACGCTCCCTGAACCCGTAACCGTCGACGCCACGGTTGTAGAGCCCGACGTCGTGAGCAGGACGACATCGATCCCCGAGGCTTACAAGATTGACGCCAGCCTGGATGAAACCCGGCTGAATGGCGAATCGGGACGTTTTCAGGGCATCTATCAACTGGCTTCCAATCCATCCTCGGCGATCAGGCTCGACGGCAGTGCCTACTACGTGCGCTATGAGTCCGATATCAATGGTCGCGGAACCTGGGCCATCATCGACCCGGCCAGGCCCAACGCGTTTTCCGGTTCGATCCCCGTGCGCCTGAGCGAAACAGGGCAATGGGAAGTCACCCCACAGCTGGGGCTGCGCGGCGGCACGATCAAACCACCGCTGACCAGCGCAAGCCACCCCGCCCCTCCCGTCATTGAAGAATGGGCGCGCACGCCGGGCATTTACGTACCCGGCCTCGAAGACCCGCAAATGAGAGCCTGGGCACTCGGCGGGCCAGACGTGCGCGGCCTGTTCAGGCGCGTGTGGCCCCTTGGCAGCATCGATACCGATACCGTCGGCGCCCGTAGCGTGATGATGGGCCCCATCGACGAACACATTGAAGAACTGAGTGAGTTCGAACTGGCGCAAGAGGAACCGAGTAACCTGTTGGTCAACGACGCCAAAGCCTACTACGAGGCCCATCCTCCCGTGCCTCGTCCGGCGCTGTCCCCGGCACCGGTGATCGCGACGCCGGGCGAACTGTTCGATTATGCCTTCGCACAAAAGCCAGGACTGGTTCTTGGCGAGAGCCGTGGCTGCATCGCCAGCAAGCAGTTTCTGATCGAGAACATGCCCGCCCTTGCGCAGAAAGGGGTGAAGACCCTCTACCTGCAGGAGTTGCTGGCCAACGTCAACCAGCCGGATCTGGATGCATTCGCCAGAACCGGGGAAATGTCGCAGGAGCTGCAAAATTACCTGAGCAAACTCGACCACGTGGCCGCCAACGACCCCGAAGGCCGATTCAACCTGCTGGCCCTGATCAAAGCCGCGAATGCGCAGCGCATCCGTGTCCAGGCCCTCGACATGACCACCACCTGGCACATCAACGAAAGCTCGCTTTCACAGGCCCCCCACAGTCAGATGGCTCGCAGCTTCTTTGCCGGCGAAGTCATTCGTTTCAACGAAGAATTGAAAGGCGCGTCGCGCTGGGCGGCTTTGGTCAATCAGGAACACATGACGACCTTCAGAGGTTATCGAGGCATCAGTGAACAGACCGATGCCTTGTGTGCGCGTATCGAAGACGTCACGCCCGGTCAGGTGCAACCGCTGGGTAGCGACCCCGGACTGCCGGTGGCATATGCCGACTATCCCGGTTCTTCTGTAGAGGACGTGATTGATGGCGTAGCGGATATGGACGCTGTCCAGGCGAAAATCAAAGGCGACTGGCGCATTCAGGTCCCAACCGTGTGGGCTGACCGGACGCCGCAGGATCTGCGATCACTGCTGCCGGAGCCGGGGATGTTTACGCTGCAGCGCTACCGGAGCAACCTGCTGGTGGTCTATCGCAATGCCGAAGGCGCAATGGCCGACAGCGTGATCCGTTCGACACCCGGCGGGCGAATCAACCTCGATACGCCCCTCGCCCCCCGCTATGACACCATGACCGTGAACACTCTGGAGGATTTGAAACAGGCGCTGGTGGAAAAAGGCCTGCGCCCCATGGGATGGCCATCCGCGGCTGCCGAGGCAGAGGCTGCTGCGTCACCGCTCGAGACGCTTTCCGGAGCGTCAGCGGAACTCGAACAAACCGCCATTCCTGCCCATTGGCAGGCCAATGAATTGCTGGAAAGCCTTACACCGGCTGCCTCGGGGAAATTCCAGGGCATCTACCAGCTCGACTCGAACCCTTCAACCGCGATCATGCTCGACGATTGCGCGTATTACGTGCGCTATGAAAGCGATGTCAACGGCGACGGCACCTGGGCCATCATCGACCCGGACCAGCCGAATGCCTTTTCTGGCTCGATACCTGTACGCCTCAACGCCGAAGGCGAATGGGAAGTCGCTCCTCGCTCGGGACTCAAGGGCGGAGGCAACACCCAGCCCAGAGGATCGCGCCCCCGCGCGCCTGCGGCACCCCGGCAACAGCCGCCGGTCCCGGCACCGGAACCGGAACCGGAACCGGAACCAGCACCAGCACAACGCATGCTACGCAGCCCGTCCACGGCCTACGACACATCGCAGAGAGCCCGGATCAGGCAATTGGCGCTGGGCCAAAGGGAGACTCATATCAAGGTGGTCCGCAAGCCGGATGGCAGTTTCGGCGGGGTAAGCACCTACCAGGAATACGTCGCGGAACATCGCAGCGATCTGTCCCGGGATGCGCGACGGTTCTTTTCCCGCAAGGATCTGGCCGGCCTGCAGCCTGCACGACCGCCCCTGACCGAGATAGCCACCTCGCAAACCGCTTCGCAACTGGTCCAGCGAGTATTCAAGGTCGCGCCGGGACTGGTGATCGGCGAAAGCCAGGATCGCATTGCCAGCCTGCAGTTTCTGATCGAGAACATGCCGGAGCTGGCCGCGCAAAAAGTCGAAACCCTCTATTTCCAGCGCCTGCTCAACGATTTCAACCAGGTGGATCTGGATCAGTTTTTCAAAACCGGGTCGATGTCCAGTGACCTCGAAGCGTACCTGCAACAACTGCGCAGCGATCCAGCCGAACGCTTCACCCCGCTCGAGGTGGTCAAAGCAGCACAACGCAATGGCATCCGCGTACAGGCCACGGATTGTCTGGCCAGCTATCGCTATCCGGGCTCATCGCTTCCGGACATGCACGAGCAGGCCATCAAGACTTACCTGACCCACACCATCATGCAGTCCGACAACACACTCAACGGCACCGCGAAGTGGGTGCTCCTCACGGAGCAGGAAAATACCAATACCTTCCGCGGCATGCCGGGTCTCAGCGAACTGCACGGCGGTATCGGTTTGCGGATCGAAGAAGTCCCGCCACAGAGCCCTCTGCTGATCGAAACGGACCGGGGGATCGAACTGGGTCGCGGCTTTGCCACCCAACCCGAGTCCATCGCGGGCGATTCCGACACCCTGTACGCCGACATGAACCTGCAGATACCCCTGCCGGTGCTCACCCGGACACCCGAAGAGCTGGAACGGCTGCTGTTCCGCCAGGGCATGTTTACCGTTGAGAAATCCGAGGGCACCTGGACACTGATTCATCGCGGCAGGGATGGCCGGATTGCCCGCACGCTGGTCGAACGGACGGCTGACGGCCATTACCTGATCAATCGTCCGACATGGACCGAGATCCATCAGGTGCCGTACACCGACATCGTCGAGTTGTCGTGGGCGCTGAGCCGGATGGGCATGGAACTGGAAGGCCGACTGCCGCTGTAGGCACCACCCTCTGAAACGCAAAAGGCCCCCGATCTCACGATCGGGGGCCTTCGAGGTTGTCAGCGTCAAGAGCCGGTAACGACCGACTCAGAAACGATCACTCCCACTCAATGGTCGCAGGCGGCTTGCTCGACACATCATAAGTGACGCGCGAGATGCCTTCGATTTCATTGATGATGCGGCCGGAAACGGTTTCCAGCAGTTCGTAAGGCAGGTGAGCCCAACGTGCAGTCATGAAGTCGATGGTCTCTACGGCACGCAGGGCCACGACCCAGGCGTAACGACGGCCATCGCCAACCACGCCGACCGATTTCACCGGCTGGAACACGACGAATGCCTGGCTGACTTTGTGGTACCAGTCGGCCTTGCGCAGTTCTTCGATAAAGATGTGGTCGGCACGACGCAACAGGTCGGCGTATTCCTTTTTCACTTCACCGAGGATGCGCACGCCCAGGCCCGGGCCCGGGAACGGGTGACGGTAGACCATGTCATACGGCAGGCCCAGTTCCAGGCCCAGACGACGGACTTCGTCCTTGAACAGTTCGCGCAGTGGCTCGACCAGTTTCAGGTTCATCTCTTCCGGCAGGCCGCCCACGTTGTGGTGCGACTTGATCACGTGCGCCTTGCCGCTTTTCGCACCAGCCGACTCGATCACGTCCGGGTAGATGGTGCCCTGAGCCAGGTACTTGATGTTGTCCAGCTTGCAGGACTCGGCATCGAACACGTCGATGAAGGTACGGCCGATGATCTTGCGCTTCTTCTCCGGATCGGCTTCGCCGGCCAGGTTGTTCAGGAACTGATCTTCAGCGTTGGCGCGGATCACTTTGACGCCCATGTTCTCGGCAAACATGGCCATCACTTGCTCGCCCTCGTGCAGACGCAGCAGACCGTTGTCGACGAAGACGCAAGTCAGCTGGTCGCCGATGGCTTTGTGCAGCAGTGCCGCTACTACCGAGGAGTCAACGCCGCCGGACAGGCCCAGCAGCACGTTGTCGGTGCCGACTTGTGCGCGGATGTTGGCGATGGCGTCTTCAGCGATCTTCGACGGCGTCCACAGGGCTTCACAGCCGCAGATGTCGAGAACGAAGCGCGACAGGATGCGACCGCCCTGCTTGGTGTGGGTCACTTCCGGGTGGAACTGCACGCCATAGTAGCCACGGTCGTCGTTGAACATGCCGGCGATCGGGCAGCTCGGGGTGCTGGCGAGGATGTGGAAGTCTTCCGGCATCCGGGTGACCTTGTCACCGTGGCTCATCCATACGTCGAGGCCGAACAGGCCGTCGGCGTCGATATGGTCTTCGATGCCGTCGAGCAGACGGCTCTTGCCTACTACGTCAACGCGGGCGTAACCGAACTCACGCAGTTCGGAACCTTCAACCTTGCCGCCCAGTTGCTCGGCCATGGTCTGCATGCCGTAGCAGATACCGAAGACCGGTACGCCCAGGTCGAACACTGCCTGTGGGCAACGCGGGCTGTCGGCGACGTGCACGGACTCGGGGCCGCCGGCGAGAATAACGCCTTTAGGCGCGAATTCGCGGATCGCATCTTCGTCCATGTCGAACGGGTGCAGTTCGCAGTACACACCGATTTCACGCACGCGGCGGGCGATCAGTTGGGTGTACTGCGAACCGAAGTCGAGGATCAGGATGCGGTGAGCGTGAATATCGAGGGCCATGATTCAGTCTCGTCTAAGTCATTCAGAAACAGTCGTGATTCAGAAACAACTCGGGGCTGAATCAAACAGCCCCGGTTGCTTTGCTTGTTGCTTGAAGGCTCAACCTACGCGGTAGTTTGGCGCTTCTTTGGTGATCTGCACGTCGTGAACGTGGGATTCGGCCATGCCGGCACCGGTGATCCGCACGAACTCAGGCTGGGTGCGCATTTCTTCGATGTTGGCGCTACCGGTGTAGCCCATCGAAGAACGCAGACCGCCCATCAACTGGTGAATGATCGCGCTCAGGGTACCTTTGTAAGGCACACGGCCTTCGATGCCTTCCGGAACGAGTTTCTCGGCGCCTGCCGAGGAATCCTGGAAGTAACGGTCGGAAGAACCTTGAGCCTGGGACATGGCGCCCAGCGAACCCATGCCGCGATAAGCCTTGTACGAACGGCCCTGGAACAGTTCGATTTCGCCAGGCGCTTCTTCAGTACCGGCGAACATCGAGCCCATCATCACGCAGGAAGCACCGGCTACGATGGCCTTGGACAGGTCACCGGAGAAACGGATGCCGCCGTCGGCGATCAACGGAACGCCGGTGCCTTCAAGGGCAGCGGCGACGTTGGCGATGGCACTGATTTGCGGGACGCCGACACCGGCGACGATACGGGTGGTGCAGATCGAGCCAGGGCCGATACCGACCTTGACGGCGTCGGCGCCAGCTTCGGCCAGAGCCTTGGCTGCGGCGCCGGTGGCGATGTTGCCGCCGATGACCTGCACTTCAGGGAAGTTCTCTTTGACCCAGCGAACGCGGTCGATCACGCCTTTGGAGTGACCGTGCGCGGTGTCGACCACCACCACGTCCACACCGGCATTGACCAGAGCAGCGACGCGATCACCGGTGTCTTTACCGGTACCGACCGCAGCGCCAACGCGCAGACGACCTTGGTCATCCTTGCTGGCCAGCGGGTAGGCTTTGGCTTTTTCGATGTCGTTGACGGTCATCATGCCTTTGAGGGCGAATTTGTCGTCGACGATCAGCACGCGTTCGATGCGGTGCTTGTGCAGCAGTTCGCGCACGTCGTTCTTGTCGGCGCCTTCCTTGACCGTGACCAGACGCTCTTTAGGCGTCATCACTTCACGGACACTGGCGTCCAGACGGTTTTCAAAACGCACGTCACGGGAAGTGACGATGCCGACCAGGTCGCCATCGTGCAGCACCGGAACGCCGGAAATGTTGTGCATGCGGGTCAATTCGAACAGGTCACGAACCGTGGCATCAGCCTCGATGGTGATAGGGTCCTTGACAACGCCGGCTTCGAACTTCTTGACCTTGCGCACTTCGGCAGCTTGCTGCTCGATGGTCATGTTCTTGTGGATAATGCCGATGCCACCTTCCTGAGCCATGGCGATTGCCAGACGGGCTTCAGTAACGGTGTCCATGGCGGCAGAAACCAGAGGAATGTTCAGCTCGATGCCACGGGTAAGGCGGGTCTTGAGACTGACTTCGTTAGGAAGCACCTCGGAATAACCGGGCACTAGGAGAATGTCGTCGAATGTCAGAGCTTCTTGGCTGATACGCAGCATCGCGGGGGCTCCCGAGCGGGAAAATGGAAGCGCGCCATTATAGTCATCCACCCCCTGCTGTTCAATGTAAAACTCAGCTTAATATCAATGTTGCTGATATACGGAGATCCCCGCCGCTACAGCTCCACCTTGACCCAAGAGACAGGTTGATCGAGCCAATCGGCGAACTCATCAATAAAGCTTTGCTTGAAGCCGGCCTCAAGCCAGTTGTTGAAGATGAACCCCAGGTTGGAAAACCCACACTCCTGCAAATACAGAAACCCGTTGATGTCGTCTTCATGCCCACATTCCGGGCAGGTGAAGTTGTCGGTGCGTCCTGGCATCCAGTCTTCAAGGCTTTCGAACAGTGCCTCGCCAATCTCGCGGCGGCACTCGGCGCAACCGGCCTCTTCGAGAAACCCCTTGGCCGGCGTGTAGATGCAACGCTTGGTGACGATTTCCAGGCCATTGATCGGCTCACCGAACGGCAATGCTTGCGGGTGCAGCACCACGGCGCGGGCGCCGTCGGCGATGGCATAGGCCATGCGATTGCCGGTGCGGCCACAGGTGCTCAGTTCTTCTTTGACGATGTTCTTGCGCACCAGCCAGCGCAAAATCGCCCGGGCCCGGGGCTCGTGGACCGGCAGGGTGGAGATTTTCGGGACAATGATGCTTTGCGAGTTCATGGGAAATCCTGCGGTGTGACTTCTGACGCCTTCGCGAGCAGGCTCGCTCCCTCTATGGAAACGCTTCCATTGTGGGAGCGAGCCTGCTCGCGAAGAGGCCCTAAAGGCCGGCAGCTTAATCCCTGACAGAATCCGGTCAAGTGCCGAGATAGCGCCCGATCAACGCCAGCCCGCTCGCCAGCACCAGCCACGTAACCAACCGCCGATGCCTCACGACCACTCACTCAGCAACCCCGCCACGCTCATGAATCCGCTTCCCTGATAAACCTGAGATGACTTTAGCCAGCACCGTGGGTTGCGACTATCTTCAAAGTCGCTTGCCCATCTCGAAAAGGCATGCCTCGTGCTTTCAATCGCCGAATGCGGCAGCTTCCGTACAGCAGCTGAACGACTGTCCCTTCATCGGGGTCTTCACCAATCCCTGTGGGAGCGGGCTTGCTCGCGAAAGCGATGTGATAGCCAATTCAAATATCGACTGACACTACGCCTTCGCGGGCAAGCTTGCTCACACAGGGGATTTGTGGCGATTCATGGAGATTGATCAGCAAATGCCTTTAAACTGCGCCCCATGATTAAAGATCCCTTTGCAAGACTTGGCCTGGACCGTGAAGTCCTGACCGTCAGCCAGCTCAACGGCCGCGCGCGGGTGTTGCTCGAAGACGTGTTCAGCAACATCTGGGTCGAGGGCGAAATCTCCAACCTCGCCCGTCCGGCATCCGGCCACATCTATTTCACCCTCAAGGACAGCGGCGCCCAGGTGCGTTGCGCATTGTTCCGGCAGAACGCGGCGCGGGTGCGTCAGGCGCTGAAGGACGGCCTGGCGGTAAAAGTGCGTGGCAAAGTCTCGCTGTTCGAGGGCCGTGGCGACTATCAGTTGATTCTCGACACCGTCGAGCCTGCCGGTGACGGCGCGCTGCGCCTGGCTTTCGACGCGTTGAAAGAAAAGCTCAGCGCCGAAGGTCTGTTCAGCGCCGAACGCAAAGTACCGCTGCCGGCGCATCCACAGCGCATCGGCATCATCAGTTCGCCTACCGGCGCGGTGATTCGCGACATTATCAGCGTGTTCCGCCGCCGTGCGCCGCAGGTACAACTGACCTTGATCCCCACCGCCGTGCAGGGCCGCGAGGCCACCGCGCAAATCGTCCGCGCATTGAAAATGGCCGATGCCCGCGGTTTCGACGCGTTGATCCTTGCCCGGGGCGGCGGCTCGCTGGAAGACCTCTGGTGCTTCAACGAAGAAGCCGTGGCCCGCGCCGTCGATGCTTGCGTGACGCCGATTGTCAGCGCCGTCGGCCACGAAACCGATGTGTCGATCAGTGACTTCGTTGCCGACGTGCGCGCGCCGACGCCCTCTGCGGCCGCCGAACTGCTCGCTCCGGATTCAAGCCATCTGATTCGTCAGGTCGAAAGCCTCCATCGCCGTCTGGTGATGCGTATGCAAGACCGTTTGATGCGAGATCGCCTGCGCCTGGAAGGCATGGCCCGTCGTCTGCGCCATCCCGGCGAACGTCTACGTCAGCAAGCGCAGCGCCTGGACGATCTGGACATGCGCATGCGCCGGGCCTTCGAGCGCAGCCTCAACACACGCCGCGAACGCCTGATACGCCTGGAAACCCGTCTCGCCGGGCAACACCCGGGCCGGCAACTGGCGATGTTGCGTCAGCGCCTCGACAGCCTCGCCGAACGGCTGCCTCGGGCAATTCGCGAGGGTTTGAAAAACCGCCGCCTGCAACTGCACAGCCAGATGCAGACGCTGCACGTGGTCAGCCCGCTGGCAACGCTCGGCCGGGGTTACAGCATTCTGCTCGATGAGCGCGGCCACGCGATCCGCAACGCCGCGCAGACCCACACCGGCCAGCGCCTGAAAGCCAAACTCGGCGAAGGCGAACTGCAAGTGCGCGTCGAGGACAATCACCTGACGCCTGTCACCCTCTCTTTACTGGACTGATCCATGCCGCGTTTTCTCGCTCCCCTGCTTCTGCTGTGCCTGACCTTCAACGCTCACGCCGACAGCTACATCACCCGCATGCTCAACAAACCGGTGCCGGGCGGCGTCGCGGTCGTTGACCTGGGCGCTGCCGCGCAGGCGCCGAAAGCCACGTATCAGGGCAAACCGGTGCTGGTGGTGAAAGAACAGAACAACTGGCTGGCGATTGTCGGTGTGCCGCTGACGGTCAAGCCCGGTGCGCAGCAGATCAGCAGTGGCGGGCGCAATCTGGCGTTCACCGTGGGTAACAAGAAATACCCGGAACAGCGCATCACCCTGAAGAACAAACAGCAGGTCAATCCGGATCAATCGAACCTCAAGCGCATCGAAGGTGAACTGGCCGAACAGATCAAGGCCTATCGCAGCTTCAGTCCGAACACGCCGAGCAATCTGCTGTTGGACAAACCGGTGAACGGGCCGCTGTCGAGCAAGTTCGGTGTGCGCCGCTTCTTTAATGGGGAGGAGCGCAATCCGCATGCGGGCCTGGACTTCGCGGTGCCGGCGGGTACGCCGATCAAGACCCCGGCAGCCGGCAAGGTGATCCTCACCGGCAACTATTTTTTCAATGGCAACACGGTGTTTGTTGACCATGGGCAGGGCTTTATCAGCATGTTCTGCCATATGTCGAAAATCGACGTGAAGGTCGGTGATCAACTGGCTCGCGGCGCGGTAGTGGGCAAGGTTGGCGCCACAGGCCGGGCGACCGGGCCACACATGCACTGGAACGTCAGCCTGAATGATGCGCGGGTCGACCCGGCGATTTTCATTGGTGCGTTTCAGCCTTGAATATGTATTGAGGCGACCGGCCTCTTCGCGAGCAAGCTCGCTCCCACAGGGGGATGCACTCCAAATGTGGGAGCGGGCTTGCTCGCGAAGGCGGCCTGTCCAACGCTTGATACCGTGCTGACACCCCACCACCCTCAATTGCGCCCCAATCCAACCTCACGCAAACATCAACAAGATCCACCGACTTAAGCGCAATAAAATCCTGAAAAAAGTCGCTTTCCGAGTATTCCTCTCAATTTTTTTCGACCGCTTGCCATCCTTTCCCCTCGCGGTTAGGGTTGAAGGCATGAAAACCTCTCACACCCTCATTCAGCTTCGCCAGCACCGCAGCCTGTGCCTCGTCAGCGCACGACTGCCGGGCTGAATCGCTGCGCTTCGTCCTACGCTTTTCCAAGAACATTCGTAACACCGGCAGGCCGCCTTTTTTCGGCCCAGACAATAAGGAATTTCCCGATGAGCATGCTCAAAGATCCGTCTTCGAAATACCGCGCGTTTCCTGTCATCAACCTGCCGGATCGCACCTGGCCGTCGAAAACCATCGACACCGCGCCGATCTGGTGCAGCTCCGACCTGCGTGACGGCAATCAGTCGTTGATCGAGCCGATGGACGCGGTGAAAAAACTGCGCTTCTGGAAAACCCTGGTGCAGGTCGGCGTGAAAGAAATCGAAGCATCCTTCCCGGCCGCTTCGCAAACCGACTTCGACTTCGTGCGTACCTTGATTGAAGAAGGCCACATCCCGGACGACACCACCATTCAGGTGCTGACCCAGGGCCGTGAAGACCTGATCGAGCGTACTTTCGAATCCTTGCGCGGCGCGAAGAAAGCCATCGTTCACCTGTACAACGCCACCTCGCCGTCTTTCCGTCGCATCGTCTTCAACCAGGACAAGGACGGCATCAAGGCCATCGCCGTCAACGCCGCCAAGCTGTTCGTCAAATACGCGGCGATGCAGCCGGACACCGAGTGGACGTTCGAATACTCGCCGGAAACCTTCAGCGCCACCGAGCTGGAGTTCGCCAAGGAAGTCTGTGACGCAGTGATCGAGGTCTGGAACCCGACGCCTGAGCACAAGATGATCCTCAACCTGCCGGCCACCGTCGAATGCGCGACCCCGAACGTCTACGCCGACCAGATCGAATGGTTCGGCCGCAACATCAACCGTCGTGACAGCGTGATCATCAGCCTGCACACCCACAACGACCGTGGCACCGGTGTCGCCGCTACCGAGCTGGGCCTGATGGCCGGCGCCGACCGTGTCGAAGGCTGCCTGTTCGGCAACGGCGAGCGTACCGGTAACGTCGACCTCGTCACCGTGGCACTGAACATGTACACCCAGGGCGTCGACCCCGAGCTGGACTTCTCCGATATCGACGGCGTGCGCAAAGTCGTCGAAGAGTGCAACCAGATTCAGGTTCACCCGCGTCACCCTTACGTCGGCGACCTGGTCCACACCGCATTCTCCGGCTCCCACCAGGACGCTATCCGCAAGGGCTTCGCTCAGCAGAAACCGGACACCTTGTGGGAAGTGCCGTACCTGCCAATCGACCCGGCCGACATCGGCCGCAGCTACGAGGCGGTGATCCGCGTCAACAGCCAGTCGGGCAAGGGTGGCATCGCTTACCTGCTCGAGCAGGAATACGGCATCAGCCTGCCACGTCGCATGCAGATCGAGTTCAGCCAGGTCGTGCAGCGTGAAACCGATCGTCTCGGCCTGGAAATGACTGCCAAGCAGATCCACTCGCTGTTGATCAGCGAATACCTGCAAGCCAACACGCCTTACGCGCTGGTCAGCCATCGTCTGCAGGAAGAAAACGGCAACAGCGCCGTCGAAGTGGAAGTGGCGAGCAAGGGTCAGGGCGAAACCAACCTGCACTGGCGCGGCAAAGGCAACGGTGCTCTGGAAGCACTGGTCGCCGGCCTGCCGATTCCGGTGGAAATCATGGACTACAACGAACACGCCATCGGCGCGGGCACCAACGCCAAAGCGGCGGCCTACATCGAACTGCGGGTGAACGGTGAACGTGCAGTGCACGGCGTGGGCATCGACGAAAACATCACCACGGCCAGCTTCAAGGCTCTGTTCAGCGCGCTGAACCGCTCGCTGAGCCAGCCTGAAGCGAAAGCGGCGTAAGCCTTCGCTGAAATGCAAAAGGCCCCGAAGTGAAAACTCCGGGGCCTTTTTTTGTGCAACGTTTTGTGGTGTCCAATCAGGCCTCTTCGGGGGCAAGCCCGCTCCCACAGGTTATTGGGTGCGCCAGATTTTATGTACACCCCGGTCACTGTGGGAGCGGGCTTGCTCGCGAAGGCGTCCTGTCAGGCACTGACGCTTTCAGGTGAGTTCGAATGTGTCGGCATCCAGATTCGCCGGAAAGCGCTCGCGATAAGCCGCCAATGGCGCCGCTTCCAGCACTACCTTGAACACGCCATCAGCCTCCCCGGCCGCCAGCAAGCTCTCGCCCTGAAAGTCCAGCACCTGACTGTCACCGGTATAGGCAAAGCCCTTGCCATCGGTACCGACGCGATTTACCGCCGCCACATAACAAAGGTTTTCGATGGCGCGTGCGGGCAACAGGCGATTCCAGTGCAGGCGTCGCGCCCCCGGCCAGTTAGCGGTGTACAGCAGCAGATCGGTGTCCTGCGCATCGCGGCTCCACACCGGAAAACGCAGGTCATAGCAAATCAGCGGACGAATACGCCAGCCCTTGAGCTCGAACTGCACCTGACGTTCGCCTGGCGTGTAATGGTTGTGCTCACCGGCCATGCGGAACAAGTGACGTTTGTCGTAATGCAGCACTTCGCCGTCCGGTCGCGCCCACAGCAAGCGATTGCGATGCGTACCGTCAGCCGCCTGAATGATCACGCTGCCAGTGATCACTGCATTGAGTTTCGCGGCCTGAACCCGCAGCCATTTGCTGGTTGGGCCGTTCTCGGCTTCGGCGAGGGTTTGCGATTCCATGGAGAAACCGGTGGTGAACATCTCCGGCAGGATGATCAGATCCGCGCCCTGCGCCTGCTCCAGCAAATGCTCGAAGTGTTCGAGGTTAGCCTGACGGTCATGCCAGGCCAGGCTGGTCTGGATCAGCGCCAGGTTCAGATCGGGTAACGCACTCAGATCACGCATAGTTTCGCCGCTGCTTCGCGCAGCGTCTCCTCGCGTTTGGCGAAGCACAGACGCACAAGGCGCTGGCCTTCGGGGGGATTCTGATAGAACACCGACACCGGAATACTCGCCACACCATGTTCGCGAGTCATCCACATGGCCATCTCGACGTCGTTCAGGTCAGGACGAATCTTCGAGTAATCCACCAACTGGAAATAAGTGCCGGTGACACGGCTGAACGTGAAGCGCGACGGCGCCAGCAGATCGCAGAACAGGTCGCGCTTGGCCTGATAGAAACCCGGCAGTGCTTCAACGTGTTCAGGGTGCTCGGCCATGTAATCGGCCAAGGCGTATTGCAGCGGGGTCACGCCGCAAAAGCTGACGTACTGATGGACTTTACGCAGTTCGGCAGTCAGCGCCGGTGGCGCGACGACGTAGCCGGTTTTCCAGCCAGTGACGTGGTAGGTCTTGCCGAACGAGCTGACCACGAATGCGCGCGGATACAGCTCCTCGTGGGCGAGCACGCTGACGTGGGGGACGCCGTCGAACACCAGATGTTCGTAGACTTCGTCGCTGAGCAGATAGATGTCGCGATCACGGATCAACGCCGCCAACTGATCCAGTTCGGCTCGGCTGATCAGCGCACCGCTAGGGTTATGCGGGGTATTGATGACGATCATTTTCGTGCGCGGGCTGAGGGCCGCGGCGAGTTGGTCGAAATCGATGGAAAAATCATTCGGGTTCAGTTGCACATGCACGCAACGACCGCCTGCCAGCTCCGTCGCCGGCTCATAACTGTCGTAGCACGGATCGAACACGATGACTTCATCGCCGCTGTGGATAACCGCCTGAATCGCACAGAAAATCGCCTGCGTCGCACCCGGCGTCACGGTCACTTCGTGATCGGCATCGACGTTGACCCCGTAGCTGCGGGCAATCTTGGCGACAATCTGCTCACGCAGCGCCGGCAGACCGGTCATTGGCGAATATTGGTTATGACCACTGGCAATGTGTCGACCGACCGCATCGCGCAGCGACTGCGGGCCGTCAAAATCAGGAAACCCCTGGGACAGGTTGATCGCGTCGGTTTGCGCGGCGAGCTGAGACATCTGCGTGAAAATGGTGATGCCGACATTCGGCAGCTTGCTGGTGATCATCGGTAGCCCCTTGCAGGTGAATTGCAAGTTTCAAGCGACAAGCCATAAATCTCAAGCAGCAAGTTACTAGCTGCAAGCTAAATCCACCGCCCACAAAAAAGGGCTCTAACAGAGCCCTTTTTGCTTTGACTTGAAGCTTGCAGCTCGAAACTCGCAACTGCTTTTATTTCTTGTCGCGGCGTTTCTTGTCGGCTTTCTTGTGGTGCGACATCAAACGACGCTTTTTGTTGACCTGGCGGTCGGTCAACGTGGTTTTGTTGCCTTCATACGGGTTCTCGCCGCCCTTGAACTCGATGCGGATCGGCGTACCGACCAGCTTCAGCACACGGCGGTAAGTGTTCTCCAGATAGCGCACGTAAGACTTCGGCACTTTCTCGATCTGGTTACCGTGGATCACGATGATCGGCGGGTTCGCACCACCCAGGTGGGCGTAGCGCAGCTTGATCCGGCGGTTGTTGACCATCGGTGGCGCGTGCTCGCCAACCGCATCTTCCAGAATCTGGGTCAGACGGTTGGTCGGCCAGCGGGTAACCGCCGACTTGAACGAGTTCTGCACCGAAGCGTAGAGGTTGCCCACGCCCGTGCCATGCAGTGCCGAGATGAAGTGGATGTCGGCGTAATCAACGAAGAACAGACGACGCTGCAACTCGACCTTGACGAAGTCGCGCTCGCTCGGCGTCATGCCGTCCCACTTGTTGATCGCGATCACCAGCGCACGACCCGACTCGATGGCGAAGCCCAGCAGGTTCAGGTCGTGATCGACCACACCTTCGCGGGCGTCCATCACGAAGATCACCACGTTGGCGTCTTTGATCGCCTGCAGGGTTTTGACCACGGAGAATTTTTCGACTTCTTCGTGGATCTTGCCGCGCTTGCGCACACCCGCGGTGTCGATCAGCGTGTACTTCTCTTCATTCCGCTCGAACGGGATGTAGATACTGTCGCGGGTGGTGCCGGGTTGATCGTAGACGATGACCCGGTCTTCACCGAGCATGCGGTTGACCAGGGTCGACTTGCCGACGTTCGGACGCCCGATGATGGCGATCTTGATACCGTCTTTTTCGCTCGGGCCAGGAATGCGCTTGGCTTCCTCGCCTTCGGCAACGATCTCTTCCTCGCCTTCTTCTGGCTCCTCTTCGTCTCTCGGGAAATCACCCAAGGCGATTTCCAGCAACTGGGTGATGCCGCGACCGTGGGCGCCGGCGATCGGGATCGCGTGGCCCATGCCCAGCGGAGCGAATTCGGCGCGGGCCATTTCCGGGTCGATGTTGTCGACCTTGTTGGCAACCACGTGGGAACGCTTGTTACGTTTGCGCAGGTGTTCGGCAATCATCTGGTCGGCGGCGGTGAAACCGGCCTTGGCATCTACCAGGAACAGCACAACATCTGCTTCTTCAATGGCCAGCAGCGACTGCTCGGCCATTTTTTCGTCCATACCGTGCTCGTCACCGGAGATACCACCGGTGTCGACCAGAATGTAGGAACGCCCTTGCCACTTGGCCTCACCGTACTGGCGATCACGGGTCAGACCGGACAAGTCGCCGACGATGGCGTCACGCGTCCTGGTCAGGCGGTTGAACAAGGTGGACTTGCCGACGTTCGGTCGGCCCACCAGGGCGATTACGGGAACCATGCGGCTCTCCACTTCGTTATTTCAGAAAATACAAAAGCCGCTGCGAGGCAGCGGCTGGTGCTCGGGGCAACACTGTGGGAGCGGGCTTGCTCGCGAAAAACTGTAGCAGCACCGCGTTGATTCAGGCTGTACACGTCATCGTTGACGCCCTTCGCGAGCAAGCCCGCTTCCACAAGTGAAGCTGCCTGGGGTGTTATCCCCAAGCATAGTTGTTACTTGATGGTCAGGGCTTCCAGTTTGCCGCTGTTGCCATACACATAAATCGTGTCACCCACCACCAGCGGACGGGCACGCAGGCCGTCGCTGTCGATGCGCTCACGGCCGACGAAACGGCCGTCAACCTGACTCAACAGGTGCAGATAACCTTCCAGGTCACCCACTGCTACATAGCTGGAGAACACTTCCGGAGCCGACAGTTGACGGCGAGCCAGCGAATCGTTGCTCCACAATGCTGTGGTGGAACGCTCGTCGACGCCTTCAACGGTGCCCGAAGACAGGCTTACGTAAACGCTGCCGAAACCCTGGGCGATACCGGCGTAGCTCGACGCGTCGCGCTGCCAGAGTTGACGACCGCTTTCCAGGTCCAGTGCCGCTACGCGACCCTGATAGCTGGCAACGTACAAAGTACCGCCGGACAGCAGCAGACCGCCGTCGATATCAACCACGCGCTCGAGTTCCGAACGACCCTGTGGAATCGCGATCCGTTGTTCCCAGACCGGCACGCCGTTGGAAATATCCAGAGCGACCACTTTACCGGTCGACAGACCCGCCACCGCGAGGCGGTTGGTGACCAGCGGTGCACTGGTACCACGCAGGGTCAGTACGGCAGGCGTGCTGTCATACACCCAGCGCTGAGTACCGGTCGATGCATCAAGACCGATCAGACGATCATCCTGAGTCTGCACCACCACCACGTCACCGTTGTTGGCCGGTGGCGCGAGGACTTCGCTGTTGACGCGAACGCGCCACTTCTCTTCACCGTTGCTGGTGTCCAGAGCGACGACTTCGCCACGCAGTGTACCGATCAGAACCAGACCGTAACCCACGCCGACAGCACCGGAGACAGGCAGATCAAGATCCTGCTTCCATTTCACGTCGCCATTGCCGCGATCCATGGCCATCACCACGCCGGTCACATCGGCGGCGTAGATGGTGTCACCGTCGATCGCCGGCACCAGCATGTTGTAGGTTTCGCCCTGACCGTCACCGATCGAACGACTCCACTGCTTTTGCAGAACCACTTCTTCTTTGAAGTCGGTCAGTTCAGCCGGTGGCAATTCTTTTTTGCTGTTGCTGCTGCAACCCGCGGCCAGAAGGGCCAGAGCCAGCAATGCTGCATGCTTCCAACGGATCACGTCACGCATCCCCTTTGGCCAGGTCGTCGAGCTTGATTTGAAGGCCACCAACCGCCGCTTCATCCGACAGTGCCGCCTTGGCTTTTTGATACGCCTTGTTCGCGTCATCCGTGCGGCCCAGCTGTACCAGCAGGTCGCCCTTGAGTTCTTCGCGAGTTGCCAGGAACGCTTTGTCGGCGTCGCCGTCGAGCAGTTTCAGGGCATCTTCAGCCTTGTTCTGTGCGCCGAGTACCTGCGCCAGACGCTGACGGGCGATTTCGCCCAGCGCCGGGTTGGCCGGTTTGTCGACGATGGCTTTGAGCTCGGTGGCCGCGTCATCCAGCTTGCCGCTGTCGACAGCCACTTTGGCGACGAACAGACTGCCGTACTGCGCGTAGGCAGAACCGCCGAATTCGCTGTTGAGCTTGCCGGCCAGATCCGCAACGCGGGCAGCGTCAGGCTTGCCATCAGGCGTCAGCGTGGTTTCCAGCAATTGCTGATAGAGCACCGAGGCGCCTTGCGACTGGTTGCTCTGGTACTTGTGATATGCCTGCCAGCCGAACACGATGACCAGCGCCAACAGGCCGCCGGTGACCAGAGGTTTGCCGTTGCGTGTCCACCAGTCCTTCAAATCCGCCAACTGTTCGTCTTCGGTACTCGACACCCCAATACTCCTTAATCGCTAAATCGGCTGTTTGGACAGCTTCAACCCTGCACGACGCAGGTGGCCAGGTGAGCGGCGAGCGCATCCCAGGCAATGCTTTGTTGTTCGCCCTGGCCACGCAGGGGTTTGAAACCTACCACTTGCTGGGCCATTTCGTCGTCACCGAGGATCAGCGCGTACAGCGCACCGCTCTTGTCGGCTTTCTTGAACTGGCTTTTGAAGCTGCCGGCGCCGGCATTGACTTGCAGGCGCAGGTTTGGAAGTTGATCGCGGACACGTTCAGCCAGGGCCAGACCGGCCAGCTCGGCTGCTTCGCCGAAGGCGCACAGATAGACATCAACCTGACGGGAGATTTCTTCCGGGATCTGCTCCAGGGTTTCGAGCATCAACACCAGACGCTCAATACCCATGGCGAAACCGACGCCGGTGGTTGGCTTGCCGCCCATCTGCTCGACCAGACCGTCGTAACGACCGCCCGCGCAAACGGTGCCCTGAGCGCCGAGCTTGTCGGTGACCCATTCGAAAACGGTTTTGCTGTAGTAATCGAGGCCACGCACCAGTTTCGGGTTGAGCACGTAAGGAATGCCGACGGCATCCAGACGGGCCTTCAGGCCTTCGAAGTGCGCACGGGACTCATCATCGAGGTAGTCGGCCATTTTCGGCGCATCGACCAGCACCGCCTGGGTGTCGGCATTTTTCGTGTCGAGCACGCGCAGCGGGTTGGTTTTCAGGCGACGCTGGCTGTCTTCGTCGAGCTTGTCGTGGTGCGCCGAGAGGTACTCGACCAGCGCTTCGCGGTAGCGACCACGGGACTCGCTGGTGCCCAGGCTGTTGAGTTCGAGTTTGACCGCATCACGAATGCCCAGCTCGCCCCACAGGCGCCAGGTCATGATGATCAGCTCGGCGTCGATGTCCGGACCGTCGAGGTTGAACACCTCCAGACCGATCTGGTGAAACTGGCGATAACGACCTTTCTGCGGACGCTCGTGGCGGAACATCGGGCCGATGTACCAGAGTTTCTGCACCTGGCCGCCGCCGGTGATGCCGTGTTCGAGCACAGCGCGCACGCACGCTGCGGTGCCTTCCGGACGCAAGGTCAGGGAGTCACCGTTGCGGTCTTCGAAGGTGTACATCTCTTTTTCGACGATGTCGGTCACTTCACCGATGGAGCGTTTGAACAACTCGGTGAACTCGACGATCGGCATGCGGATCTGCTTGTAACCGTAGTTATCCAGCAGACGCGCAACGGTGCCCTCGAAATAACGCCACAGCGGGGTCTGTTCGGGCAGGATGTCGTTCATGCCACGAATGGCTTGCAGAGACTTGCTCACTTTAAATCCTTAAATTCGTTCGATCAGCCGCGCGCGATGACGGCAGCGTCAGCTTCGACCTTCTCGGCCGCTTTCTCGCGGATCAGCTTTTCCAGCTCATCCACCAGATTGTCATTCGTCAGTTTCTGCGCCGGCTTGCCGTCGATGTAAATCAGGTTTGGCGTGCCGCCGGTCAAGCCGATATGAGCTTCCTTGGCTTCGCCGGGGCCGTTGACCACACAACCGATCACCGCGACATCCAGCGGCACCAGCAGGTCTTCAAGGCGCCCTTCCAGCTCGTTCATGGTCTTGACCACATCGAAGTTCTGCCGCGAGCAACTCGGGCAGGCGATGAAGTTGATGCCACGGGAACGCAGATGCAAAGACTTGAGAATGTCGTAACCGACCTTCACTTCCTCGACCGGGTCGGCCGCCAGCGAGATGCGGATAGTATCGCCAATCCCCTCGGCGAGCAGCATACCTAGGCCCACGGCGGATTTCACCGTGCCCGAACGCAATCCACCGGCTTCGGTGATGCCCAGGTGCAGCGGCTGAACGATTTCTTTCGCCAGCAAACGGTAGGCTTCGACGGCCATGAACACGTCGGAGGCCTTCACGCTGACCTTGAAGTCCTGGAAATTCAGACGTTCGAGGTGCTCAACGTGACGCAGGGCAGACTCGACCAGTGCGGCTGGCGTCGGCTCGCCGTATTTCTTTTGCAGGTCTTTTTCCAGCGAACCGGCGTTGACGCCGATGCGGATCGGGATGCCGCGATCACGGGCTGCGTCAACCACAGCGCGCACACGGTCTTCACGCCCGATGTTGCCCGGGTTGATCCGCAGGCAGTCCACGCCCAGTTCGGCCACGCGCAGAGCGATCTTGTAGTCGAAGTGGATGTCAGCAACCAACGGCACCTTGACCAGTTGCTTGATCTTGCCGAACGCCTCGGCGGCGTCCATGTCCGGCACCGAAACGCGGACGATGTCGACGCCGGCGGCTTCCAGACGGTTGATTTGCGCAACGGTGGCGGCAACGTC
This sequence comes from Pseudomonas sp. EA_5y_Pfl2_R50, assembly GCF_963970475.1. Classification (NCBI taxonomy): domain Bacteria; kingdom Pseudomonadati; phylum Pseudomonadota; class Gammaproteobacteria; order Pseudomonadales; family Pseudomonadaceae; genus Pseudomonas; species Pseudomonas sp. EA_5y_Pfl2_R50. Next base: position 93,871 of record NZ_CAXAPT010000003.1, on the reverse strand, counting down.
ATTGGTGTCGCTGTTGGTCATGCTCTGCACCGCGATCGGCGCATCGCCGCCCACCGGTACGCTGCCGACCCAGATCTTGCGCGAAACGCGACGTTTGATTGGAGATTCGCCGTGCATGACTTATTGACCCAACTTCAGGCGAGCAGTCTCGCCACTGGTGAACGGAGCGATATCGACCGGCTGGCCGTTGTAGCTGACCTGTGCAGCACGGGCAACGCCCAGGCGCACGGCGAGCGGCGGCTTGCCGGAAACAGAAACGCTATCGCCTTTGTGCTTGAGACCACTGAACAGCACTTTGCCCCGACCATCGGTGACTTGTGCCCAGCAATCGGCGCTGAACTGCAGTTGTACCTGACCTTCGCCCGCAACTGGAGCGGCCGCTTCTGCGGTGGCGGTCGGTGCAACAGGAGCAACCGGAGCGCTGGCCGTCGGCGCTGGTGTCGCCGGCACGCTTGGTGCTGGAGCAGCCGGATTGGCGACAACCGGCGCCGGCGTATGAACCGGGGCGGTCGGCGTTACAGCCGGAGCAGCCGGTGTCGCTGGAGCGGTTGTCGGAGCAGCGCTTTCGGCAACGGTCGATTCAGCGCTGGTTTCGGACTGAGGCAACGCCAGCGTTGTAGAAGTATCAGCCTGATTTTCCTCGACAGCCTGATCTTCCGGCTCGTCGATCGGGTGAATCTGGGTGGTGCCGTCGGCACCTTCGACTTCAACGTGCTCAGGCGCCAGAGACGTCAGGTCCTTGTTACGCAGCGAGGTCTGATCCTGCCACCAGACGAAACCGCCGCCGATGACCGCGATCAGCAACAGCAGGCTGACAATACGCAGGATGGTGTGCGAAACCCGCACCGGCTCTTCGATACGGCCGAGAGCATGCACGTTGCTGCCCTGGGAGTCGGTGCCGGTGGACTGGTCGAATTGCTGAACCAGTACGGTCTGGTCCATGCCGAGCAATTTGGCATAAGCGCGAATGTAACCGCGAGCGAAGGTATGCCCCGGCAGCTTGTCGAAAGCGCCGGCTTCAAGATTGCTCAGGGAAGTCACGGTGAGGTTGAGCTTGAGGGCCACTTCGGCCAGCGACCAGCCATTGCTTTCGCGGGCCTGGCGCAGGGTCTCACCGGGGTTAACGCGATTCGCTGCTACAACTTCGGGATGCGCCGCTTTCATCATTGCTCCGACAGGTATTGCTGATATTCCGGCGTACCGGGATAGAGTCGTTTTAATTGCAGGCCATAACTGGCGGCCTTGTCGCGATCTTCAAACACTTTTGCCAGCCGAACACCGAGCAATAGACTACGTGCATTTTGTTCGGTCAGCAGGCTGAAACGGTCGTAATAGTCACGTGCGGGCACATAATGCCTGTCTTCGAAGGACAACTCAGCCATTTCAAGCAATGCGCGTGGCTGTTGGCGGTTCAAACGCAGCGCCTTTTCCAGTTGCTGCTGCGCCAGATCACGTTCGCCGAGCTTTGAAGCGGTCATGCCGAGGTTCTCGAACACACGCGAACGCTCAGGATACAGGGTATCGGCGGCGGCCTGTTCAAAACGCTCGTAGGCTTCTTTATAACGCTGTTCTTCGTAGAGAAAACTACCGTAGTTATTGAGGATACGTGCATCGGCGGGACGCGAGGACAGGGCCTTGCGGAAATGCTCGTCAGCCAGCTTTGGCTCCATTTCGGCCTGAAACACCAAGCCAAGGGCAGCATTGGCGTCAGGGTCCGAATCGTCGAGCTCCAGCGCCTTCTTCAGCGGCACCTTGGCCCGTTCGGTCATGCCTTGTTGCAAGTATCCCAGCCCCAACTGCACATAGGCAGCCCGCGCTTCATCGCGGCCCTTGCTGGTCTTCATCGGATTGTAGTCACCCGACAGGACACAACCAGCACACAGGCTGGCCAACAGCAACAGCAGCGCAAAGCGCAGGGACATAGAGATCCTCTCTTAGTTAGTGTTCGCGGCGTTCTGTGCCAGATCGCTGTCGGCGCTCAACTCGCGCACGGCGATATAACGTTCGCTGCGACGGGTGCGATCCAGCACCTGCCCTACCAGTTGACCACATGCGGCGTCGATGTCTTCACCACGGGTGGTGCGAACAGTGACGTTGAAACCGGCCTGATGCAACTGATCCTGAAAACGACGGATCGCGTTGTTGCTCGGACGCTCGTACCCGGAGTGCGGGAACGGGTTGAACGGAATCAGGTTGATCTTGCACGGGATATCTTTCAGCAGCGCGATCATTTCCACCGCGTGCTCGACCTTGTCGTTGATGTCCTTGAGCAGGGTGTACTCGATGGTCAGCACACGCTTCTCGCCAAGGGCGGACATGTAGCGCTGGCACGATTCGAGCAGCATCTTAAGCGGATATTTCTTGTTGATCGGCACCAATTGGTTACGCAATGCGTCATTCGGTGCGTGCAGGGACAACGCCAGGGACACATCGATGTGCTTGGCCAGCTCATCGATCATTGGCACCACACCCGAGGTGGACAGGGTCACGCGGCGCTTGGAGATCCCATAGCCGAGATCATCCATCATCAGATGCATGGCGGCGACGACGTTGTCGAAGTTCAGCAGCGGCTCACCCATGCCCATCATCACCACGTTGGTGATGGCACGGTCGACGGTTGCCGGGACACTGCCAAAAGATTTGTTGGCGATCCACACCTGGCCGATGACTTCGGCGGCGGTGAGGTTGCTATTGAAGCCTTGCTTGCCGGTGGAGCAGAAACTGCAGTCCAGGGCACAGCCTGCCTGGGACGAAACGCACAAAGTGCCGCGTTTGCCCTGGGGAATGTACACGGTCTCGACGCAGCTGCCGGATGCCACGCGCACCACCCACTTGCGGGTGCCGTCGCTGGAGATATCCTCGCTGACCACTTCCGGACCACGGACCTCGGCAATAGCCTTGAGCTTGTCGCGCAAGGCCTTGCTGACGTTCGTCATGGCGTCGAAATCGTCGACGCCAAAGTGGTGAATCCATTTCATTACCTGACCGGCACGGAAACGCTTCTCCCCGATTGAGTCGAAGAATTTTTCCATTTCCTGTTGAGTCAGACCCAGCAGGTTGGTTTTTACAGTCGATGTAGTCATGGATTCACCTTCACTCTTAAGCCAATGCTTAGCGAGTGGTTACTTCAGTAGCTGCGAAGAAGTACGAGATTTCACGAGCAGCTGCGGCTTCGGAGTCCGAACCGTGAACAGCGTTAGCGTCGATGGAATCAGCGAAGTCAGCGCGGATGGTGCCGGCAGCAGCTTCTTTAGGGTTGGTAGCGCCCATCAGCTCACGGTTCAGAGCGATAGCGTTTTCGCCTTCCAGAACCTGAACAACAACAGGACCGGAGATCATGAAAGCAACCAGGTCGCCGAAGAAACCGCGCTCTTTGTGCTCAGCGTAGAAGCCTTCAGCTTCAGCTTTGGACAGCTGCTTCAGTTTCGAAGCTACAACGCGCAGGCCGGCTTTTTCGAAACGAGTGGTGATTTCGCCGATGACGTTTTTTGCAACAGCGTCAGGCTTGATGATGGAGAAAGTGCGTTGAACAGCCATGGTGTAACTCCAGAAACAGTAATTTGCGAAAAATTAAACCCGCGAATTATACGCGGGTTCTTGGGTATTGCCTAACCTGCGAGGACGATCAGTCCAATTCTTCAGCCCAGAGCGTCTGAACCGCCTCCAACACCTTCTCGCCAACACGGCCAGAGGTATTGTCGAAATCCGGCAGCTCTTTGATCCATTGCTGCAGATCGACGAAATTGACAGAAAACGGATCTACGCCCGGCTTGGCCTCGGCCAGTTCTTCTGCAATACGTTGAACATCATTCCAACCGTAGCTCATGACAGTCTTACCAGTCAGTGCGGCGCTTCAGCCGCATGGTTAAGCGAATATTTCGGGATTTCGACGGTGATGTCTTCTTCACCAACGATGGCCTGGCAAGCCAGACGCGATTGCGCTTCCAGACCCCAGGCACGATCAAGGAAGTCTTCTTCCAGCTCGTCCGCCTCTTCCATCGAGTCGAAACCCTCACGGATGATGCAGTGGCAGGTAGTGCAAGCGCAGACGCCGCCGCAGGCGCTTTCCATCTCGATGTGGTGTTCGTGGGCCAGTTCGAGAATCGAGGTGCCGGGCGCAGCCTCGACGACCATGCCTTCAGGGCAGAACTTCTCGTGGGGCAGAAAAATGACCTGCGGCATCAGATATCCTCGATTTCATTCAGATTGCGCCCTGACAGAGCGGCTTTCACCGTCAGATCCATGCGGCGGGCAGCAAAGGCATCGGTCACTTGCGACAGACGCTTGGTCTGCTGCTCGATGGCGTAACCATCAGTACCTTTCATCAGTTCGACCAGCTCCTGCACCTGCAGGTCTATGACCATGCGCTCTTCGGCGTCGAGCAAGCGCTCGCCATCCGCCTCCAGAGCGCCCTGCACCGCTTCAATCAGGCGCTGGGCATCGACTTGCTGCTCGCGCAGAACGCGGGCGACCTTGTCGTCATTGGCGTGCTGGAACGAATCTTTCAACATCTTGGCGATTTCGCCGTCGGTCAGACCGTAAGACGGCTTGACCTGAATGCTCGCCTCAACGCCCGAACCCAGTTCACGAGCGGAAACGCTGAGCAGGCCGTCGGCATCGACCTGGAAGGTCACGCGAATCTTCGCCGCGCCGGCCACCATTGCTGGAATGCCGCGCAATTCGAAGCGCGCCAGCGAGCGGCAGTCGCTGATCAGCTCACGCTCGCCCTGCAATACGTGGATCGCCATGGCCGACTGGCCGTCTTTATAAGTAGTGAAATCCTGTGCGCGTGCGACGGGGATGGTCGTATTACGCGGAATCACCTTCTCCATCAGCCCGCCCATGGTTTCCAGCCCCAGGGACAGTGGAATCACGTCGAGCAGCAGCAACTCGCCGCCATCGCGCTTGTTGCCAGCCAACGTGTCGGCCTGGATCGCGGCACCAATGGCCACCACTTGATCCGGGTCGATTTCAGTCAACGGCTGACGACCGAAGGCTTCGGCAACAGCTTCGCGAACACGCGGAACGCGAGTCGAACCTCCGACCATGACCACAGCATGCACGTCTTCCAGCCCAACGCCGGAATCACGAACGGCGCGGCGGCAGGCTTTCAGGCTTCGCGCGACCATCGGCTCGATCAGCGCATCGAATGCTTCGCGGGTCAGCGGCGCTTTCCAGTCGCCGTAGGCCACTTCAACACTGGCCGCGTCGGTCAGGGCTTCCTTGGCCGCACAAGCGGTTTGCAGCAGATTGCGTTGTGCGCCCGGATCGAGATCGGCGGACAGGCCCGCGCTCTCGATGATCCAGCCGGCAATCGCGTGATCGAAGTCATCGCCGCCCAGCGCGCTGTCGCCGCCCGTGGCCAGAACTTCGAAAACACCGCCGGTCAGACGCAGAATCGAAATATCGAAGGTACCGCCACCGAGGTCATAAATCGCAACCAGGCCTTCAGCGTGTTGATCCAGACCATACGCCACAGCAGCGGCGGTCGGCTCGTTGAGCAGGCGCAGCACGTTCAGACCGGCGAGTTTCGCCGCATCCTTGGTAGCTTGGCGCTGTGCATCGTCGAAATACGCCGGAACAGTGATCACCGCACCAACCAGTTCGCCACCCAACGTGGCTTCAGCGCGCTGACGCAGCACCTTGAGGATATCGGCGGAGACTTCGACCGGGCTTTTCGGGCCCTGCACGGTGTCGATGAACGGCATGTGCGATTCGCCACCGACAAAGCGGTATGGCAGTTGCTCGCCCAATTGCTTGACGTCGGACAGACCACGACCCATCAAGCGCTTGACCGACAGCACGGTGTTCAAAGGATCGGAGGATGCGGCCAGCCTGGCCGACTCGCCGACTTCGACGCGATCGGCGTGATAACGCACGGCGGACGGCAGGATGACCTGCCCGTTGGCGTCCGCCAGCGGTTCGGAAAGACCACTGCGCAACGCAGCGACCAGCGAATTGGTAGTGCCCAAGTCGATCCCCACAGCCAGACGACGCTGGTGCGGTTGAGGACTTTGGCCGGGTTCGGCGATCTGCAGTAGGGCCATCGTGATCAGGACTTATCTGTATATCAGGCGTGCGACCGGAGCGGCACTGGGTTAATCGTCGAGGCGCTCTTCTAACTGGCGCACTTCGTAGGTGAGCTTGTCGAGGAACTGCATGCGCCGCATCAGGCGTTCGGCCTGTTCGCGTTGCGCCGCATCATCCCAGCAAGCTGCGAAACTTTCGTTGAGTTCTTCCTGAGCCACTTTCAAGCGCCGCTTGAATACCGCGACACCGTCGAGGTCGGCACTGTCCTGGAGGTCTTCGAGTTCTTCGCGCCATTGCATCTGCTGCAGAAGAAACTCGGGATCATGAACAGTGACTTCCATCGGCACTTCATGCCCGCTGATGGTCAGCAGGTAGCGTGCACGCTGAGCCGGGCTCTTGAGCGTCTGATAGGCGTCATTGAGCCGTGCAGACTGCTCGAGCGCCGACCGCTGCTCACGCTCGGAGGCGTCGGCAAAGCGGTCAGGGTGGACACCGCGCGCCAACTCACGGTAGCGCGTGGCCAACTGCTCGAGATCCAGACGGAAACCCGGTTGCAGCTCGAATAAAGCGAAATGACAAGGAGTACCCACGACAAGCCTCAGATGTTGAAGCTTTCGCCGCAGCCACACTCACCGCGCACGTTGGGGTTGTTGAACTTGAAGCCTTCGTTCAACCCTTCCTTGACGAAATCGAGCTCGGTGCCGTCCAGGTAGGCCAGACTTTTCGGGTCGATGATCACTTTTTCGCCGTGACTCTCGAACACCTGATCCTCTGCAACCACCTCGTCGACAAACTCCAGCACGTAGGCAAGGCCGGAACAGCCTGTGGTGCGAACACCCAGACGAATCCCTTCACCTTTGCCGCGCCCGTCGAGGGAGCGCCGCACGTGTCGAGCAGCCGCTTCTGTCATGCTGATAGCCATCGGTGACTCCTTACTCGTCGCCAAATCCAGAAAGTCAGATCAAGCCTTTCTTCTGCTTGTAATCGCGAACAGCCGCTTTGATAGCGTCTTCAGCCAGTACCGAGCAGTGAATCTTCACTGGCGGCAAGGCCAGCTCTTCGGCCAACTGAGTGTTCTTGATGGTCTCGGCTTCGTCCAGGGTCTTGCCTTTCATCCACTCGGTGGCGAGGGAGCTGGAAGCGATGGCCGAACCGCAGCCGTAGGTCTTGAACTTGGCGTCTTCGATAACGCCCTGATCGTTGACCTTGATCTGCAGACGCATCACGTCGCCGCATGCCGGAGCGCCAACCATGCCGGTGCCGACATCAGGATCTTCCGCGTTCATCTTGCCGACGTTGCGCGGGTTTTCGTAGTGGTCGATGACCTTTTCGCTGTAAGCCATGATTCTCAATCCTCACTCATCAGGGCCGCTCTTGAGGCCCTGCAACTGCGCTGCGTAAACCGCCGCGTCGCTACAGGACCTGTATCCGGCGGCTTCTATATTTAGTGTGCCGCCCACTCGATTTTCGAGATATCGACGCCGTCTTTGTACATGTCCCACAGCGGCGACAGAGCGCGCAGCTTGGTAACGGCCTCGCAGACTTTCTGCGCGGCGTAGTCGATTTCTTCTTCGGTAGTGAAACGGCCGAAGGTGAAGCGAATCGAGCTGTGTGCCAGCTCGTCGTTGCGGCCAAGAGCGCGCAGTACGTAAGAAGGCTCCAGCGACGCCGAGGTGCATGCCGAACCGGACGATACCGCCAGATCCTTGAGCGCCATGATCAGCGACTCGCCTTCAACGTAGTTGAAGCTCAGGTTCAGGTTGTGCGGAACGCGGGCGGTCAGGCTGCCGTTGACGTACAGCTCTTCCAGGTGCTCGACCTGCTTGTAGAAGCGGTCGCTCAGGGCTTTGATGCGGACGTTTTCCGCAGCCATGTCTTCCTTGGCTACGCGGAAAGCTTCACCCATGCCGACGATCTGATGAGTCGCCAGAGTACCGGAACGCATGCCACGCTCGTGACCGCCGCCGTGCATGGTCGCTTCGATGCGCACACGCGGCTTGCGGCTGACGTACAGCGCGCCGATGCCTTTAGGGCCGTAGGTCTTGTGGGCGGAGAACGACATCATGTCGACTTTCAGCTTCTGCAGGTCGATCTCGACCTTGCCAGTGGACTGAGCGGCGTCGACGTGGAACAAAATGCCCTTGGAACGGAGCAGTTCGCCAATCGCTGAGATGTCGTTGATGGTGCCGATTTCGTTGTTCACGTGCATCACGGAGACCAGGATGGTGTCTTCGCGCAGTGCAGCTTCAATCATGGCCGGAGTGATCAGACCGTCTTCGGTCGGCTCGAGGTAAGTGACCTCGAAGCCTTCACGCTCCAGCTGGCGCATGGTGTCGAGGACAGCCTTGTGCTCGATCTTGGAGGTGATCAGGTGCTTGCCCTTGGAGGCGTAGAAATGTGCCGCACCCTTGATAGCCAGGTTATCGGACTCGGTGGCACCGGAGGTCCAGACGATTTCGCGCGGGTCGGCGTTGACCAGATCGGCCACCTGACGACGGGCGTTTTCGACAGACTCTTCAGCTTTCCAGCCGAACACGTGGGAACGGGACGCCGGGTTACCGAAGTTTCCGTCGACCAGCAGGCATTCACTCATTTTCTGCGCAACGCGCGGATCGACCGGGGTGGTCGCAGAGTAATCAAGGTAAATCGGCAATTTCATGGACTATCTCCTAAATCAGGGCTGGCGTACCGCTAGCTCTTCGGCTGTCATTCGACGGCGGACGCTTCAATCTTGTCCAGGCGTGGCGCCTTGCTGTTGCAACGACGCTGGTCCTGACGCTGGGCTACTTCTTGCACCTCACGGCGAGTTACAAGATCAGCCAAGCTGATACCACTTAGAAATTCGTGAATCTGCAGGCTCAAGTCGCACCACAGATGATGGGTCAGGCATGTATCGCCGGAATGGCAATCGCCCTGGCCTTGGCATTTGGTGGCGTCGACAGATTCGTTTACCGCATCGATCACCTGTGCGACCTGGATACCCTGCATGTCGCGGGACAGCTGGTAGCCGCCACCCGGGCCGCGAACGCTGGAAACCAGGTTGCTGCGGCGCAGCTTGGCGAACAGCTGCTCGAGGTAGGACAGGGAGATGCCTTGGCGCTCGGAGATATCGGCCAGGGACACGGGCCCGTGCTGCGCGTGCAACGCCAGGTCAAGCATGGCGGTCACGGCGTATCGGCCTTTTGTAGTCAGTCGCATGGACAGTTACCACGGAGTTCAGAATGGGGCGAGTATGCAATTCCCGAGTATTTAAGTCAACTTTAAGACCTAGTACTTTAGTCAGGATTACCCGCAAAAGAGCGCGCGCATCATAGCAAAGGCTGGCGGCGTACAGCCAGCGCTACCGCGCTATCGTTCTTCGCGAGCAAGCTCGCCCCCCACAGAGGATTGCATTCCAATGTGGGAGCGAGCCTGCTCGCGAAGGCAGCGCTGCGGTTTAGCCGGCCTTGGACTCGTCTTTGCCTTTGACGCAGGCGAAGTCTTCTTCACGCAGTTCTGGCAGATCTTTCGCACAATAATTGCTGCCCAGATCCTTCAACGCACCACATACCCCCTCCAGTCGTCCGTCCACCGCTTGCAGGTGGTCGAGCAACTGACCGATGGCGCGCGCCACCGGATCAGGCATGTCTTCGCTGACACCATAGGCATCGAAGCCGATTTTTTCGGCCATCGCCTTGCGCTTGGCATCCTGCTCGTCATCGGACTTGACGATGATCCGTCCCGGAATACCGACAACCGTCGCGCCCGGCGGCACTTCCTTGGTCACCACCGCGTTAGAGCCGACCTTGGCACCCGCACCAACAGTGAACGGCCCCAGCACCTTGGCGCCAGCACCCACCACCACGCCATCACCCAGCGTCGGGTGGCGCTTGCCTTTGTTCCAACTGGTGCCACCGAGGGTTACGCCCTGATAAATGGTCACGTCATCACCGATTTCAGCGGTTTCACCGATGACGATGCCCATGCCATGGTCGATAAAAAAGCGTCGCCCCACCTTGGCCCCCGGATGAATCTCGATCCCGGTTAACCAGCGACCGAAGTTCGATACCAGGCGCGCCAGCCATTTCAGTTCGTTGCGCCACAACATGCCGGCCAATCGATGAATCCAGATCGCATGCATGCCGGGGTAGCAAGTCAGGACTTCAAAAGCGTTACGCGCCGCCGGATCTCGATGGAATACGCTCTGGATATCTTCACGCAAACGCTCAAACATCATTTAGTCCTTCCGCTTAAGAAGCTCACCACGGGCCGCTTTTTGGGTTTCCGTGAGGATGCCACGCAAAATATTCATTTCCGCCCGGCTGACCGAGCTGCGTCCATACAACCGGCGCAGACGCGCCATCAAGTGCCGCGGTTTTTCCGGATCGAGGAATTCGATGGCGACCAGCGTCTGCTGCAGGTGCTCATAGAATCGCTCCAGCTCATCCATGGTCGCCAGTTCGGCACTTTTCACCGAGGCCACTTCTTCTTTCTCGATCTTGCTCGGCTGACCTTGTGCAGCCAGCCAGGCCATGCGCACTTCATAGCTCAACACCTGCACCGCCGCACCGAGGTTCAGCGAACTGAACTCAGGGTCGGAGGGGATGTGCACGTGAAAGTGACATCGCTGCAGCTCGTCATTGGTCAGGCCGGAATCTTCACGACCGAACACCAAGGCGATTTCCGCGCCCTGTCCGGCTTCCTCGACCACTTTGGTCCCGCATTCGCGCGGGTCCAGCAGCGGCCAGGGGATACGGCGGTCACGGGCGCTGGTGCCGAGCACCAGATTGCAACCGACCAAGGCATCTTCAAGAGTGGCGACGACTTGCGCGTTTTCAAGGATGTCACCGGCACCGGAAGCGCGGGCATCGGCTTCGTGATGCGGGAAAACCCGCGGCTCGACCAGCACCAATCGCGACAGACCCATGTTTTTCATGGCGCGCGCGGTCCCGCCGATATTGCCGGGGTGGCTGGTATTGACCAGGACGACACGAATATTCTGCAGCAAGGGAGGCGCTCTCGGACACAGGAAAGGGGTGCAAATCTTACAGAACAGCCTACCGTTAAGCTATGAAAGCGAACAGCGTCCTTCACCTGAAGAAAAGTTCTGATAGAATGCGCGGCTTTCTTTAACAACCTTAGGTGACACATCCATGCAGCCCATGCTGAATATCGCGCTGCGCGCCGCCCGCAGCGCCAGTGAACTGATCTTCCGCTCCATCGAGCGCCTGGATACCATCAAGGTCGACGAAAAAGACGCCAAGGATTATGTATCCGAGGTTGATCGCGCCGCCGAACAGAAAATCATCGATGCTCTGCGCAAGGCTTACCCGAATCACTCGATCCAGGGTGAAGAGACTGGCCTGCACGCCGGCACCGGCATTGAAGGCGAAGAATACCTGTGGATCATTGATCCACTGGACGGCACCACCAACTTCCTGCGCGGCATTCCTCACTTCGCTGTCAGCATTGCCTGTAAGTACCGTGGCCGCCTGGAGCACGCAGTGGTTCTGGACCCGGTTCGCCAGGAAGAATTCACCGCCAGCCGTGGTCGCGGCGCTCAACTGAACGGTCGTCGCCTGCGCGTCAGTGGTCGCACCAGCCTCGACGGCGCCTTGCTGGGCACCGGCTTCCCGTTCCGTGACGACCAGATGGACAACCTCGACAACTACCTGGGCATGTTCCGCGCCCTGGTTGGCCAGACTGCCGGCATCCGCCGCGCCGGTTCGGCGAGCCTGGACCTGGCCTATGTTGCTGCCGGTCGTTTCGATGCATTCTGGGAGTCGGGCCTGTCCGAGTGGGACATGGCTGCAGGCGCCCTGCTGATTCAAGAAGCTGGCGGCCTGGTGAGCGACTTCACTGGCGGTCACGACTTCCTTGAAAAAGGCCACATCGTTGCCGGCAACACCAAATGCTTCAAGGCAGTGCTGACGGCGATCCAGCCGCACCTGCCAGCTTCACTGAAGCGCTAAGCGACACGCGAAACGAAAAAAGCACCCTGCGGGGTGCTTTTTTTTGCCTGCGATTCAAGCCTCCCGCCTAACTCACTGTGGGAGCGGGCTTGCTCGCGAATGCGGTTTATCATTCTGAATAGATGCCAGCTGATCCACCGCTTTCGCGAGCAAGCCCGCTCCCACATTGGGATTGTGGTGTTCTGCCGGATAAATTGCGGGCACAAAAAAGCACCCCGCAGGGTGCTTCTTGTTAAAACAGTCGGTCCTTACTGACCCGGCTCATTCTGCGACAGAATCAGCTTGCCTTCCTTGTCGACCGGAATCTGGTTGCCCGGATCGCGATCCATCCGCACTTTGCCTTCCTTGCCATCCAGCGAGTAACGCACGTCGTAACCCACAACCTTGTCGCTGATGTCATTCACTGTGTTACAGCGAGTCTGCGTAGTGGTGTAGGTGTCGCGGTTCTGCATGCCTTCCTGCACCTTGTTACCGGCATAACCGCCACCGACCGCACCAGCCACCGTGGCAATCTTCTTGCCGGTACCGCCGCCGACCTGGTTACCCAACAACCCCCCGGCGACTGCACCAATGGCAGTGCCCAGGATCTGGTGCTGATCCTTGACCGGTGCCTGACGAGTCACCGTTACGTCCTTGCATACTTCACGCGGAGTCTTGATCTGTGTTTTGACCGGTTCTACGGCCAGCACTTGCGCATACTCAGGGCCGCTTTTAACCAGGCTGTAGGTGGCAACAGCACCCCCGGCAGTCACACCGACAGCACCCAATACCGCACCAACCAGTAACGACTTGTTCACATGAACCTCCTGACCATCACATGCGGGACAGGCCCGCGCTTCTCCCAGCCTTGGAGCATAAAAAAAGGCGCGAGTTCAACTCGCGCCTTTCCTGGACTGATAACCGGGAGAGCGATGGCCGTTATGGACGGTCGTCGACTTCCTTCTCGGTGTTGGCCGGAGGAATCAGATCCTCAGTGGTCAGGTTCAGCCAGATCAACACCACGTTGGCGATGTAGATCGACGAGTAAGTACCCGCCAGAACGCCGATGAACAGCGCGATGGAGAAGCCGAACAGGTTATCACCGCCGAAGAACAGCAGCGCCGCGATTGCCAGCAAGGTGGAGATCGACGTCGCCATGGTCCGCAACAGGGTCTGAGTGGTCGAGATGTTGATGTTCTCGATCAGCGAAGCCTTGCGCAGAACACGGAAGTTCTCACGAACCCGGTCGAATACCACGATGGTGTCGTTCAGCGAGTAACCGATGATCGCCAGCACTGCCGCCAGCACCGTCAGGTCGAAGGTGACCTGGAAGAACGACAGGATACCGATGGTCACGATCACGTCGTGGATCAGCGACACAATGGCGCCGACCGCGAATTTCCACTGAAAGCGGAAAGCCAGGTAGATCAGGATGCCGCCGAGGGCCAGCAGCATGCCAAGGCCGCCCTGGTCGCGCAGCTCCTCACCGACCTGCGGGCCGACGAACTCGACACGCTTGACCGTCGCAGGGTTGTCACCACCGACTTTCTGCAGCGCGTCCGCCACCTGATGACCCAACTGCGGATCTTCACCCGGCATACGCACCAGCAGGTCGGTAGTCGCGCCAAAGTTCTGCACGATGGCTTCGTGGTAACCCGACGTCACCAGTTGCTCACGTACTTTGGTGACGTCGGCCGGACGCTCGTAGGTCAGCTCGATGAGCGTACCGCCGGTGAAGTCCAGGCCCCAGTTCATGCCCTTGGTAGCGACACTGAACAAAGCCAGCAAGGTGAGGAATACTGTGACGCCGAACGCGAGGTTGCGAACGCCCATGAAGTTGATTGTACGTAACATGGCAGCCCCTTAAATCCACAACTTCTTGAAGTCACGTCCGCCAAAGATCAGGTTGACCATTGCGCGGGTCACCAGGATGGCCGTGAACATCGAGGTAAAGATCCCGAGGGACATGGTCACTGCAAAACCTTTGACCGGGCCGGTGCCCATGGCAAAGAGAATCCCGCCGACCAACAAGGTCGTCAGGTTGGCGTCGAGAATCGCAGTGAATGCCCGGCCGAAGCCTTCGTTGATTGCACGCTGTACAGTCATGCCGGCGGCGATCTCTTCACGAATCCGCGAGAAGATCAGCACGTTGGCGTCGACCGCCATCCCCATGGTCAGCACGATACCGGCGATACCCGGCAGGGTCAGCGTTGCGCCCAGCAGCGACATCAGCGCCAGCAGCAACACCATGTTTACCGCCAGCGCGACGGTGGCGATGATGCCGAAGAAGCGGTAAATGGCGATGATGAACAGCGACACGAACAGCATGCCCCACAGCGACGCATCGATACCTTTGGTGATGTTGTCAGCACCCAGGCTCGGGCCGATTGTGCGCTCTTCAGCGAAGTACATCGGCGCCGCCAGACCACCGGCACGCAGCAGCAGCGCCAGTTCGGACGATTCGCCCTGACCGTTCAGGCCAGTGATGCGGAACTGAGCACCCAGCGGCGACTGGATGGTCGCCAGACTGATGATCTTCTTCTCTTCCTTGAACGTTTGCACCGCAACGTCTTTCTCGACGCCATTCACCATTTGCTTGGTGTAGGTGGTGACCGGACGCTGCTCGATGAAGATCACCGCCATGCTGCGACCAACGTTCGAACGGGTCGCGCGGCTCATCAGCTCGCCACCGTGACCATCCAGACGGATGTTCACTTCAGGTGTGCCGTGCTCGCCGAAACCGGCCTTGGCGTCGGTCACCTGGTCACCGGTGATGATCAGACCACGCTCGATCTGTGCTGGCGGACGCTTGCCTTCACGGAACTCGAAGGATTCGGAAGTGGCTTTCGAAGCACCCGGCTCTGCAGCCAGACGGAACTCAAGGTTGGCCGTCTTGCCGAGGATACGCTTGGCTTCGGCAGTGTCCTGCACGCCCGGCAGCTCAACCACGATGCGGTTGGCGCCCTGACGCTGGACGATCGGTTCGGCAACACCCAGCTCGTTGACGCGGTTACGTACCGTGGTCAAGTTCTGCTTGATGGAGTATTCACGGATTTCCGCCAGCTTGGCCGGGGTCATCGCCAGACGCAGCACCGGTTGACCGTTGAGGTCGGCCGGAACAATGTCGAAATCGTTGAAATTCTTGCGGATCAGTGCACGGGCCTGTTCGCGGGAGTCTTCATCGCTGAAGCCCAACTGAATGGCACCGCCCAGTTGCGGCAGACTGCGATAGCGCAGTTTCTCTTTGCGCAGCAGGCTCTTGACGTCGCCTTCGTAGACTTTCAGGCGTGCATCGAGGGCTTTGTCCATGTCCACTTCCAGCAGGAAGTGCACACCACCGGACAAGTCCAGACCCAGCTTCATCGGATGAGCACCCAGATTGCGCAGCCATTGCGGGGTGGTCTGTGCCAGGTTCAGCGCGACAACGTAGTCATCACCCAATGCCTTGCGCACAACGTCCTTGGCCGGCAGCTGGTCTTCAGCCTTGCTCAGACGGATCAGACCGCCCTTGCCGTTGGCTGCCAGAGTGGCCGCCTTGACGTTGATCCCGGACTCTTTGAGCGCGGTGCTTACGCGATCCAGATCGGCCTGATTGACCTGCAGGGCCGTGCTGGCGCCGCTGATCTGAATCGCCGGGTCATCGGGGTATAGATTGGGAGCGGAATAAACCAGACCGATCGCCAGCACCGCCAGGATCAGAATGTATTTCCACAGAGGGTATTTGTTCAGCATCACGCCGCCCGTTATGAACGCGGGGCGCCTTGCGCGCCCCGTCGATTGAGTAGAAGTTGTTGCTTTAGATCGCTTTCAGCGTGCCTTTTGGCAGCGTGGCGGCGATGGCGCCTTTCTGGAACTTCATTTCCACGGTGTCGGAAACTTCCAGAACCACGAAGTCATCGGCCACTTTGGTGATCTTGCCGGCGATGCCGCCAGTGGTCACAACTTCGTCGCCTTTCTGCAGGCTGCTCAGCAGGTTCTTCTGCTCTTTGGCGCGCTTGGCCTGTGGACGCCAGATCATCAGGTAGAAGATGACCAGGAAGCCGACCAGGAAAATCCACTCGAAGCCGCCACCCATTGGGGTTGCAGCAGCCGGTGCAGCTGCGTCAGCCATGGCGTTAGAGATAAAAAAGCTCATTTAGCACTCCAGTTGCAAATGTTGAATCTTAGGGTCAGAAAACTCAGTCCAAAGGCGGAACGGGGAGCCCGCGCTTGGCGTAGAAGGCATCGACAAAGGCGGCCAATGTACCCTGTTGAATAGCCTCGCGCAAACCAGCCATCAGCACCTGATAATGGCGCAAGTTATGGATGGTATTGAGCATGCTTCCCAGCATTTCGCCGCACTTGTCCAGGTGATGCAGATAAGCGCGGGAGAAGTTCTGGCAGGTATAGCAATCGCAGGTCGGATCCAGCGGCGAATCATCATGGCGATGGAACGCGTTACGGATCTTCAGCACGCCTGTATCAATGAACAGATGCCCATTGCGGGCATTACGGGTTGGCATCACGCAATCGAACATGTCCACACCGCGGCGCACACCCTCAACCAGATCTTCGGGTTTGCCAACGCCCATAAGGTAACGAGGTTTGTCAGCCGGCATCATGCCCGGCAGATAATCCAGCACCTTGATCATCTCGTGCTTCGGCTCACCCACCGACAGACCACCAATGGCCAGGCCATCGAAGCCAATCTTGTCGAGGCCTTCCAGCGAGCGCATGCGCAGATCCTGGTGCATGCCGCCCTGAACGATACCGAACAGCGCCGCCGTGTTGTCACCGTGGGCATTTTTCGAACGCTGGGCCCAACGCAGAGACAGCTCCATCGACACGCGCGCGACATCTTCGTCGGCCGGATACGGCGTGCACTCGTCGAAAATCATCACGATGTCGGAGCCGAGATCGCGCTGCACCTGCATCGATTCTTCAGGGCCCATGAACACTTTGGCGCCGTCGACCGGAGAGGCGAAGGTCACGCCCTCCTCCTTGATCTTGCGCATCGCGCCGAGGCTGAATACCTGGAAGCCGCCGGAGTCGGTGAGGATCGGGCCTTTCCACTGCATGAAATCGTGCAGGTCGCCGTGTTCCTTGATCACTTGGGTGCCGGGACGCAGCCACAGGTGGAAGGTGTTGCCCAGAATGATTTCCGCGCCGGTGGCAACGATGTCACGCGGCAACATGCCCTTGACCGTGCCGTAAGTGCCCACTGGCATGAACGCCGGGGTCTCGACGGTGCCACGGGGAAAGGTCAGGCGACCACGACGAGCCTTGCCATCGGTGGCCAGGAGCTCAAAGGACATGCGACATTCGCGACTCATTCTGTTTCCTCTGGGCCGATTGATTCAGGGGCAGTAGGGGCAGTAGGGGCAGGATTACGAGTGATGAACATCGCATCACCGTAGCTGAAAAAGCGGTAGCCGTTATCGACGGCAGCTTTATAGGCAGCCATGGTTTCGGGATAACCGGCGAACGCCGAAACCAGCATCAACAGCGTGGATTCCGGCAAATGGAAATTGGTCACCAGGGCATCGACCACATGGAACGGCCGGCCCGGGAAGATAAAGATATCGGTGTCGCCACTGAACGGCTTGAGCACACCATCGCGCGCGGCACTTTCCAGCGAACGCACGCTGGTGGTACCGACGGCAATCACGCGACCGCCGCGTGCACGGCACGCTGCCACGGCATCAACCACATCCTGGCCAACTTCCAGCCACTCGGTGTGCATGTGGTGATCTTCAAGCTTCTCGACGCGCACCGGCTGGAACGTACCCGCGCCCACATGCAGCGTGACGAACGTGGTTTCGACGCCTTTGGCGGCAATCGCTTCCATCAGCGACTGATCGAAATGCAGCCCCGCCGTCGGCGCCGCCACCGCGCCCAGGCGCTCGGCGTACACGGTCTGATAACGCTCGCGATCCGAGCCTTCATCCGGGCGGTCTATATAAGGAGGCAACGGCATATGCCCGACGCGGTCGAGCAGCGGCAGCACTTCTTCAGCGAAGCCCAGTTCGAACAGCGCATCGTGACGCGCGAGCATTTCTGCTTCACCGCCGCCGTCGATAAGAATTTTCGAACCCGGCTTCGGCGACTTGCTGGAGCGCACATGGGCCAGTACGCGATGCGAATCGAGCACCCGCTCGATGAGGATTTCCAGCTTGCCGCCGGACGCTTTCTGCCCGAACAGCCGCGCCGGAATCACCCGGGTATTGTTGAACACCATCAAATCGCCCGGGCGCAAATGCTCGAGCAAATCAGTGAATTGACGGTGTGCGAGGGCGCCGCTCGGCCCGTCAAGGGTCAGCAGGCGACTACCGCGACGCTCGGCCAAAGGGTGGCGGGCGATCAGCGAATCAGGGAGCTCAAAAGTAAAGTCAGCAACGCGCATGATGGGGTTCGTCTAGCAGGGCCGGAAAGTCTAGCGGAAATATCGAAAATAGACCATGAAACGTGATTGACCAACGGTAATCTCATCTCTATACTTCGCCGCCATTGAGCCCTGATGGCGGAATTGGTAGACGCGGCGGATTCAAAATCCGTTTTCGAAAGGAGTGGGAGTTCGAGTCTCCCTCGGGGCACCAAAATTAGAAAAGGTCTTGCTTAGCAAGGCCTTTTTTTTCGTCTGCAACAAAGCTCCATCTTCACTCATTGGGCGCCTGCTCACCGGCATTGAGACCGGCTGCGCGATAAACCTGGCGGAGTATTGATCGCTAGAAGCGAAGAATTCCAAACCCCAACCACACGTTCAAAGTCTGCTGGCGATTTCGCCCCACATATAGTCGTAGATGTATTTCAGCCAACAGACCAGCAACTTGCCGAACAGCCTGGGAAACCAATTACGCTGCCGCGCCGCTAGCCTTTCCTCCTATCTCGGGCCTGAGCCAATCAGGGTCAAAACCTGTCCAGACAGTTGGCAAGACCGCTGCAATGTTGGTAAAGCACAACAGCGCTATTTCTGAATAAAAATCTCGTAGAGCACCGCAGGTTCGACGCCTTTGAGCTGGCGTGCGATGTAATCGTAATCAGTGGGAAAATGGTTGAACGGCTCGGACAGTACAACTTTGACGTTCGTCAGTCGTGGCTCAGTCAGAAAATGTTCCAGTGGGAAAACTCCTCCAGCTCCTGATCCAGCGAGTCCGCCACCAGTCCTCCCGCAGCGCCTCCGACGACTGACCCTATTGGCTTAATCTCTATCTGCATCGCAGCTTTGTACCCAAAATCGTCCAGTTTGCGACTCGTGACGAACTACGCGCCAACTTCCCGCTGACCCGCGTAAAGCCGATCATCCTGAATTTCACTTGCCCGGTATGCATTCGGACATTGGCGGCGGTTACTACCCTGAGTCTGAAGAGCTCCTGCTGAAACTTCGCGCTCAAACGCACGATCTCGGATTTTTCCGTCGGTTTGACGAAGCCAGTTGCAGGAGGCATCAACGCGTTGCTGGGCCCTTTTTAGTTATTCTTTCCTCCAATAGCGCCCTTCCCGTTCCTTACTCTTTTAAGCCTCGCAAACCCTGTGATGCCCGCCAAGCTTTGACGGTTTCGAGAATGCCTTTCGGCGAATCGTCCTCGCCATCTTCTGGATAATAAATCCAGTCAGAGGCGGCAGGATTGCCAGTTACCTCAATGAAATTTTCCAGCAACTCGTCCTGATAATCTTCGGTGCCCGCGGCGCTGCAGATCTCTTTGATCAGTTCGAGAAACTCGCTCTCCGAGTATTCGGAAAGGCTGCTTTTGAGTGCGATCATTTCGAGCTCCGGTGTGTATCAATATGGTGTTTGGGTGTCATAGCGCTGAGGTTGTCGACATCGTAAACCTCGCCACCTTCAGAAACTGGAATCCCGTGGTGAAGCTCGAAGGATCGGCGCTTACCCACGGTATCGATCGCCCGTGCTCGGGGCGCCATACCTTCAAGCATTCGGGCTTTATTGCTGTCGTTGAATTGGCTGGCGAGCTCCGCATCGTTCCCTACCGCGATCCAGAATGCCTTTCTGAAAGCATCGAAGCTGCTGAAGCTTTTTCCCCTCAGATGATCCGCGATTCGCGTCGGCACAGGCGACCCCAGACCGACGCTAGCGCCGGCGAGCCAGATACCTGTAACGTCTGTTCCCTGCCCGGTAACGGTGCCTGGGTTGAGGCGCACATTCATCACAATGTACAGCGGCTGCACACCTGAATCAGCCGGGAATACGAGAATGAAGTCTTTGTATTGGTCGGGGTAGATCGGGCTGACGATTATGCTATCGGCCTGTTCGGTAGGCGGGTAAATCCAGATCTGCGGCGCTTGAGGTGCGCCCTCTAATGGCGGGATTCCAGAGGTACTCGAGGGATCAGCCGCCGGCGTCCAGATGAGGGTTACGCCGTCGCCTAAGTCGGCAACCTGCTGCGATCCTTGCTGGACAAATTGCACGACGGGAATCATTTCCCAATCACTGCGCTTCTGGGTGTTGTACCCGTAACCCTTCAGTGTTCCGTCATCCTGCTGCTCAACGTGTAGGCGGACGCGAGTACGGGCCTTCTCCAGCGACTGAAGCTGATCTTCCGTGTAGAGGGAGCTGTCACCAAGGTTCGACGGCCACAGTAGAGCGACTATCCCCGCCAATGTACCAGCGGCCACACCGGCTGTAAGAACGCCGGTACCACCAGCAGCCCCCGTTGCAGCAGAGCCGGTTGCAACACTTGCACCTCCAGCAGCACTGGCCGTACACAGCCCGCCACAAGAGGCAGCCGCGGCGCCCGCGCCACCCAATAGGAGAGTTCCCAGGGTGGCGGGTAAGGCATTCCCGCTGATTTTTTTCAGTGGGATATTTCCTGCGGCATCAGTCTCGCGACCGCCGAGGAGAGAGAACTCTCCGTAGTTGGCAAGGCTCTCGACGGGGATAAATCCGGCAGGCTTCTTGTGATCGATCACACCGTCCGCGAGATCGCAGCTCTTGGCGAATACACAGCCTTTGCTGGCAGGTTTCGTCTCGTTCTTCGTCGGGAGGTCTTTGTATTCAGCCCAGCGCTGGGCGTGTATATCGACGGGCTCGGAGCCGCTATTGCGGTAACCCTTCGGTGGGTTGGGGACGTATCCACTCATTCCTTGATTCCTGAATCCTTTTCATCCGGAAAGACAGCATGGTGCAGGCGAAACACTACGGTGAGCAGCAAGGCGGGCCGCCGAGCCAGCAAATTTGCACGGTAATAATCTCGATGAGAGAGGATAACCGCTGAGGTGAGTTAGTCGAGTGATGGCATATAGCCAAACCGAGGAAAAATCCGTCCCACGCGCCGACATCTAAACACTGGCGGCTTTCGGCTCAATATGACGGCCGGGGGAGTCTGTTTTCGGCCATAAGCGGTCACCAAACAGGTTTGCTTGCCACTCATCAATGGAAGGCTGACAAGGAAGAAAGTAGAAGCTGGCTTACCCCCGCATGACCTTGTTCCAATCGATTTCATGACCGGCGGCTTCAAGCTCACGGCCCAAGGCTTGTTTCCAGCTATTACCCTCCATGGACTCCCACACCACACCAGCAAAATCACTAGGAATCTCCAGAGTGCCGCGTTTCAACGCACAGACCTTGGCGCGGCCTAAACGGCCCAGAAAATAGCCCAACTCCAGCAGGACGTTCTGCCGGGCTCGCGGCTCCGGCTTGCCACCCTTGGCGCAACCCTCGTCGTCCGGCGTCAGCAGCACCACGGCAAAATCCACTTGTCCATGTGCTTCGACCTTCTCCATGACCGTACGGCCCTGGTTGGCCTGCTCGTGCAGAATGATCGGCTCAAAGCCCAGCTGCATCAAAAATCGAGCCACAGTCTCGCGTGCGCCTTCATCATGGCCATGCACTACAAATACGCGGCGTGATAACGCTGGCTTCACATTGTCTAGGTCGGTAGAAGAAACAGGAATCGCCGCATGATCGTGGTCTGCGAGGTCTTCCCTAAGCGTTCGCTGCGCCTCTGCAAGCATTAGGAGTGATTGCTGGATATTTTCCTGAGTGCCAGTCACGTAATGATGCCTAAGCGGGTAGTCAGATGAGTAATACCCTGGGAAGAAGTGCAGGTCTGCTGCGGATGAGAGGCGGTAATAAACCGAGGTGTTTTCACCAAAGCATCGCTCTAGGGTGTCTTGAATTGACGTTGCGAGGGCGGTCAGTTTTGGTGAGTCTCCCTCACCATTGAGTTCTGATACATCAAAACCTTCCAACTCGGTTATGCGATCTTGAAGGCGCTGAATCCCCCGCTGTATTTGGTCTGGGGTCAATTTCAGTTTGGGAGCGACGGTAGTGGTGGAAGGTTTAGCGCGGGCCATCTGCGTGAGTCCTTTTTGTTCTACATGTGATAAAGGACATTATCACTTATAGGCAAGGATAGCGGTGACTGCCTTGGTTACCTGCCGCAACCGCCAGCTCTGGGTCGATGCGGCCCTTCCTCATGGGCAGCTAGCGACCCACAGCTGGCGGTTGCGGCAGAATTCGGCCATAAGCGGTAAGCCCCGGCCGTCAGCTTTCGGCCAGAAGCGGGGGATCAAGACGACCGCCTTGGTTAGAACGGAAAAAAAAGTCGTCGCCGAATCGGACGACGCAAATTCCCGTACTTGAGATCGACATCTAGGATCACCGATCTGTTGTGGGGACTTTATCGCTGCTTAATTGCACGGACAGATTTACGCAACATGTCGGCATAGGAAGGTCCAGCACCGCATTCAATAGCTAGTTTAAAAAACTCATCCGCCGCAACGTGAGGGTCTAAGTCGTTTGATCGTACACACGATCTAGCGAAAGGCGCCAAGTGATTGATGTCTCCCCCCGTCAAGTAGCCTGAGCACAAGGCCTCTCTCTTGAAGGTCTCGATTGCTACATTAGGAAGGTTGGGCCCGCACAAAAAATACTCAAGATGCTTCAGGAAATGTGGATGACAGAGTATTTCCTCCCCAGAGGTTCCATTTCTTTCGAATATCTCTTCGCGTGACCTACCTCTCCCTCCCGGGTTGAAGTCTGGGTCCGTAAAGTAGGCTATTCGAATTTTGGGAACTGCGGATCTTTCAAAAAGACTCAAAGCGAGCTGCCTCATCGGCTCTAGCGAGCATCGTAGCTCATCATGATTTTTCCAGTTAAACGCTATCGACAAAAAAAACGCTTGTTCTTCGTTCGTCAAAGTAATATCGGGATTTCTCATCATCAATCCTAAAATAAAAGCTGACCACGATTATAATATGAAATAAGATTTGGCATCTCAAACATAATCTCTTTTTAATAGCCCGGAAACTTTATCCGAATAGCAAAACGACTTATTTATACTTGATATTAGAGAAAACACTTGATCTTCGATTTCGTAAAAATCGTTTCTAGGCTGATGACTTAACTCAATACCTAAGCCTTTAACGGAGTCTATTATTCTCTTTTGATGAGGCATATAACGGAACGAGCCTTGTATTGCGCTTATCGCTTGCTCATTAGAAAAAAGTATTTCATCATTAATAGCCGAAATTACACTGCAATATTCATCAGATATTGTGGTTTTACCGATGCGAGATTTTGAGAAAATTAAGTTATACCAAACAAATACATCCACTGACGCTGGAGCTATCCGATTGCGCTTAGATACCTCTAGCGTGACGTAGTTTTGAAAAATTGAATAATGCGATATATGATTTGAAAGTGCCGTAGCGCTCACGCTATTCAAATAACTCATGAGGGCGACTATTATCCCTCCAACAGTTGTAATTCCGACAAGCAGACTCAAAGTTGCCGACATTATCAGAAAAGACTGATCAAATAGCTCTAAAAATTTCTTTACACAGCCATTGGTTAAGCAAAGAGGTCGAGAAAACTCTCCGGAGAATCCAGTAATCAGAAATATTGACACGCTAAACGCCAGACCGATCACTGCAATAATCAAAAGTCCAGCAGCCAAAATATTCAAATATGGATAATTATTCCATGCGCTCTTAAGCTTATTAATCATAATCAGGCTGCAATCCCTTCAAGGACTTTCTAATTTCCTTAGTGGTTGCCGGGAACGATCTTTTCAGAACAATCAGCCTTTCCTGAAGTTTGTAATATCGCTTGGCATACCAATATGTACTGCGCTTAGTGCTGCAATCCCGCATTAAACGCTCAAGCATCGCGTTCGCACGCTCAATATCTTTTTTTGAGGGTAGCGGGAATATTTTTTTTAGCCGACCAAGTAGTGACTCATATCGGTTATGTCCAACTCTTACCAGTTTATTAACTCGCCCCATACAACGATTGAAGTCATGTCGGTAAGCATGTGTCGTTCTGTAGTCCCGCTCAGAAGCCAAGTTTTCTATACTCTTTACTGCTGCCCGAATTCTGGAAACCTCTCCGGATGGTAGGCGAGGTTCGGGAAAGGCTACTCTTAAACCGTGAACGGTCAATGGCTCACTGGAGACATAGATCGAGCGAGTCTTGGCTATATTTAAGGGTAAGTCCTTACTTGTTAGCATGGCCCGAACAATATCTAATGAATAGGAAAAGTCATAGTTTGATATCTTTGAAGACACTGTAATGTCATCCACAAGACGTGTATAAACAAGCCCTTTCCTCATAAGCCGCTCAACAACAGCGCCTTCCACATCATAAAGACACAAGCTGGCAAGATAACTAGAGGTCAAAGCTCCTTGTATCACATGGGACTTAAAACAGCATATTTCCGCAAGCAGTTCAGAAGTTTCACGATCAAACTTCATAAAATTTTCAAAAATATCTAAAACGATATCCTTGTGGATATTATCAAAGAAATCCTTCACATCCACTTTCAACAAGCTCTTTGCACCACAGTGCTTGGCGGCGCATGAGACATAATCTTTGTTGATCATGCTTTGGTTTTTTGGATCTCGCTGATTAGGTACTGAACCGAAGAGATGATCAGGCCACT
Source organism: Pseudomonas sp. EA_5y_Pfl2_R50 (assembly GCF_963970475.1). Lineage (NCBI taxonomy): Bacteria > Pseudomonadati > Pseudomonadota > Gammaproteobacteria > Pseudomonadales > Pseudomonadaceae > Pseudomonas > Pseudomonas sp. EA_5y_Pfl2_R50. The sequence goes on along the minus strand of NZ_CAXAPT010000003.1, from coordinate 69,033 downwards.
GAACAATACTCAAGCGAGAGAATATCCGCTTATTGATTCGCCTTTGAATTTTACGAAGCAAATAATGTGGATTGTAGACTAGCCTGACACTACCGTCGCTCTTAGGTGTTTGAGAAACAGTGTATTTTTCCTCATCTGAGAGGGATAGAGCCCCGTAAATTTCCTGGAGAGAAACTGAAAGGGCGCTGCAGAGATTTTCAATGCTAGAAATTGAACCTTTAGAAACCTTTTTCGGATTCAGTTGGACCATTTTCAAATCCTTTTAAAAATAGATTTGGCCAACCCATACTCAAGGGTGCAGTGAAGGATGATGCGTTCATCGATCAGATCGCTGGCAGCTGCCATCCTTCACATGGCCAAACCTACCGTCCCTGTCTCCTCCAGGTTCTTCGGAGGTGATCGGAGGTGCGAGCCTCCGGACAAGCCAAAAGTGAAAACTTAAGGCGCTCGTAAGAGCAAAATCCAGGATCTAAAAACAATCGACTGCGGCACATAAGCGGTACGCTCACGCACACTTAATGTACATATACTAAAAAACAATAGCAATGCATCGCTGTAAGCAATTGATTTTGAAGAAATTCACTTTAAACCGGCATTCAAGATTATTAGCGAAAGCTGTCCCCCACCTAAACTTCACCTTCTGTTGATGTACCGCGCTGCGCTCCCGGGGCTTGGTAGAAGCGCAATAAACTAGAGGCCCCCTTATGCGATTACCACTTGCGTCTAAGGGCGATCTTGGTCGTTAAGGGGTCGTACGCGAACGTCCGCTTATGGCCGAAAGCGGCCTGTTGCCACTCCCGCCTAATCGCTGGCATAGCTGACGGAGTGATGATTTAAGACCGCTAATCGCATCTAATGGGCAGACTGGGAGTGGGAGGTACTTGGCCTTCCTGCGCATTGACATAACCTCCTCGATCCCTCTTCCAAGCACCAGAAGCGTTACACCAGAAGGCTGAGTTACACGCCTAAAGGTTGGTGTACGAAGTCGATGTAACATTAATAATATCCAATAAATACAGTCACTTAAGAAACATCGTTACACCAATTACACGAGTTACACCACATTTTGAGGGATACTTACCCCCGCACCCCGTAAGCATCAATCCCGCCAGCGAATGTCAGGTGTATCTCCCACAGTGTGCCGGGGCCCCTGAGGTTTCTTAGAGACACGGGGTCGGAAACCCGCCGGACTTTGTTAGCGGACAAATGCCCAGCTTAGTGAACAGGTGAACCGGGTGAACACACAGTTCACCAGTGCAATTGCACAAGCTGCTGAGAGGTCGCCGGGGACCCTGAGCATTTCTGAATGACACGGGGCACAAAACCCGCGCGATCTTGGCGATGGCTGATTTTTCTACATTGGTTGACAGGTTGACTTGGTTGACAGCCCAAGGTGTCCATAATCATCAACACAAAAGGCCATCGTTACCGATGCGGTAACGATGGCCTTTTTTCAGCAGAATTCTTTCGATTTCAATGCCTGAAATTTCAGTAACTTTGAAAACCTCCCACTAACACAGTCACGCGGGTTTCCGACCCCGTATCCTTTAAATACTCCCAGGGGCCCCGGCGACTTTTGGGCAGCTGATTGCTTTCTGCCATCCTCCAGCTAACCTCCATTTCTGCTGGTCATCACGCACCTCGGCCAGCCAGCAGACATGGTTAAGAATGTTGAGTCATTAACGATCCGACACACGGAAGCGAGGACTAGCAAATGCAATCATTTATCGTAAATAGGAATGTTCAAGCGAACGGCGATCACGAAGTGCACAACACGACGACTGGCTGCAGGTTCATGCCGCTCTTGGAGAATCAGGTATCACTCGGAAATCACATAAACTGCACCGGCGCTGTTAGCGCCGCTCGTGGGGCAAACCCTACACTAAGAATTAATGGTTGCTACCATTGCTGCAACCCTTGCCACACCAGCTAGATTCTTGGCAAAGCAGTGCGGGGATTGCGGGTCGTTTATGCCCAGATCTAGGATTGTGCGATCATAGGCCCAAGCAAGCTGTATCCCCGTGTGTATCCCTAACTACATAATCCGCCTGCAAGCCACGGATTATATGGAAGACTCCAGTCTCCCTCGGGCACCAAAATTAGAAAGGTCTTGCTTAGCAAGGCCTTTTTTTTCGCCTGCCGGAAAGTGGCTGCTTTTGTAGGAGCTGCCGAAGGCTGCGATCTTTTGATCTTCCTCTGTTACCCCAACAGGACATCTCAAAGGATTCACTGCATGGAAACCTCACTGGAAACAGTCGCCCTGCTCTCCCTCAAACTCGCCTACGAGGAAGAGGGCCTGAGCCCGATTCTGCGCGATGACATGGTCATGGGGGATTATCAGAAAGACGTGTTCGAATTGCTGGTGCGCCGTGGGGATGTGCAGACCATTCAGTTCAAGATGAACGAGTGCCTGGGTTTGGCGATGGATGCCTTGGGCGGTGTCGAGAAACCGTTGGGGCGGGAGCTGTACAAGTTGTCCGCCGATTTCAGCCAGGCGCAGTCGCTGGAGCAGCTTGATCCGCCGCTCCTCGCGCTCAAGGATTACTTGAAAGACATTCTGTAATCAGAGGTGCAGTCTTTTGCCCTCACTCAGGCTGAAAGCAAAATCCCTTCGGATTACTTCCGCACTTTTACCACTCGAATGTCGATGGGAAACCCACCTGGCCCTTCCAGCTTCTTCCATCCCATGTACTGAAATACCGCGTCTTCATCGATGGTCTCGCCTCGCTCCACCATTTCTCCGCCCAGCACCGCAACTTCCTTATAGACGGCGCAACTGCCCTCATCGGGATGGGCGGTGTAGATCACATAGGGTATGACGTATCGCACGGCGCGCAAATGTCGGCCGCACCCCCAATCGACCGTGATCATCAACGTCTTCAGATACGCTTCGCCATCCGTTTCCGATTCCTCGGCGAGTTCGTTGAGCTTGCCAATTCCGCCGACGTCGCTAAAGCCTAGATCAAGGGCTCGCTTGTATTCCGGTGACTTCTCGTGTTCGGCCTGAGCCTTGAAGTATTGCTGTTGAAGCTCCGCGACCAGGACCTCCTCTTCCTTGTTACGGATCATGAATGCTTGAGCAATGACGTTTTCGCAACGGGCATATTCGGGAGAGGTAAGGCTTTCCTGGGCGAGGTGATCGCGATGGACGTAAACAGTGCGATTCAAGCTGTCGACGCGGTCCATCGCTTGCCTGGTCGTCATGACCCCGTTTTGAACGTTGTTCACGACTTGCTGAAAACTCTGACAATCGGAGAGGTATTCTTTCCAGGCGACCTCCGGGGTTTCATCCCAGCCGGCAAATGCCGGGGTCATTACGGTAGAGAGGAGGAAAGCGCTGAGCAGGCGCGGGACAGAAGAAACGGTAGGCATGTGTAGTCCATTACGCAGTTGAAGAAAGTGGCGCAAAGCCACTATTTTGATATCTTGCCGTCCACTCTCGCTGGAGGCCTGTCAATCGCCTCTGTTATCGCGCACTCGGGAGTAAACCAATGGATGCTTTGTTGTGCTTGCTAGTGATGGCAGGAACCTGGTTTTGGGTGGTGAAGCAACGGGGTGAGTGGAACTTGCTGCTTGGCAACCCTGCTGGTGCTGGCTGTGAATTATTTCCCCAACCTGTGAACGGAAGGTGTGATTGTTTTGCTATCTTGCCGCCCGCAATGACGGATCTACTCAGTGAGCTGACACGAATTAAAGAAAGGAGATGGATGGGATGCAAACATCGTTGATCGTGATGTTTTTGCTGGTCTGGGCGGGGATGTGGGTCTGGGTCGTCAAGAATCGTGGAACCTGGCCGGTATTCTTCGGCCACTTCGCCGGCCTGATTGCCGGATTTATCGTGGCAGCCGTGGTATACGTTATCGTCAACGGACTACTGCCCGAAAAATCCACTTCCGCAACATCCAGCGGCACTCAGCCGCAAATCGCGAACGAAAGCCAGCTCAGATCCTTTGTCCCACGCACTCCTGTCAGTCGCGCATCCGCTCCGACGTCGCCGTTGCTGCCGACCGACAGCCCGCGCTATCCACGGCTTTCTACACCGCTGCTTTCCGCCAGTCTCGATCCACAGTGGAGAAGCCAATACGCGCAATGGCGAGCCAGCGCGGACATGGTCAACGGGGTCAACGGAGGCCTGGCGGGGTTGATCTGTCGGTCAGCGGCAAAATCCACGCTGCGCATTCCGGACTCAGCCTCCTTCGACGAGACTGAGGACGTTCGATTCGACACTTACAAATCCCAGACCTATCTGGTCACGAGCAGGATTAGTGGCGAAAACATGGAGGGCACTATGGTCAGTCTCGGCTATGACTGCGCCGTGCAGTTCGTCTCCGGCAACGGGATCAAGGATGACCAATGGCGTCTGCTGGAGTTGACCATGCAAGGAAAATCAGGTCCTGCGAGTTCTGCCAACACGTCGTCCGGGGAGGCATTGCCCGAGTACGTCGCCGCTGCGCCTGCTATTACGCCAGAACCGCTCAAGTCCGGCCTGGTGGAAAACTATCTCAATGAAATACCGACAACCCGCTCTGAACTGGCGACGGTTCAAGGGATGACAGCGCAACAGACTCTGGCTCATGCGCAGTTGCGAAAAGGGCTCATTGGCGGACCGGACGCCAACAAAAGACTGATCGCGTTCCAGATGTGCGAGCCGTTTTTACGCAGCGTTCTGCGTCAGCCGGAACTGGCCTTGTTTGCCGACGACAAGGCTCTCTCGACTCAGCGTTACAAAGAGCAGATCTATACCAGCACAAGTCTGATGAAGATCCAGGACGCTGCGAAAAATTATCTGACCTATCGTTACGAATGCACCCTGCAGGCTTTGCCAACCATGAACGAAGGTTTTGACGACTGGAAGTTGCTGGATCTGCGCTTCGAACTGACCGGTAGCTGATCGGCTCGATGAGCAATAAGCGCGACGCTTCTATTTTGTTATTTTGCTGCCCATTATTGCAGCGGGCTCGAAGCCTGCTGCCTTGAGCGCTTTTGCAGGTTTAAGGAAAGGATCGAATGGAGTTTCTGAGTTTTCTGGCATTTATCGTCGCTTGGGGTTTCATGTGGCGCTGGGTGGTGAAAAACCGTGGCAGCTGGAATCTGTTCTACGGCAACGTTGTTGGCGCGGCGGGCGGTTTTATTGTCGGCATGGTGGTGCTGTCGATCTTCCTGTCGTTGTTCCCGTCAGCGCATAAGTACGATCGTGCGCCTGCCGAAGAGGTGATCACGCAGAGCGATGTGACTACCAGTCTGCTGCCGGAAGCCGAGTCGGACTCGACGTCCACGACGCTGGAAAACGCGCCGGGCTTTGCCGCGATCAAACCAGACAACCAACCTTCGCCGCCGGACTCCGCACTGCTGCCGAACTACGCCAGCCGCGCACCGAAATCGATGTCGGAACAAGCCCTTTTGGATCAGAGCGACGCGCAAGGCCGCAAAGCGTTTAACGCGCTGCGCGACAAGCTTGGGAAAAACGCCGACAGCGATAAATCGATGCTCGCCTATGTCATGTGCAGCCCGCTGGTCACCAGCACGCTGCGCTTCCCGGCGTCGGCGCGCTTTGCCGACAGCTCTGCCATTGTCACCCAGCGCTTCAAGGATCAGGTCTACACCCTGAGCAACAAGATCACCGCGCGCAACATGAACGGCGATGACGTCACTTATCGCTTCGACTGCTCGGTGCAAGAGCAACCCGCGTCTGCCGAATGGCGACTGCTGGCGCTGAAGCTGCAGAAGACCGACTCTTAAGCCTCGTTTAAGGGTTCAAGGCGTCGGCTGCGCTATCATCGCCAGCCTGTGCGCCTTGAGCTTTGCCCCCGAATGTCCACGATACCTGCTGACCTGAACCCGCTGCCTCCCGTCCTGGCCGGCCCGCTGCTGCGACGGCTGGAACCGACGCGGCTGGTACTGTGGCTGGTCGGTACGCGGGAGCTGGCGCTGACCCTGCGCTTGCAGGGTGTAGGAGACATTCCTCTCGATGCCGGGAAATGCACGGTCATTCCTGTAGGCAGCCAAGCGTTCATCCATCTGATCGACGTTGCCCTCGACAGCCCCCTGCCCTGCGATACCGTTGTTGGCTACGACTTGCTGCTCGATGGCCAGCAGCGAATCACTGACTGGGCGCCCCATCTGGTGTACGGAACGGCCACCTGCCCGAATCTCGTCGTGCGCTCGCGAATCGATCAGTTACTGCACGGCTCCTGCCGCAAGCCACATCATCCGGCGGCTGACGGTCTGCTCTGCGTCGATCAACTGTTGGCCGCCGAAACCGAAGCGCAGCAACGCCCCGCCCTGCTGATGATGAGCGGCGATCAGGTCTACGCCGATGACGTCGCCGGGCCGATGCTGCGGGCAATCCATGCCTTGATCGAGCGCCTCGGCCTGTTTGATGAACACCTTGAGGGCGCCGTCGTCAGCGACAGCGCCAGGCTCTATGAGCACCCGGCCAGTTACTACCATCGCGCGGATTTGTTACCGGCACTGGAAAGCAACGAGACATTGCGCGAGCGATTTTTCGGCGGCGCGCGCAAACCGATTTTCACCAGCAGCAGCGCTGACAATCACCTGGTGACGTTCGCTGAAGTCATGGCGATGTACCTGTTGGTGTGGTCGCCGACGGCCTGGTCGCTGATCGATCCGCAAGCGCCTGCACTAACGCCTGAACGCCTCAAGCGCTACACCCTCGAACAGACTCGCATCGACGCCTTCAAGGCCGGATTGGGCAATGTGGCCCGCGCGCTCGCGCATCTGCCGAGCCTGATGATTTTCGACGATCACGACATCACCGATGACTGGAACCTCTCCGCGCAATGGGAGGAAACCGCCTACGGCCATCCGTTCTCCAAGCGCATCATCGGCAACGCGTTGATCGCCTACATGTTGTGTCAGGGCTGGGGGAATAATCCCGATGCCTTCAAGCACGTGTTGGAAAAAACTGCGCAGTTGAGCGCCAGCGGTGATGACCGGTATTTGGACAGCCCGGTGCAGGATGCTCTGATCGATGACCTGCTGCGCTTTCAGCACTGGCATTTCGTGCTGCCGAGCAGTCCGGCGCTGGTGGTCATCGACACCCGCACCCGGCGCTGGCGCAGCGAAATGGCGCTCAAGCAACCGTCGGGCCTGCTCGATTGGGAGGCGCTGAGCGAACTGCAACAGGAACTGCTCGATCACCCGTCAACGATCATCGTGTCACCGGCGCCGATCTTCGGCGTGAAGCTGATTGAAACCGTGCAGAAGGTCTTCAGTTGGTGCGGTTATCCGTTGCTGGTCGATGCAGAAAACTGGATGGCCCATCGCGGTGCGGCACAGGTGATCCTGAATATTTTCCGCCACTCGCGCACACCGGGTAACTACGTGGTGCTGTCCGGCGATGTGCATTATTCCTTCGTCTACGAAGTGCTCATCCGTCACCGCAAGGCCGGGCCGCGGATCTGGCAGATCACCAGCAGCGGGATCAAGAACGAGTTTCCGAAAACCCTGCTGGAATGGTTCGACCGCCTCAACCGCTGGCTCTATTCGCCACGCTCACCGCTGAACTGGTTCACCAAACGCAGACGCATGCGCATCGTGCCGTATACCCCTGAACATGCCGAAGCAGGTGAACGGTTGTGGAATTCAGCGGGGATCGGTCAGGTGTTTTTCAATGAACAGGGGCAGCCGCGCGAGATCATTCAGCACAACTCCAATGGCGCGGCGAAGACGCGGATGCTGGCGCCGGATCTGGCGGATTATCCGGACTAGCCATAGTTTTTTCCTACACCGTCAATGCCGGATGCCGACAATGCGGCTGTTTCTCACTGCCCGAGACATTGGACAAGGATTACAGCCTTCTCAGAAACGTCTCCAAGGTTCTTAAGTGATACTGAACGTGCTCGCAGCAACTCTTCTGCGAAACAACCACTGATAGGTATCACCTTGTGATCATGTACTCATTTCTGTACGTTCTTTGCTACTAGCGAGGACTACTTCATGCAAACCATCAACTACACCACCGCCCGTGCGCATTTGGCCGAGACGATGGATCGCGTTAACGAGGATCGAGCCCCCCTTCTGGTCACACGTCAAAAAGGTGAGCCCGTCGTGATGATGTCTCTGGCTGAGTACAACGCACTCGAAGAAACCGCCTACCTGCTGCGCTCTCCGGCCAATGCCGAGCGGTTGATCAAATCGATTGGCGAAATGCGTGCTGGCAAAGCCAAAGTCAGGCAATTGATCGAAGAATGAAAATCGAGTTCACGCCATCAGGCTGGGAAGACTATTTGTGGCTTCAACAGAACGATAAGGCCGGACTCAAACGTATCAATCTGTTGATCAAAGCAATCCAGCGCGAACCGTTTGAAGGTATCGGCAAACCTGAGCCGCTCAAACACAACATGAGCGGCTTCTGGTCCAGACGAGTATCGGGTGAGCATCGTTTGGTCTACAGCATTGAAGGTGGTGAGATTTGCGTTATTAGCTGCAAATATCACTACTGATGGTATGTCCCACACCTCTGACAATCATCTCCACCTCCCGCTCATCAATCGTCAACGGAGGCAGCAGCCGTATCGTCTTGCCCCGCGTGACGTTGATCAACAACCCATGATCCCGCGCGGCAATCAGCGTCAGATCCCGTACTGGTTGTTTCAGCTCGATCCCGATCATCAAGCCCTGCCCACGAATCGCCAGGACATTGGGATTGTCCGCCAGCTCTGCGCGCAAGCGCGTCAAAAGACGCTCACCCTGAACCCGGGCGTTTTCCAGCAGGCCCTGTTCTTCGATGATATCCAGCACCGTGCAGCCGACCCGGCACGCCAACGGGTTGCCGCCGAACGTACTGCCATGGCTGCCCGGGGTGAACAGATCCGCCGCCCTGCCCCGCGCCAGACAGGCACCGATGGGCACACCGTTGCCAAGTCCTTTTGCCAGGGTCATGACGTCCGGAACGATGCCTTCGTGCTGAAAGGCGAACCAGCGCCCGGTTCGGCCGATGCCGGTCTGGATTTCATCAAGCATCAGTAGCCACGCATGGCGATTGCACAGCTCGCGTAACGCTTTCAGGTAACCCGGCGGCGCGAGCTGCACGCCGCTTTCGCCCTGAATCGGCTCGACCAGAATCGCCACGATGCGCTCGCCGTGCTTTTGCTGTAACTGCTCCAGTGCAGCGAGATCGCCGAAGGGAACCTTGACGAAATCCCCCGGCAACTCGTTAAAACCCAAACGCACCGCCGGGCCATCGCTGGCCGACAGCGTGCCGAGTGTACGGCCATGAAACGCGTTGGCCATCACCACCACCAGCGGCTGCTCGACACCTTTGCGCCAGCCGTACAAACGCGCGAGCTTCAGCGCTGTTTCATTGGCTTCGGCCCCCGAGTTATTGAAGAACGCTCGCGCCATGCCCGACAGTTCAGTCAGTCGTTTTGCCAACTGGTGTTGCCAATCGATGCTGTACAGATTGGACGTGTGCAGCAGCAACCCCGCCTGCTCGCTGATCGCCGAAACGATGCGCGGGTGCGAGTGGCCGACGTTGGTCACCGCGACACCGGCAACCGCATCCAGATACTCGCGTCCGGCCTGATCCCACAGGCGCGTGCCCAGGCCCTTGGTGAAACTCAGGGCCAGCGGTTGGTAGGTGTTCATCAGGGCGGCGGTCATGACTTCAAACTCCAGTGAAGGTCGGTGTGCTGGCAGTATGGTTAGCCAGCGAAACTGGATAAACTCGGCAAAACTTCATTCATTTAAAAGCAGAGCTTGATAATGGACCTGTTCCAGTCGATGAGCGTGTACGTCAAAGTCGTCGAGGGCGGAAGCATGACGGCCGCCGCGTTGCAGTGCGACATGTCGACCACCATGGTGGGTAATCATCTGCGTGCGCTGGAGCAGCGTTTGGGGGTGCAACTGCTGCAACGCACCACTCGGCGTCAGCGGCTGACCGAATTCGGCAGCGTGTATTACCAGCGTTGTCTGGATGTATTGGGACTGGTGGCCGACTCTGAACGTCTGGCCGAGCAAGCGCTCGATGAGCCGCGCGGCCTGCTGCGCATCACCGCGCCGCTGACCTTCGGTGTGGAACGTCTGGCCCCGGCGCTCAGCGAGTTCTCGCTGCAGCACCCGCAGGTGAAAATGGACGTAGTGCTGACCAACGCCCGCCCGGATCTGCTTGAAAGTGGCCTGGACGTGGCGTTTCGACTGGGCCACTTCGAGGAGTCAAACCTGATTGCCCGCCCGTTGATCGATTACACACTGACCATGTGCGCCTCTCCGGCATACATCGCTCGACGCGGCATGCCGCTAACCCCTGAAGATCTGCAACAACACGACTGCCTGTCCTTCGCCTATCCCGCCGGCGATGACTGGCAGTCGGTGGAGAAACGCTGGCGCCTGAGCGGCCCGGACGGAGAAATCCTCGTCGACGTCAGCGGGCCGATGCTGATGAATACTTCCGCCGGCCTGCATCAGGCTGCACGCACGGGCATGGGCATCGTGATGCTGCCTGACGCCCTGGTGGAACAGGATCTGCGCGACGGCAAACTGCTGACCGTGGTTCCCGACTTCCAGCCGCCGAGCCGCCCCCTGCACTTGCTGTACGCGCCGGATCGCTATCGCTTGCCCAAACTGCGCCGGTTCGTGGAGTTTGCAATGCAGACGTGGGGGAAACCGATACAGACGCCAGGACAGCCATAGCGAGAACGCCAAAAAACTCGACCGGCAGACCGTTGCTCCGTGACAACGCCGGCCCGCTCCCCTAAATTAGTCGGCCTGAAAAAGCCCGCGGCTTTCTCATCTCCACTCAAGTTAAAAAGTAGTGAAATTTCAATGTCCGATTTCAACACCGCTGAATCCGTAGTCACCGAATCGTCCAAAGCGGAATACGAAAACTCCATCAATCTTTCACAACACCTGCCACAAGCCAAAATCATCAGCGAGATGGTCCTGGACGCGTTCCAGTCGACCCGCGAAAGCGACCAGATCCGCGAGCTGCGCGCCGCGATCCGTCAGGCTCACGACAGCTTCGATGACGACAAGGCCTACGAACTGATGGGCCAGCTCAAGGCCCTGAAAGACGCCGAAGCCGCCGACCTCGCCGCCCTCGAAGACCTGAGCAGCAAGTTCTCGATTGGCCGCATCCTGTCCAGCTTCAAGGACGATCCGGCGTTCCAGGAAATCGTTTACGGCCTCGCACTGAAAGTGCTGAACCAGACTCATCAGGCGATCAGCAACCCAAGCGGCGGCAAGAGCAAGGCTGCGAAGAAAAAAGAACTCGAAATCTTCACTATCAGCAAGGACGGCATCAGCGTGAGCCTGCCGCTGCGCACGCCGCGCTCGCGCCTGAACGTTGACCGTGAAGCGCTCGAGTTCCTCGGCTTCAACTTCGTTGGTGAAGGTGAAGAGGCGGAGCTGGAAAGCGACGTCTTCGTCGACAACGCGGGTACCGAACAGGCAGTGAACCGCAAGAACATCATCACCGCGCTGCAACAGCAGACTGCGTTCGATGGTTACAGCATCGCCGCGCAGTAATAGCGCAGCCGCTGTATGAAAAAGCCCCGCACTGGGATTCAGGCGGGGCTTTTTGTTGCTCGGCTTGGGATGGGTGAGATGGCCTGAACCGAGGCCCCTCATCGGAACCCGCCCAGCCCTTTCCCGAGGGAGAGGAAGCCGATTTGGGAGGGTTAGGGTGAGGGCAAACCGCTAAACCACCCTCAAGCCGACGGATGCAACGCGACAATCATGTCTACTTCAATCGCCGCGTTCTTCGGCAACTGATACACACCGACCGTGGTGCGCGTGTGCCGGCCGGCATCGCCGAGCACATGACTGAAGACATCCGAGGCACCATTGGCGACTTCGCTGAGGTCGACGAAATCAGGGGTGGATTTCACATACACCGTGACCCGCAACAGCGCCTTGATCTTGTCCAGCGAACCGACCGCATCGACGATCAATGCCAGGCAGCGCATCGCACTGATGCTGGCGGCCGCCTGCGCATCCTTGAGGGTCAACTCCAGTCCGACGCGTCCGGGATACTGAATTTTTCCGTGGGTGCGCGGCACCATGCCACTGATGTACAGCTCATCGTGATGACGGATCAGCGGCGCGTAATTACCACCGGCGGTGTTCTCACCATAGATGTCGTAATTCAGTTCCTGTGCCAGGGCAATGAAACGCTCGTCGCAGGTCATCCTCTCTGTCATTTCGCCCAGCCTTTTGATCAGTGCATGAAGAACCGCAGGTCAAGACAGCCAGGCAGCAGTCAGTGGCATGCCGCTATCACTGTCATGGCTGGATCCAAATCTAGGGGGTTTACCGAAAGTCTGCAACCAGGCTCGTTCCCACATTTTATCTGCGGCGATCACATATCCCCTGTGGGAGCGAGCCTGCTCGCGAATGGCGGCACATCACACCCGCATGATCCACCCAACAAAAAACCCCGCACATCTCTCAATGTGCGGGGTTTTTCCTGAAGCCTTTCAGCCTTACGGCGCGTAAGTCAGCAGCAGCTCTGCCGGCACCTTGAAGTCCAGGGACATCATGACGCTCAACGCAGTGATGGTGAAGATCGAGAACACGAACAGCTTGCGTGCCCAGACCGTGTCATCCACTGCTTTGTAGCCGGTCCAGGCCATGTACAACCAGTACATGCCCATGGCGGCGGCAACGGCGAGGTAGCTCATGCCGGCGTAACCGCTGAAGGTCAGCATCAAGGTCGCTACGAGGAACGCCAGGATGTAGAGCAGGATGTGCTTCTTGGCCACTTGAATCCCGCGCTTCACTGGCAGCACCGGAATCGATGCAGCCAGGTAATCGTTGAAGCGGAAGATCGCGATGGCGTAGGAATGCGGCATCTGCCACAGGCTGAACATCACCAGCAACGTCAGCGCGGCCATGTCGAAGCTGTTGGTGACGGCAACGTAACCGATCACTGGCGGCATGGCGCCCGACAGACTGCCCACCAGCGTGCCGTGAACCGACTTGCGCTTGAGGTACAGGCTGTAGAAGCCGACGTAGATGATGAAGCCGATGATCGCGAACAAAGCGGCCAACGGGTTGGCCACCTTGTACAACAACGCAACGCCGAGAACACCAAGGATGGTCGCGTAGACCAGGGCCAGTTTCAGGGAGATCAAGCCCTGCACCAGCACCCGGTTCTTGGTGCGTTCCATCTTCAGGTCGATGTCGCGGTCGATGCAGTTGTTGAACACGCAACCGGAGGCAACAACCAGGGATGTACCGATCATGGCGGCCAAAAACACCGCCAGATCCACATGCCCTTTCGAGGCCAGGAAGAACCCGCCTGCCACAGAAAGCACGTTACCGAAAATGATCCCCGGTTTGGTGATTTGGATAAAGTGCTTGAGCGACATCGGGTCTACCTCACTTCGCCATCATGTACGTGTGGATGCTGAACATGATCCACAGCGACAGACCAACCAGCAGCACGATCACGATCGCCGTGAAGACGAATGCAATCACGTTGTTACGCTGAGCAATGGAACGGTCCAGGTGCAGGAAGTAATACAGGTGAACGATCACCTGGATCACTGCGAACAACAGAACGATTGCCAGCGTGGTGGCTTTCGGCAGGCTCGGGTACATCACCAGACCGAAAGGGATGACGGTCAGGATCACCGACAGGATGAAGCCAATGGCATACGACTTTACGCTGCCGTGGCCAGCATCATGGCTGTCATGGGAGTGTGCATTAGCCATTACAGAGTCCCCATCAGGTAAACAACGGTGAATACGCAGATCCACACCACGTCCAGGAAGTGCCAGAACAGGCTCAGGCAGCTCAGACGGGTCTTGTTGGTCGCCGTCAGGCCGTGCTTGTTGACCTGGTACATCATGATGCCCATCCAGATCAGACCCGCCGACACGTGCAGACCGTGGGTACCGACCAGGGTGAAGAACGCGGACAGGAAGCCCGAACGGCTAGGACCGAAGCCCTCGGAGATCAGCAGGTGGAACTCGTTGATCTCCATGGCGATGAAGCCTGCGCCGAGCAGGAAGGTCATGAACAACCAGCCCAGAACCTGCTGCTTCTTGCCTTTGTACAACGCCAGCATGGCGAAGCCGTAGGTGATCGAACTGAACAACAGCAGAGCGGTTTCGCCCAGCACGTATGGCAGTTCGAAGATCTCGTGGCCCGACGGGCCACCGGCAACGTTGTTTACCAGTACTGCGTACACCGCGAAGATCGACGCAAACAGAATGCAGTCGGTCATCAGGTAGAGCCAGAAACCGTATACGGTCATCTCGCCCGAGTCGTGGTGATGGTCATCGTGCCCATGGTCACCATGGGCGTGTCCAACATTGGTCACTAAATTCGACATGGTTTAAGCCTGTTCCAACGAGGTTTCAACACGGGTGGCATTGGCCGGGATTTTCCCTGCCGCGACCAGACGCTTGTGCTGCTCGGCTTCGATACGCTCGATTGTTTCAACCGGAACCATATAGCCCTGGTCGTCACGTGCAGCGTGGATCACGAAGTAGACAACGGTGCCTACCAGGCTCGCGATTGCCAGCCACCAGATGTGCCAGATCATGGCGAAACCGAAGACGGTCAACAGTGCGCCCATCACCACGCCAGTGGCGGTGTTGTTCGGCATGTGGATCGGCTCGTACTTGGCCGGACGCTGGTACGCAGTACCGTTTTCCTTGGCTTCGGTGAACGGGTCGATGCAGTCAGCCTTAGGCAGCACGGCAAAGTTGTAGAACGGAGGTGGCGACGAGGTCGACCATTCCAGAGTGTGTGCATTCCACGGGTCACCGTGATCGCAAACGTTCTCTGGCTTGTTGCGGTCACGCACACTGACGTACAGCTGGATCAGTTGGCAGGCGATACCGACAGCGATCATCACCGCACCGAACATGGCAACGTACAGGTACGGTACCCACTCAGGGTTGGTGGTGGCGTTCAGACGACGGGTCATGCCCATGAAGCCCAGTGCATAGAGCGGCATGAACGCGACGAAGAAGCCCGAGATCCAGAACCAGAACGCTGCTTTACCCCAGCCTTCGTGCAACTTGAAGCCGAACGCTTTCGGGAAGTAGAACGCGAAACCAGCGATGTAACCGAATACCGCACCGCCGATGATTACGTTGTGGAAGTGCGCGATCACGAACAGGCTGTTGTGCAGAACGAAGTCAGCACCCGGGATGGCCAGCAGTACGCCGGTCATGCCGCCGATGGCGAAGGTCACCATGAAGCCCAGAGTCCACATAACCTGGCTGGTGAAGCGCAGACGGCCCTGGTAGATGGTGAACAGCCAGTTGAACAGCTTCACACCCGTCGGGATGGAAATCAGCATCGTCGCCAGACCGAAGAAGGCGTTGACGCTGGCACCCGAACCCATGGTGAAGAAGTGGTGCAGCCAAACCATGAAGCCCAGTACCGAGATCGCGCCCGAGGCGTAGATCATCGAGTGGTGGCCGAACAGTTTCTTGCCGGTGAACGCCGAGATCACTTCCGAGAAGATGCCGAATGCCGGCAGGATCAGGATGTAAACCTCAGGGTGGCCCCACGCCCAGAACAGGTTGACGTACATCATTGGATTGCCACCAAGTTCATTGGTGAAAATGTGGAAATCCATGTAACGGTCAAGGGTCAGCAGTGCCAGGGTAGCGGTCAGGATCGGGAACGAAGCCACGATCAGAACGTTTGCCCAGGTGCAGGTCCAGGTGAAGATCGGCATGTCCATCAGTTTCATGCCAGGGGTACGCATTTTCAGTACGGTCGCGAGGAAGTTGACCCCCGTTAGCGTCGTACCTAACCCGGATAGCTGTAGCGCCCAGATGTAGTAGTCCATCCCCACGCCAGGGCTGTATTGCAGACCCGACAGCGGTGGATAGGCAACCCAACCGGTCTTGGCGAATTCGCCGACGCCCAGGGACAGGTTGATCAGCACGACGCCGGAAACCAGCAGCCAGAAACTCAGGGAGTTCAGGAACGGGAACGCAACGTCACGCGCGCCGATCTGCAGCGGCACTGCAAGGTTCATCAGGCCGGTGAAGAATGGCATCGCCATGAAGATGATCATGATCACACCGTGAGCGGTGAAGATCTGGTCATAGTGTTCAGGTGGCAGGTAGCCAGGCGAACCCTCGGTGGCCATGGCCAACTGGGTACGCATCATGATGGCGTCGGCAAAACCGCGCAGCAGCATGACCATGGCAACGATGATGTACATCACGCCGATTTTCTTGTGGTCGACCGAAGTCAGCCACTCGGTCCACAAGTAAGTCCACTTCTTGAAGTAGGTGATTGCAGCGAACAGCGCCAGACCACCGAGGGCGATCATGGCGATGGTCACCATCACGATCGGCTCGTGGAATGGGACTGCTTCCCAACTTAATTTACCAAACATCGTTTACTCCTCTGCCCCGGCAGCTGAATGCGAACCCGCGTCAATATCCGTGGCCGCCACTTCTTTCTCTTTCTTCTCGTGCTTCAGCGGCTTGCCCGGCTTCATACCTTCGTACTTGTCGACGATGATCTGGAACTGGTTCGGCGTGACCGACGAGTAGAGCTCGACTGGGTTGTTCTGGCTCGGTTTGGCAAGGGCCGCGTACTCAGCTTGATCAAGCTGTTTAGGTGACTTCTTGACTTCACTTACCCAGGCGTCGAAATCTTCCTGAGTGGTGGAGATAGCTTTGAACTTCATGCCGGTGAAACCCGCGCCGCTGTAGTTGGCGGAGATACCGTCCATTTCAGCGTTGCGGTCAGCGATCAGGTGCAGCTTGGTCTGCATGCCCGCCATCGCGTAGATCTGGCCGCCCAGACCCGGGATGAAGAACGAGTTCATCACAGCGTCAGAGGTGATCTTGAAGTTGATTGGCGTGTGCGCCGGGAACACGATCTTGTTGACCGTGGCGATGCCTTGTTCCGGGTAGATGAACAGCCACTTCCAGTCCAGCGCGACCACTTCGATGGTCACAGGCTTGACGTCGGATTGAATTGGACGATACGGGTCCAGTTCGTGGGTCGAAATGTAGGTGATGTAACCCAGGGCAATGATGATCAGGACCGGGATGGTCCAGACTGCCACTTCGATTTTGGTCGAGTGAGACCATTTCGGGGTGTAGACGGCGTTCTTGTTCGACGCGCGGTACTTCCAGGCGAACAGGAAGGTCATGACGATAACCGGCACAACGACCAACAGCATCAGCAGCGTAGCGGTGATGATCAGGTTGCGCTGTTCCAGGCCGACCTGGCCCGTTGGATTGAGCAAGGTCATGTTGCAGCCTCCCAGCAACAACGTGCCGAGCAGCGGCACTAGGCCTAGTAATCTGGGGTACCTGTTTTTACTCATCTCACGACCTCTAAAGCAGCTTGCGCAATGCAGTTGGGTTTTGATCGCCAACACTTCACCCTGCCAAGGGTTGGCATTTTCTTTGGATTGAATAAGGGCCGCCCGTCGCGCGTCAGACGCTCGACAAAACCTGGGACAGCGGTCAGTTCTTATTCGAATTCGTGGTCAAAGGCCTTGTTACAGACCAATTCCATTTGGTGCGGAAAGTTGGAAGGCACCGACACCTGGGTGTCTCGCAAGCCTCACGGCCTGCTCGACACCCGACTTTCTGATCAGTTCCTTGATAAAGGCTGAACAGTGCCGGGAATTCAGTGCGGGCGATTGTAGATAGGTAGCGCCCTATACACCATGTCTTATCCCGAAATAATTTTTATCCGTTCGAGCAACAATCCATCGCCATTTTTGCAAAAGTGCCGCATGTTATCGAAATCGATTCTCAACAAAAACACCAAAAATTGTAGGTGTACCCGCGTCAGTTCAGACAGCTCTGAAGGCTTTTTCTGCATAGCCGATCCGCGCAAAGCCCGATACTCCAAGGGTTCTGGCCATTTGCCAAAGCGTGTTAAAACTGCCTGATCTGGCACTCTTGTGCATAAAGCGAAAAACACCGAAACAGACCAATGTTTTTATGTAACAAGAGACCAATCGGGCCCTTCGCGGCCCCCTGCGACATGGCGCGTGTGACAACATGTCGCACACTCGCCGCACCCTTCATTGCCGTTCGTCACGACGTTTTCACAAAGTCTCTGGAAAGCGAAACGCCCCGATTTTCTTCTGGGAAAATCGGGGCGTTTCGTTGTATCGGCACTGCAGCGGCAAAGTTGACTCAGCGCAGCGCTTTTCGGTTACGCGAGGTCAGCAGTGGCACCAGAATCACCACCAGCACGAACGCCACAAGCGCCCATTGCGCCAGCGACAGACCGAGGATCGGCGGGTACGGCGTCGAGCAGAAACCGTCGACCTGGAAGCCCAGCGGGAAGATCTTCGCCAGCGGCAGGTCATCGACAATCGGTTGCAGCACATCGATGCCGCAGCTCACTGCCGGATAAAACTGCGTGTACACGTGATGCCCTGCCACGCCCGCACCGGCAATCGCGCAAATCACCACCAGCGCTTCAAACACCGTGATGCTGCGACGGGTGCGCATGGCCGCGCCAATGAACGCGAACAGCGCAATCAGCAGCAGCGCATAGCGCTGCAGAATGCACAGTGGGCACGGCGCTTCACCGAGCACGATCTGCATGTACAGCGCGCCACCGATCAGCGCCAGACAGATGATCCCCAACAGCACCAGAAAGCGGCGCTCACGGCCCAACCGAATCGTTTCCTCGCTCATCGCGTTTCCCTTTTAAGTCCATGGTTCAGCCGGCCGACGGCTGAAAGTTGTCGCAAGTCTACACCGGGGCAATAAACGATAAAGCAGTTAAGGAACCATTAACCCTGGATCATGTTTCACAAATACACACCGCATAACGGCCTTCGCGAGCAAGCCCGCTCCCACAGTTTGAAATGCATTCCAGGTGTGGGAGCGGGCTTGCTCGCGAAGGGGGCAACTCTGTTTCAGATCATTCCAAAGCCGCAGCCGGCCCGAAGAACTCGTAACGGCTTTGCTGCTCCGGCACATCCAGCGCTTTCAGATGACGCTTGATCGCGCCCATGAAACCTTTTGGCCCAAGGAAATACGCGTCGACATCCCGCTGCTCCGGCAGCCACTCGCCCAATTGTTCCAGGCTCAACAGGCCCACCTTGTCCGCCGCCGGGCTCACGCCATCGTCTTCGGCATAGCAATAGAAACGCTTGAGTTGCGGATGACGCGCCGCCAGGCCATCGACCCAATCGCGAAACGCATGCACGCTGCCATTGCGCGCGCAGTGAATGAAATGCACCGCACGCTCGGTTTCCAGCGCCGCCTCGAGCATCGCCAGTGTTGGCGTGATACCGACGCCGCCGCTGATCAGCACCAACGGTTTGTCACTCGCCGTCAGGGTGAACTCACCCGATGGCGGGAACAACTGAATGCTGTCGCCGACCTGCAGTTGGTCGTGCAAGTGATTGGACGCCCGGCCACCCGGTTCGCGCTTGACACTGATGCGGTACTGACCGTTGTTCGCCAGTGCCGACAACGAGTAATTGCGGCGGATCTCTTCGCCATCGAGGATCAGCTTCATGCCGATGTACTGACCGGGTTCAGCGGCGAGAATCGGGCCTTTGTCCGCCGGTTCGAAGTGGAACGAAATGATTTCCGCGCTCTCCTGCACCTTGGCCGCGACGATGAACTCACGCGCCCCGCGCCAGCCGCCGACGGCGTGTTCTTTCTGGTCATAGATCGCGGTTTCAGCGCCAATCAGAATGTCCGCCAGTTGGCCGTAGGCCGCGCCCCACGCGCTCATCACTTCAGGTGTGGCGATCTCTTCGCCGAGCACTTCGCAGATGGCGCGCAGCAGGCACGTTCCGACAATCGGGTAGTGTTCCGGAAGGATCTGCAGAGCGACGTGCTTGTTGATGATCTTCGCCACCAGATCGCCCAACTGGTCGAGCTGGTCAATGTGCCGCGCATACATCAACACGCCGTTGGCCAGGGCGCGCGGCTGATCGCCACTGGCCTGGTGCGCCTGATTGAACAGTGGGCGGACTTGTGGGTATTCGGAGAGCATCATGCGGTAGAAGTGGGTGATCAGCGCTTCACCGCCGCTTTCCAGCAGAGGCACGGTGGATTTGACGATGGCACGATCCTGGACGCTAAGCATAAGGTGACTCCTGGACTTACTGGAAAAGTTACTGATGGATTATCAGTATTCGTGCCAACTTATTTATCCATATAAATCAATGACTTGAAAATACAGCAGTCATAATGACTCGAACTGCTATATAGTCACTTCGACTACATCTTGTCCCTTTGACTACATAACCATGACCGCCAAATCCCTGCTCACCGCCCTATTGCCGCTCGTCGCTGATCTGTCCCGCGAACTGCCCGAAGGCGAGCGTTATCGAAGGCTGCTCGAAGCCATGCGCGCCCTGTTGCCCTGCGACGCGGCGGCATTGTTGCGTCTGGATGGGGAGTCATTGGTGCCACTGGCCGTGGACGGTTTGAGCACTGACACCCTGGGCCGCCGCTTCAAGGTCAGCGAGCACCCGCGCTTTGAAATTCTCCTGAGGGGTGACGGACCAACGCGGTTCGCCGCCGACAGCGACTTGCCCGATCCTTACGACGGCCTGGTCGCCGGCCTCGACGAACACCTCGAAGTCCACGATTGCCTCGGCTGCCCGTTGTTTGTCGATGAAAAACTCTGGGGCCTGATCACCCTCGACGCCCTCGACCCCGAGCGCTTCGAGCCCATCGAACTCGACGCCCTGCAAGCCTTCGCCAGCCTCGCCTCGGCCACGGTCAACGCAGCCGAACGCATCCAGCGTTTGGCGAATCGCGCCGAAGACGAGCACCAGCGCGCCGAGGTCTACCGTCAGGCCAGCGGTCAGCAGAACCGCGAAATGATCGGCCAGAGCAAGGCGCTGAAAAAACTGGTCGAGGAAATCAATCTGGTCGGCGGCAGCGATCTGACCGTGTTGATCACTGGCGAAACCGGGGTTGGCAAGGAACTGGTCGCCCAGGCCATCCACGCCGCGTCAGCGCGTGCCGACCAGCCGATCATCAGCCTCAACTGCGCCGCCCTGCCCGACACACTGGTTGAAAGCGAACTGTTCGGCCACGTGCGCGGAGCCTTCACCGGTGCCAGCAGCGACCGGCGCGGCAAATTCGAACTGGCCAATGGCGGTACGCTGTTTCTCGATGAAGTCGGCGAATTGTCGCTGACCGTGCAGGCGAAGTTGCTGCGGGTTTTGCAGAGCGGCCAATTACAGCGTTTGGGCTCAGACAAAGAGCATCAGGTCGATGTACGCCTGATCGCCGCGACCAACCGCGACCTGGCCGAAGAAGTGCGCAGTGGGCGCTACCGCGCCGACTTCTACCATCGCCTCAGTGTCTACCCGCTGCGCGTCCCGGCCCTGCGAGACCGGGGTCGGGATGTGTTGTTGCTCAGCGGTTTCTTCCTCGAACAGAACCGCTCGCGCATGGGCCTCAACAGCCTGCGCCTGAGCAGCGACGCCCAGGAAGCCTTGCTCGCCTACACGTGGCCGGGCAACGTGCGCGAACTGGAACACTTGATCGGGCGCAGTGCGCTGAAGGCCTTGGGCAACTGCAAGGTGCGTCCGAAAATTCTCAGCCTGAGCGCGGCGGATCTGGATTTGCCACGCGAGGTTGTGGATAAGCCGGTTGCGGGTGTGGTGGCTGAGATGCTGCTGGT
The DNA here is from genome assembly GCF_963970475.1 of Pseudomonas sp. EA_5y_Pfl2_R50. Classification (NCBI taxonomy): domain Bacteria; kingdom Pseudomonadati; phylum Pseudomonadota; class Gammaproteobacteria; order Pseudomonadales; family Pseudomonadaceae; genus Pseudomonas; species Pseudomonas sp. EA_5y_Pfl2_R50. The sequence continues at coordinate 47,453 of NZ_CAXAPT010000003.1, read as the reverse complement.
CAGCGGGGATCTGCGCAGTGCCACCGAGCAGTATCAGCGGCGTTTGATCAGTGCGGCGCTGGAGCGCAATCAGGATAACTGGGCGAGTGCGGCGCGGGAGTTGGGGCTGGATCGGGCGAATCTGGGCCGCATGGCCAAACGACTGGGCATGAAGAGCTAAAAGCACACCCTCACCCTAGCCCACTCCCGGAGGGAGAGGGCTGGGCGGCGGCGTTCCGATGAGGGGCTTTTGATCGCAACGCAACCCGACAACTAACCTAAAGCCCAACCTTTTGACGCCGATAACCCGGCATCAATAGTTTCTGGCGATTTTCACCCTCGCCCGCCACCTTTCCACAGAAGGTTCATATGTCTTCCACCAAAGCCCGCGCAGATTCACTTTCGCTTCTGCTGTTTACCTTGCGCAGCGGCAAGTTGATGGCGATCAACCTGCTGAAAGTCAGTGAAATCATCCCCTGCCCGCCGCTGACCAAACTGCCGGAGTCGCACCCGCACGTCAAAGGTATCGCCACTTTGCGCGGTGCCTCGCTGTCGGTGATCGACCTCAGCCGCGCCATTGGCGAGCGTCCGCTGGAAGACCCGAATGGCGGCTGCCTGATCGTCACCGACGTCAGCCGCTCCAAGCAGGGTCTGCACGTACAGGCCGTGAGCAAAATCGTCCACTGCCTGACCACCGACATCAAGCCGCCGCCGTTCGGCTCTGGCGGTTCGCGCGCTTACATCACCGGCGTGACTTCTGTAGACGGGACGCTGGTACAAGTGCTCGACATCGAGAAAGTTATCCACAGCATCGCCCCGGCCCAGATCGAAATGGCCCCGACCGACCTGACCATGGAAGACGCCGACGTCCTCGGCAACGCGCGGATTCTGGTGGTCGACGACAGCCAGGTGGCGCTGCAGCAATCGGTGCACACCTTGCGCAACCTCGGCCTGCAATGCCACACCGCGCGCAGCGCCAAGGAAGCCATTGACTGCCTGCTCGACCTGCAAGGCACCGCGCAGCAGATCAACCTCATCGTTTCCGACATCGAAATGTCCGAAATGGACGGCTACGCCTTCACCCGCACCCTGCGCGAAACCCCGGACTTCGCCCACCTCTACGTGCTGCTGCACACCTCGCTCGACAGCGCGATGAACAGCGAAAAGGCCCGACTGGCCGGCGCAAATGCGGTGCTGACCAAGTTCTCGTCGCCGGAACTGACCCACTGCCTGATCGAAGCGGCCAAGCACGTCGCGGCGCACGGACACTGAGTCTTGGCCCAGACGTATTGTTTTCTGATGCGCCGCGATCTGACCAAGGACGCGCCGCAGGCGTTTGTGCCTCAAGGTATTGAACTGTGCACGTACTGCGCCGAACTGGCGGCGGACGTGCATGACTTGATGCAACTCGGCTACCGCGAAGGTGGCGGCCGGGTGCCGGCGCTGGACGTTTGGCAGCGGCAGTTCGAAAGCGATCCTGAATACGATCCGAGCCTGTGTTTAATTGCCCGCGATGCCGAAGGCGTGGTCGGCGTGGCGCAGTGCTGGACGAGTTCATACATCAAGAATCTGGTGGTGCATCCGCGCATGCAGGGGCGCGGATTGGGCCGGGCGTTATTGCTTAATGCGTTCAAGGTGTTTCAGCAACGCCGCGAAGGGTTTGTCGATCTGAAGGTGCTGGAAGACAACCTGCGGGCGCAGCGATTGTATGAAAGTGCCGGGATGTATGTAGTCCGCCGCGAGCTGGTGCCGGACTGATCGACCGTCTTCGCGAGCAGGCAACTTCCCTTCTCAGACAGACTCAAACCTTGGCGACCCACGACCAAGGATGCCCCAACATGAAAGCCATCACTTTAAGCCTGCTCTGCCTCACCGCCCTCGCCTCCCAGGCCCAAGCCTCCAGCCCCGACGCCTGGGCTGCCTACGACAAAGCCGTGCTCGCCAGCTGCACCAAAGCCAGCGGCCTGAAAAACGCCAACCCGGTCGGCACACCTGCGCAATTCGATGACCGCGTCGGCTACACCGCCGTTCTGCTGCAAGGCCAATACCCGCAAAAGCACATGAAAGGCCAGCAGGGCACAGAGTTGTGCCTCTACAACAAAAAAACGAAAACCGCGTTCGTCACCGAATGGGACTCGATCCGCCCGACTGCAAAAGCGCGGTGAGTGGCGCATAACTTGCTTCGATATGGGCCTGTGCGGTGGTTTTCCGCCACCGTTTCACACCCTGATTGAAGACAGATCGCTCAATGAATACGACGTTTTCCTGCGTAGGCTGCGGCAAGTGCTGCACCGATCACCATGTCCCCCTGACCCTGGCCGAAGCCCGTATGTGGGCGGCGGATGGCGGCCAAGTGATCGTGCTGGTCGAAGCCTTCCTCGGCAACGGCCTGGGGTTACCCACCCAGCAGCGCGAACATGCCGAACGCCGTTCGGCGCTGGTGCGCAGCGGCGCAACCAAGGCCCATGTGGCAATCACCTTTGCCGCCTACAACGTCGGCCCCTGCCGGAATCTTGACGAAGACAAGCTGTGCCGCATCTATGAGCGCCGGCCACTGGTGTGCCGCATTTACCCGGCGGAAATCAACCCGCACATCCCGCTCAACCCAAGCGCCAAAGACTGCCCGCCGGAGTCGTGGGAACAGGGGCCGGCATTGATTGTTGGCGGTGAGCTGGTTGATCAGGAACTGGTCGAACTGATCCAGCGCTCACGTCAGGCGGATCGCGATGACATCGACACCAAGGACGCGATTTGCGCGAAGCTCGGCATTCGCACCACGGCCCTGAAGGGTGACGGATTCACTGCGTATCTGCCGAACATGGACGCGTTCGCGGCGGTGATTGATCAAGTGATCGAGCAACCGCTGAACGCGGCGCAAAGTGAATGGCAGTTTCATGTGTCCGGGGAGGACATTGCCGGGCAAGTGCTGGCTGCCGGAGCGCAGGTGGTGACTGAACCGGCGCAGACGTATGCGTTTATTTCGTTGCGGGCGGCTTGATCCGGGAATTGCGCTGAGGCTGATGGCCCCTCCGCGAGCAAGCCCGCTCCCACAGGGTTTTGTGCCATACCCGAGAAACCTGCGGGAGCTGGCTTGCCAGCGAAAAGGCCCGCCAACTCAAGCAAATCTGACTCAGCGCTTACCCATCGAACGACGCGTGCCAGGCGGCGCCATGCCTGGGGTCTTGGTATGGCCGTTCTTGGCGCCGTTCTTGTACCACGGCTGGTTCGAACCCTTGGCCGCGGCCAGTTCACCCGGCTTGAAGGGGAACTTGAACGCCGGGATTGCGGCGGTGGTTTGACTGGCATCAGCCATTTCAGCCGGGACATCGCTCACGGCGTCGTCAACCGGCGGTTGGGTTGGGGAATTCATAAAAGCTCCGGAAAGCAAAAAAGTCGGGCCCGAACAGTGAGCCGCGAAGGCGCGCAGTATACCTGTGCGCCATGGCTCGGCACCTGAAGATTTGCGTTGGACGCTGAACGGTTTGCAGACCAGCCAGTGCCTTCTCGGGACTCTCAACGCAAATGACCGCGAGAGATGTGTTGCCCATTCAGACGTCTTCGCGAGCAAGCCCGCTCCCACATTGTGAACGCGTCCCCCTGTGGGAGCAGGCTTTCGGTGTCGACGTTCGGGTGAACGAGGAACATCGTGCTGGGCAGGCGCGGCTTTATCGGATCGGGGCTGAGGTAGAAATCGAGGGCGCGTTTTATGGCTTCGCGGTTTTTGAGCTGGTCGTCGGCGCGCAGGGCGTCTTCGAGCGGGGTTGTTGTTTCGAGAGGGGGATCGGGTACGGGCTTGTTCATAGAGCCGGTTCTCACTGATTGTGGCCATCCAATCCCCGTTTCTCACGCGGTGAATTGGGTGGCAGCTATGTGCGGGGTGAGAAACCGGGCGAGAACCACCAACCTCCGGCCGGACCGAAGTCCGCCCGCACACAGCCGCCATAGAAATGCAGACAGCGAATGAACTGGCGGCAATTATGACGATACTGCTGGTGGAATAATACTTAGCCCGGGTTCTCACACCCGATCACCGAGTTTTCGGCGACAGCCAGAGACTAGAGAGCAGACGTCCGACGGACAACCTGAAAACCTTGTGGGAAGGTTCTGGCTATCTGACACAGATTTAAACAGCCAAAAGCAGACCCTCACCCTACCCCTCCCGAAACGTCGGACCGCCCAGAGGGAGAGGGGACTGACCGCGTGGTTCTTTCAAGGTACGCCGACCTGAAGTATCCGGTCGAACCCAGGCTTTGAAAGGCCCCCGATCTGCTCCCTTCCCCCCTCGCTCCCCCTAGGAGAGAGGGCTGGGGTGAGGGGGTATTTTTGCTCTTGCTGTAACAGTCATTTATGAAAATCACGCTGTTTCCCGACGCCCGGCAACCTTATCTTTGCCCGCACCAAACAGCACTCGCCAAGCGAGAAGGTTTTCAAGATGTCCAACAGTATGGGTATTGCCAGCGCGTTCGTTTTGTCCTCATTGATCCTGTCGCCGATGGCGATGGCTGAAGAATCGCAGTCGTTCGTCGCGCACAACGTCGCGCGCGCTCAGGCCTACGATCAGCATCAGGCCGACGTGATGGCCAAGGCGCAAGATGCCTCGCAAGCCCCGCAAGCCGCTGCTTCCCAGGTTCAATCGCTGGAAAAAGACAGCTGAGTCGCCCCCGCAAAGCCGTTTCCCTCGACGCGGTTGTTTGGCTCTTCCCGTTCAACCGTCGTCACTCCAGGCCGCTGCCTTTCAGCGGCCTTTTTTCGTTGTGGTGTGAAAGCCGTTTGGTTCGTCTGTAACAACAAGAAACACCCAACACCTCAGGACATTGAAGTGTCAGTTGACCCAAGGAGCTCCATCGCAAGTGCGTTACCCTGTCCGTTTCTCCCCGCTGTTCATTGCAATTACCGCAACGATTGCCCCGACCGTCCACGCTGAAGAGCCTGTCAAAGAAGGCTTCGTCGAAGGTTCTAGCCTCAACCTCAACGCCCGCAACTACTACATGAATCGCAACCGCTTGCAGCAGGCGGACGACAACATCGAGTGGGGCCAGGGCTTTCTCGGGATCTTTGAGTCGGGTTACACCGAAGGCACGGTAGGTTTTGGCATTGATGCCCACGCCATGCTCGGGCTCAAGCTCGATGGGGGTGGCGGCACGGACGGCTCGAGCATCCTGCCGGTCAGGGACAATGGCGGCAAAGCGCCGGGATCGTTCTCCAGGGCGGGCGGCACCCTGAAAATGCGCGCGTTCGATACCGAACTGAAGGCCGGTGACCTGCTCCTCACCAATCCGGTGATTGCTGGCGGTGACACGCGCATGTTGCCGCAGACGTTTCGTGGTGTGAGCCTGACCAATCACGGCTTCGACGGCTGGTTGATCGAGGGCGGCCAGGCCAGTTTCACCAAGCCTTACAACCAGAGCGGCCACACGCGCATCGGCACTTCCTACGGCACGCTGGCCGAGGGTGACGAAAGCCAGCACCTGAACTGGGCCGGTGTGGCCTGGAGCGGCGTCGAAGGCCTGACCAGCAGTCTGTATGCCTCCGAGCTCAAGGACATCTGGAACCAGTACTACTACGACCTGGATTACACCTGGCAGATCAACGATCAGGTGAGTCTCAACCCGGGCCTGCACTTCTATCACACGCAAGACACTGGCGATGCGCTGCTCGGCAACATCGACAACAACACCTACAGCCTGCATTTCACCGTGGGCGTCGGTCATCACAGCGTTACCGCCGCGTATCAGCGAGTCAATGGCAATACACCGTTCGACTACATCAGCCAGGGCGACAGCGTTTATCTGGATAACTCGCAGCAATACTCGGACTTCAACGGTCCGAACGAACGCTCGTGGAAGCTCAAATACGCCTATGACTTTGCCGGTGTCGGCGTGCCGGGGCTGACCTCGGCCGTGTCCTATTCGCGCGGTACGGTGAACCTGACCAAGGTTGACCCCGACAGCAAAGGCTACGCGTCGTGGTACAGCGCCGAAGGCCGTAATGCCAAGCATTGGGAACGTGATCTGGACCTGAAGTACGTCGTGCAAAGCGGCCAGGCGAAAGATCTGGCGGTACGCCTGCAATGGGCGACCAACCGTGGCGGCAATGGTTACGGCGCGATTGATTCAGACACAGATGAATACCGAATGATCATCGACTACCCGATCAACGTCTTCTAAGATCGGCGCCATAACAGCGTCTTAAATTCAGTGATGCACCCTGTGGGAGCGAGCTTGCTCCCATATTGGGAATGGATTCTGGCTGTGCAACTACGCTTACAAGATTCCCCCAACCGACAGCCCCATCATGATCGCGAGCCGTACCCCACCCGTTGCGGGCAAGACCGGACGCCCCGAGCTGCTGCTGATCTGCGGCAGTTCGCTGACCGTGATCGCGATTCTGTGCATCGTCACTTTCCTGCTGATCCGCGAACACGCCACCGCTCAGGAATCCGCCACCCGCAGCGCCACCACCATCGCTCAATTGATCGATGCCGACGTGCTGCGCACCGTCGAGCTGTACGACTTGACGCTGCAAGGCCTGATTGCCGCAGCCCAGCGTGATGACCTGCAAAACGTCTCACCACAGATCCGCCATCAGGCCATGTTCGACCGCTCCACCACCGCACGCTTCAAGGGCGACATACTGCTGCTCGACAAACACGGAGATGTGATCGCCGACTCTTCGCGGGTCGAGCCGAAACCGGGCAACTTCGCCGACCGCGATTATTTCCTCGCCCATGCCTTCAACCGCGACGTCGGCATGTTCATCAGCCGCCCGTTCAAGACCCGTTGCGACTGCGACGAGGCGAACCAGTGGCGCATCAGCTTCAGTCGACGGATCTCCTCGCAAACCGGTGAATTCGCCGGCGTGGCCATGGCGTCGATGAAACTCGATTATTTCGACCAGTTGTTCAACAGCCTCGACATCGGCAAAGACAGCACCCTGAACATCATCGATCACGACGGCGTGCTGCTGGCGCAGAAGCCTCATCTGCAAAGCGACTCTATCGGCAAGAACTTCGGCAACCGGCCCAACGTTGTGCGAATCCTGCGAGACAAGGATGGCGCTGGCAGCTTCACCAGCACCTCAAGCATTGACCAGCAACTACGCCTCTATACCTACTCTCGGGTCGGTAATCTGCCGCTGACGGTAATGGTCGCGCTGTCCAGCGATGAGGTATTCGGCACCTGGCGGCGCACGGCAATATTGATCAGCGGCGCCACCGGCGTGCTCTGCACGGGGTTGCTCTGGCTGACCTGGCTGCTCGCCCGAGAGTTGCGCCGACGCCAGCGCGCCGAACGCGAGCTGGCGCAATTGGCTGCCACCGATGCGCTGACCGGTGTAGCCAATCGTCGGATGCTTGACCAATCGCTGCGTCACGAGTGGTTTCGCGCCCAGCGTTCGGGCAAACCGATGTCGGTGATGATGATCGATGCCGATCACTTCAAGGCGTTCAACGACCAGCACGGGCATCTGGCCGGGGATCAGGCATTGAAGTTGCTGGCCGAGGTCATCTCTGACAACGTGCGACGACCGGCGGATCTGGTCGCGCGTTATGGTGGCGAGGAGTTTTCGGTGATTCTGGCCGAAACCGATGGTCATGGCGCGCAACAGATTGCCGAGCATATTCGTCGAGCAGTGGAGCAATTGCCGCGGGTCGACGGGGCCGAGCGGCCGATGACCGTGAGCGTCGGTATTGCCACGTGGACAGCGGCCAGTGAGATGTCGCTGGAGCAGCTGTTGTTTGCGGCGGACAAGGCGTTGTATCAGGCCAAGGAAGGTGGGCGGAATCGGGTGGTGGCGGCTGCCTGATCGTTCTGCGCAGCCTGAACTGTCGCCTTCGCGAGCAAGCCCGCTCCCACATTTGAATTGCACTCCCCTGTGGGAGCGGGCTTGCTCGCGAAGGCGCCGGATCAGACAACACAAAAACAACAGGCATAAAAAAAGGCCATCCAAGGATGGCCTTCAAAAAACTAGAGAGGTTTTTACTTACACCGCCGCAACCGGGCGCATGTAAGAGATTGGTGCGGTGCTGGCGTCTTCGAACGTCACCACTTCCCAAGCATCTGTCTGCTCAATCAACTTGCGCAGCAGCTGGTTGTTCAGTGCATGACCGGACTTGAAGCCTTTGAACTCACCAATCAGGCTGTTACCCAGCAGGTACAGGTCGCCAATGGCATCGAGGATCTTGTGCTTCACGAATTCGTCTTCATAGCGAAGGCCGTCTTCGTTCAGTACGCCATCGGCATCGACCACGATTGCGTTTTCAACGCTGCCGCCGAGTGCGAGGTTGTGCTTGCGCAGGTACTCGATATCACTCATGAAACCAAAGGTACGGGCGCGGCTGACTTCTTTTACGAACGAAGTGCTGGAAAAATCCACGCTTGCACTCTGGGTGCGGTCCCGGAATACCGGGTGATCGAAATCGATCTCGAAGCTCACCTTGAACCCTTCGAAAGGGACGAAAGTGGCGCGCTTGTCGCCGTCTTCCACTGTCACTTCACGCAGGATGCGGATGAATTTCTTGGCGGCGTCCTGTTCTTCCAGGCCTGCCGATTGAATCAGGAATACGAAGGGTCCAGCGCTGCCATCCATGATCGGGACTTCGGACGCGGAGAGCTCGACGTAGGCGTTATCGATGCCCAGGCCAGCCATGGCCGAGAGCAAGTGCTCTACCGTGTCCACTTTCACGTCGCCATTGATCAGCGTCGTCGACATAGTGGTTTCACCGACGTTTTCCGCGCGGGCAGGAATCTGCACCACAGGGTCGAGGTCAGCGCGACAAAACACAATGCCAGTGTCGACAGGCGCAGGCTTGAGGGTCAGATAGACCTTCTCACCGGAGTGCAGGCCTACACCTGTGGCACGGATAATATTTTTCAGTGTGCGTTGTTTAATCATGGCTTGGGCCGCTTCAGCGCAAATTGCGAACTGGTATCAACAAAGGCTGGCGATGATAGCAGACCATGCCTTTGCTGAACACCAATCACCTTCATAGCCCTGATACATTCCATCAATCGGCCTGACGACGCAGGAATGCCGGGATGTCCAGGTAGTCCAGGTCATCTTGCGGATTCATCTTCGCGGCAGCCGCAGCACCGGCCTGAGCCTGGTTGCGCATGACGGTCGGACGGTCCAGATCACGGTAGTTCACCGCTGGCGTTTCCTGACGGGCCGGAGCCGGTTGTTGTACCTGGGCAGATGCCATGGAGGTGTGAACGGTGTTGTCGATGACCTTCACAGGTTTCTCGATTTTCGCGCCCAGACCGGTGGCAACCACGGTTACGTGCAGTTCGTCGCGCATGTCCGGATCGATAACGGTACCGACCTTGACCATCGCGTGCTCGGAAGCGAAGGCTTCGATGATGCTACCCACGTCGGAGTACTCACCCAGGGACAGGTCAGGACCGGCAGTGATGTTCACCAGGATGCCGCGTGCGCCTTGCAGGTTCACGTCTTCCAGCAGCGGGTTGCGGATTGCCGCTTCGGTTGCTTCACGTGCACGGTTAGGACCGCTGGCGCAGCCAGTGCCCATCATCGCCATGCCCATTTCGCTCATCACGGTACGCACGTCGGCGAAGTCGACGTTGATCATGCCCGGACGCTTGATGATGTCGGAGATACCGCGAACGGCACCGGCCAGTACATCGTCAGCCTTGGCGAAAGCCGACAGCAGGCTTGCGTCTTTACCGAGGATGGTCAGCAGCTTCTCGTTGGGAATGGTGATCAACGAGTCGACGCTTTCGGAGAGCATGCGGATGCCTTCATCGGCAATTTGCATACGCTTGCGGCCTTCGAACGGGAACGGACGCGTTACTACCGCAACGGTCAGAATGCCCATTTCCTTGGCCACTTCGGCGATGATCGGCGCAGCACCTGTACCGGTGCCACCGCCCATGCCGGTGGTGATGAACACCATGTTGGTGCCCTGCAGGACTTCGGCAATGCGCTCACGGTCTTCGAGAGCGGCCTGACGACCTACTTCAGGGTTGGCACCGGCGCCCAGACCTTTGGTCACACCGGTACCCAGTTGCAGGATGGTCCGCGCGCCGATGTTTTTCAGCGCTTGAGCATCAGTGTTGGCGCAGATGAATTCCACGCCTTCGATGTTGCTCTTGACCATGTGGTTAACAGCGTTGCCGCCGCCACCGCCAACACCGATAACTTTGATTACCGGGCTTGCGGGGATGTTGTCTACGAGTTCGAACATTTTCCCTCTCCTTACATTCTCTAGTTTTTTCGCCTACTGCTGTTTGTTGCGGTGCATCTACTGCTACTGCTTGCTGCTTGAAGCTTGACGCTTCAAGCTGCCTTTAAAAGTTGCCTTGAACCCACTTCTTCAATCGATCCAGCAACGGCGCCTGCGGCTCTTCGTTGCTGTAGCTGTCGCGACTGCCGATACCCGAGAACGAAATCCCGTCGGACTGCTTTTGCAGGCCGTACATCAACAAGCCAACGCCAGTGGAATAAATCGGATTGCGCACCACGTCATCCAGACCTTTGACGCCGTGCGGCACGCCCAGACGAACCGGCATATGGAAGATTTCTTCGGCCAGTTCAGTGGCGCCTTCCATCTTCGAGGTTCCGCCGGTGAGGACGATGCCCGCCGGAATCAGGTCTTCGTAACCGCTGCGACGCAGCTCGGCCTGAATCAGCGTGAACAGCTCGTCGTAACGCGGCTCGACCACTTCGGCCAGGGCCTGACGCGACAGTTCGCGCGGTGGACGGTCGCCAACGCTTGGCACCTTGATGGTTTCACCGGCACCGGCCAGTTTCGCCAGGGCGCAGGCGTAACGGATCTTGATTTCTTCGGCGTACTGGGTCGGGGTGCGCAACGCCATGGCGATGTCGTTGGTCACCTGATCACCGGCAATCGGGATCACCGCGGTGTGGCGGATCGCGCCTTCGGTGAAGATCGCGATGTCGGTAGTGCCGCCGCCGATGTCGACCAGGCATACACCCAGTTCTTTCTCGTCGTCGGTCAGTACCGAGTAGGCCGAGGCCAGTTGCTCGAGAATGATGTCGTCGATTTCGAGACCGCAGCGACGCACGCATTTTTCAATGTTCTGTGCGGCGTTGACGGCGCAAGTGACCACGTGAACCTTGGCTTCCAGACGAACGCCGGACATGCCCAGTGGCTCGCGGACGCCTTCCTGGTTATCGATCACGTAATCCTGCGGCAGGGTGTGCAGCACGCGCTGGTCAGCCGGGATCGCCACAGCCTGGGCAGCGTCGAGTACGCGCTCAAGGTCTGCCGAACTGACTTCGCGATCACGGATCGCGACGATACCGTGGGAGTTCAGGCTGCGGATGTGATTGCCGGCCACGCCGACGAACGCCGAGTGAATGCGGCAGCCCGCCATCAGCTGGGCTTCTTCGATCGCGCGCTGGATCGATTGCACGGTGGATTCGATGTTGACCACCACGCCCTTCTTCAGGCCACGGGACGGATGGGTACCGATCCCGACGATTTCCAGCGAGCCGTCGTCGGAGACCTCGCCGACCAGCGCCACCACCTTGGAGGTGCCGATATCGAGACCGACGATCATTTTGCCGCTTTGCACGTTTGCCATGGGTCCTGCCTCTTCTTAATTCTTTGCGACAGCGGGTTGGGCTGTCGTCGGCGCTACAGGTTCCCGCCAGCCAACAGCAAGGCCGTTGGCGTAGCGCAGATCGATGCGCGCAATGTTCGTAATCTGGTCTTTAAGCGTCTTGTCATAGATGGCAATGAAGCGGCGCATCTTTTCCACCAGGTTGCCGCGTCCCAGCAGCAACTCGATGCCGGGGCCGGAACTGCCGGCTCCGGTGGTCAGGAACCAGCTACCGCGCTCACGCAATTCCAGGCGCGCAATCGAGAAGCCCAGCGGCCGCAGCAACTGGCTCAGCACCTGATACTGCTGCATCACTTGCTGCTGGGCCCGCTGTGGACCGAACAGCTGTGGCAAGTGTTCGTAGTTCGCCAGTTCCTTGGGCGTAAACGCCTGGCCCTGGTTGTTCAGCAACGATTCGTCGCCCCAACGGGCCACGGGCAGTTGCTCTTCGAGGCGGATCACCACTTGATCCGGCCACACACGACGGACTTCGGCGTGGGCGATCCAGGGCATCTGCTCAAGCTCGGTGCGCATGCCGGCCAGATCGATGGTGAAGAAACTCGTCGCCACATACGGAGCGATCCGCTGCTGCACGGCTTGCTGGCTGATGTAGCTCAAGTCGCCCTGCACGGCGATCTTGGAGATCGGCCGGTCGGCGTAAGGCAGCAAACGCTGCGCGCCTTCGTAAGTACCGAAGCCCAGCACCACCAGCAATACCGGCCAGAACAGGCTTTTCAGAAAGCCGAAATTGGCTTTCGGCAGGCGCGCGGACATCGGCTCTTTCGCCACCATTCGGCTGGCACCCCGTGGCACCGGCTTGCGGCCGGGTGCGGGAGGCTGATGTCTGAGCTGAGCGCCGTGCATGGTCTTAACCTCGCGCCTCTTGGGTTGCCGCGCCTTCAACACTGGCTGCCAGGATGGCCAGCACCAGTTGCTGGAAATCCAGACCGGCCGCACGGGCCGCCATCGGCACCAGACTGTGATCGGTCATGCCCGGCGCGGTGTTCACTTCCAGAAACCAGAACTGTCCGTCGGCGTCCTGCATCACGTCCGCCCGGCCCCAACCGGCAATACCCAGCGCCTCACAGGCCTTGGCCGTGAGTTCCATGAGTTCCTGTTCCTTGGCGGCATCCAGCCCGCACGGAATGCGGTACTGGGTATCGTTGGCGATGTACTTGGCGTCGTAGTCGTAGAACGTGTGCGGTGTACCCAGGGCAATAGGAGGCAACACCTGGTCACGCAGGGTGGCGATGGTGAACTCCGGACCTTGAATCCATTGCTCAACCAACACTTGCGAATCGTAGGTACTGGCCGCTTTCCATGCGTCGATCAACTCGGACGCAGAGCTCACTTTGGCCATCCCGATACTTGAACCTTCATGCGCCGGTTTGACGATCAAAGGGAAGCCCAGTTCCGTCGCTGCCGAAATACAATCGGCTTCGCTGCACAGCACGGCGTGACGTGGCGTCGGAATCCCGAGGCTGTGCCAGACCTGCTTGGTGCGCAGCTTGTCCATCGCCAGTGCGGACGCGAGGATGCCGCTGCCGGTGTACGGGATGCCCGCGCATTCGAGCAGGCCCTGCATGCTGCCGTCTTCACCGCCACGACCGTGGAGAATGATGAACGCGCGGTCGATTTTTTCGCTGAGCAGACGCTGCAGAAAATCTTCACCTACGTCGATGCCGAACGCGTCCACGCCTGCGCTTTGCAGCGCTGCGAGTACGGCGTTACCGGATTTCAGCGAAACCTCACGCTCGGCACTCAAGCCGCCGAACAGCACGGCGACGCGGCCGAAATCTTTCGGCGCGATGGTGGAGAACAGGTTGGCGTAGGCAGCAGTCATTTCAACTTCCCCTCGACCGACGCCGCCACGGCGCCAGCGAACAATTCACTTTTCAACAGCTTCGGCGCGAGACCGCCGATATCACCGGCGCCCTGGCACAGCAGGATGTCGCCGGCACGCAGCAACGGCTTGACCAGCGGTGCCAGATCGACGCCACGCTCGATGTAGATCGGATCGAGCTGACCGCGCTGACGGATGCTGTTGCACAGCTTGCGGCTGTCAGCGCCCGGGATCGGCTCTTCACCGGCGGGATAGACTTCCATCAGCAGCAACACGTTGGCATCGGCCAGGACATTGACGAAATCGTCGTACAGGTCGCGGGTGCGGCTGTAACGGTGCGGTTGATAGACCATCACCAGACGGCGCTCCGGCCAGCCACCACGCACGGCCTTGATCACTGCGGCAACTTCGGTGGGGTGGTGACCATAGTCATCGACCAGCATGACGTTGCCGCCGTCCACCGGCAGTTCGCCGTAGACCTGGAAGCGCCGGCCAACACCCTGGAAGCCCGACAGGCCCTGGACGATGGCTTCATCGCTGACGCCTTCGTCGGTGGCGATGCAGATGGTCGCCAGCGAGTTGAGCACGTTGTGGTTGCCAGGCATGTTCACCGACACTTCCAACGGCTCTCGGTCAGGCCGCAACACGGTGAAGAAGGTCTGCATGCCTTGCTGGCGCACATTGATCGCTCGGACATCAGCGTCGTCACTGAAGCCGTAGGTCACGGTCGGACGCTTCACCAGCGGCAGGATTTCACGCACCACCGGATCGTCCAGGCACATCACCGCCAAACCGTAGAACGGCAGGTTGTGCAGGAACTCGACGAAGGTTTTCTTCAGTTTGTTGAAGTCACCGTCGTAGGTCGCCATGTGGTCGGCGTCGATGTTGGTAACCACCGCCACCAGCGGTTGCAGGTGCAGGAAACTCGCGTCGCTTTCATCGGCTTCGGCGATCAGGTAACGGCTGGTGCCGAGCTGGGCATTGGTACCCGCGGCATTCAGGCGACCACCGATCACGAATGTCGGGTCCAGGCCACCGGCGGCGAACACCGAAGCGATCAGGCTGGTGGTGGTGGTTTTGCCGTGGGTGCCGGCGACGGCGATGCCGTGGCGATAACGCATCAGTTCGGCGAGCATTTCTGCGCGCGGCACCACCGGAATACGACGCTCAAGCGCGTTCGCCACTTCCGGGTTCGAGGTGTTCACGGCGCTCGACACCACCAGCACGTCGGCGGCCGCAGCGTTCTCGGCACGGTGGCCGATGAAGATGTGCGCGCCGAACGATTCCAGACGCTCGGTGACCGGCGAGGCCTTCAGATCCGAACCGGACACTTCATAGCCCAGGTTCAACAACACTTCGGCAATGCCGCACATGCCCACGCCGCCGATGCCGACGAAGTGGATGCGACGGATGCGGCGCATTTCCGGTTGTGGCATGGCTTTCTGATTCTCAACCATGGGCCACCTCCAGACAGGTATCGACCACGCTACGGGTGGCATCGGGTTTCGCCAGACGGCGGGCCGCTTGGGCCATATCTTCGAGTCGTTGCGGTTGCATCAAGACCTCTGTCAGGCGCGCGGCAAGGTCCGCGGCACCAGTCGTTCTTTGCGGCATCAGGAAGGCTGCGCCTTCACGGGCCAAATAATCGGCGTTGCGGGTCTGGTGATCGTCGATCGCGTGGGGCAAAGGCACCAGCATCGAGGGCAGACCGGCGGCAGCCAGTTCACTGATGGTCAACGCGCCTGCGCGGCACACCACCAGGTCAGCCCAGCCATAGGCCTGGGCCATGTCTTTGATGAACGGCTGCACCTGCGCGTCCACGCCGACGGCGCGGTAGCGCTCTGCAGTGACTTCATCGTGATTCCTGCCGGCCTGATGAAACACTTCCGGACGCAAATCGGCAGCGACTTGCGCCAGGGCTTCAGGCAGCAATTTGTTCAACGGTTCTGCGCCAAGGCTTCCGCCGAGGATCAGCAAACGTGCTTTGCGACCGGCCAGAGCCGGTCGCGATGTGTCGAGGAACAGCTCGCTGCGCACCGGGTTTCCGGTGGTACGGCGGGTGTCCGACAGAGTAAAGGTGTCGGGGAATGCTTCACACACCCGGGCGGCGAACGGCACCAGCAACCGATTGGCGGTGCCGGCCACAGCGTTCTGCTCGTGAACGATCACTGGCACACCGGCCAGTTTCGCGGCGAGGCCACCAGGGCCGGTCACATAACCACCAAAGCCGACCACGCAGACTGGCTTGAGTCGACGAATGATCGCCCGCGCCTGCCACACCGACTTCAGCAGCATGAACGGCGCCTTGAGCAACGACAGTTTGCCCTTTCCGCGCAGACCGCTGGCGTTGATGCGGTGCAGTTCCAGCCCTGCAGCCGGCACCAGTTCGTTTTCGATTCCGCGTGGCGTGCCGAGCCAGTGCACGGTGTAGCCGCGCGCCTGGAACTCACGGGCACAGGCCAGCGCCGGGAACACGTGGCCGCCAGTGCCGCCGGCCATGATCAATACGTTAGCGCCCATGATTCGGCTCCTCAGCGAAGTCGCTCTCATGGAATTCCATCTCTTCACTGCCCAGGTGGGTTCGACTCTCCCACTCGATCCTTAGCAACAAGCCCAGGCAGGCGCAGCAGATCACCAACGAGCTGCCGCCATAACTGAGGAACGGCAAGGTCAGACCCTTGGTTGGCAGCAGGCCGACGTTCACGCCGATGTTGATCAGGAACTGACCAATCCACAGGAACGACAGACCGTAAGCCACGTAAGCGGCGAAGAACTGTTTGGCTTTCTCTGCCCACAAGCCGATGTACATGCCGCGAATACACACGAACACGAACAGCGCGACGGTGCACAGCGAACCGACCGCGCCGAGTTCTTCAGCCAATACCGAGAACACGAAGTCGGTGTGCGCTTCCGGCAGGTAGAACTGCTTCTGCACACTGTTGCCCAAGCCCACGCCCAGCCATTCGCCGCGACCGAACGCGATCAACGCTTGCGACAACTGATAGCCGGCGCCGAACTGGTCGGCCCATGGGTCGGCGAAGTTGGTCAGACGCGCCATTCGATACGGCTGCATCTGAATCAACAGGACCACCGCCCCGACCGCCAATACCACCATCAGCGAGAAGCGGAACAACCCGACCCCGCCGAGGAACAGCATCGCCGCCGCCGCCCCCATCATCACCACCGTGGCACCGAAGTCCGGCTCCATCAGCAACAGGCCCGCCATCGGCAACAGCACGATGAACGGCTTGAAGAAACCCATCCAGCTTTCGCGCACTTCTTTCTGGCGGCGCACCAGATAACCGGCGAGGTAGATCACCACGAACACCTTGGCGATTTCGGACGGTTGCACGTTGAAGAAGCTGAAACCGATCCAGCGCATCGAACCGTTCACTTCGCGCCCGATGCCCGGGATGATCACCATCACCAGCAAACCGAACGCACCAATCAACATCAACCAGCCCAGACGCTGCCAGGTGGCGATTGGAATCATCATGGTGACGATGCACGCCCCCAACCCCAGCACCACATAAATAAGGTGGCGAATCATGTAATACAGCGGACTGCCCGACTGCGCCGCCGCGACTTCGGTGGAGGCCGAGGCGATCATGACCAAACCGAGACCGAGCAACGCCAGGCATCCGACGAGCATCGGAAAATCGAGGTCGATCCCGCGCCCGGTAATGATCGGCGACGGATACGGCTTGATGATATTGCGCAGGCTCATGCCAGTTCCTCCACAGCGCGGACGAACTGGTGACCACGGTCTTCGTAATTCTTGAACATGTCGAAGCTGGCGCAGGCCGGCGACAGCAGCACCACGTCACCCGGTTGGGCGGCGGCGCGGCATTGCGCGACGGCATCGACCAGCGAGGTCGCGCGAATCAACGGCACGGCCTCGCCAATGGCCTCGCCGATCTTGTCGGAGTCGCGGCCCATCAGCACCACGGCGCGGCAGTTGGCCGCCACCGGATCATGCAGATCGTTGAATTCGGCACCCTTGCCATCGCCACCGGCGATCAGGATGACCTTGCCGTCGATGTCCGCACCGAGGCCTTCGATGGCGGCCAGTGCGGCGCCAACGTTAGTGGCTTTGGAATCGTTGTAGTAAGCCACGCCATCGAGATCACGTACCCACTGGCAGCGGTGTTCGAGACCGGCAAAAGTGCGCAAGGCCGAGAGCATGGCGTCGAACGGCAGGCCCACGGCATGCCCCAGCGCCAGCGCCGCAAGGGCGTTGGACTGGTTGTGTGCGCCACGAATCTTCAGCTCACGCACCGGCATCAGGTTCTGGAATTCGAACGCCAGATATTTCTCGCCGTCCTCTTCACGGATACCGAATGCCTTGAAATCCGGCTTGGTCAGGCCGAAGGTCCAGAACGGCTGGCCCTCACCCATCAGCGGACGGGTCAGCGCATCCTGGCGGTTGACCACGAATTGCCTGGCGCCACGGAAGATCCGGTGCTTGGCCAGGTGATACGCCGGCAGACCGCTGTAGCGATCCATGTGGTCTTCGCTGATGTTCAATACGGTCGCCACTTCGGCGTTGAGCTGGTCGGTGGTTTCCAGCTGGAAACTCGACAGCTCCATCACGTACAGCTCGACGTCGTCGCTGAGCAGGTCCAGCGCCGGGGTGCCGAGGTTGCCGCCGACGGCGACGCGTTTGCCGGCCGCGGCCGCCATCTCGCCAACCAGGGTGGTGACGGTGCTTTTCGCGTTGGAACCGCTGATGGCCACGATCGGCGCCTGCGCGTTACGCGCGAACAGCTCGATGTCACCGGACAGTTTCACGCCACGGGCCGCAGCGGCTTGCAGGGCCGGGGTCGCCAGCGCCAGGCCGGGGCTCACGTAGAGCTCGTCGGCACGGCACAGGAATTCGACGTCCAGCTCGCCACAACGCACTTCCACGTGCGGATAGTCACGCTTGAGCGTGGCCAGTTCCGGTGGATTTTCCCGCGTGTCCGCCACGGCAAACGACGTGCCCCGGTTCGCCAGGAAGCGAACCAGGGACATGCCGCTCTTGCCGAGGCCGACAACGATGCGGAAGTGGTCAGAAGCGATCAGAGACACTCGTTCTACCTCAGCTTCAGGGTGGCAAGGCCTATCAGCACGAGAATCACGGTGATGATCCAGAAACGGACGATCACGCGCGGCTCGGGCCAGCCCTTGAGTTCAAAATGGTGGTGTATCGGAGCCATGCGGAACACACGGCGACCGGTCAGCTTAAAGGACGCAACCTGAATGACGACTGACAGGGTTTCCATCACGAACACGCCGCCCATGATGAACAGGACGATTTCCTGACGGACGATCACTGCGATGGTGCCCAGCGCCGCGCCGAGTGCCAATGCACCGACGTCGCCCATGAACACTTGCGCCGGATAGGTGTTGAACCAGAGGAAGCCCAGCCCGGCACCGATCAACGCGCCGCAGAACACGATCAGTTCGCCCGCGCCCGGCACGTAAGGGATCAACAGGTATTCGGCGAATTTCACGTTACCCGACAGGTAGCAGAAGATGCCGAGGCCACCGCCAACCATCACGGTCGGCATGATCGCCAAGCCATCGAGGCCGTCAGTCAGGTTGACCGCGTTGCTCGAACCGACGATCACAAAATAGGTCAGCACGATGAAGCCGGCACCCAGTGGAATGCTGTAGTCCTTGAGCATCGGCAGGATCAGCGTGGTTTCCACTGGGGTGGAGGCGGTCATATAAAGGAAGATCGCCGCGCCGAGGCCGAACACCGACTGCCAGAAATACTTCCAGCGGCTCGGCAAGCCACGGGAGTTCTTCTCGATGACTTTGCGGTAATCGTCGACCCAGCCGATGGCGCCGAACAGCAGGGTCACCAGCAAGACCACCCAGACATAACGGTTGCTCAGGTCAGCCCAAAGCAACGTGCTGACGCCAATCGAAGACAGAATCAGCGCCCCGCCCATGGTCGGCGTACCGGATTTGGACAGGTGCGATTGCGGGCCGTCGTTACGCACGGATTGCCCGATCTGACGGTTCTGCAAAGTCCGGATCATCCACGGGCCATAGCACAGCGACAAAACCAGCGCGGTCAGCACACCGAGAATCCCGCGCAGGGTCAGGTACTGAAAGACCGCGAAGCCTTTGTAGAACTGTTGCAGATACTCCGCTAGCAGCAGCAGCATTAATGTTTCTCCAGACTGGACCCGCACAGAGCCGCAACGATGTTTTCCATCGCTGCACTGCGCGAACCCTTGATCAAAATGGTGGTGTTTGTGTCCTGCTCGGCGTCGAGGGCCTGGATCAGTTCGGCTTGCGTGCCGAAGTGATGCGCCTGTTCACCGAATGCGCTCACGGCGTGAACCATGTTTGGCCCAACAGCATAAAGTGCGGAAACCTTGCCCCGGGCGTACTCGCCCACGTCGCGATGCCCCTGCTCCGCCCAATCGCCCAGCTCGCCGATATCCCCGAGCACCAGAACGGTGCGGCCGGAAAAGCCGGCGAGTATATCAACGGCCGCGCACATCGAGGTGGGGTTTGCGTTGTAAGTGTCATCGATCACTCGCATACCGTTCTTTGCCAGTTGCGCGACGGTGCGGCCCTTGACCGGTTGCACGGCACCCAGCCCGGTGGCGATGCCGAACAGCGACACGCCCAAGGCGTGAGCGGCAGCGGCGGCAGCCATGGCATTGGCGACGTTGTGGGTGCCGAGCAGATTCAGTTGAACGCGCTCGACACCTTCGGGTGTGTGCAGATTGAAGGCCGGGCAACCACGGGCGTCGGTGCACAGGTCGCTGGCGTAGAAATCCGCCTGAATATTGCTCAAGGCGAACGTCAGCACTTTGCGCGCGCCCGCACGGCTCTTCCAGATACCGAAGGCTTTGTCATCGAGGTTGAGCACGGCGACGCCATCGGCGGCCAGCCCGTCGATGATTTCGCCTTTGGCTTCGACGATTTTTTCCGGCCCGCCAAACTCACCGACGTGCGCGGTGCCGGCATTGTTCAGGATCGCCACGTGCGGTTTGGTCAGCCCGACGGTGTAGGCGATTTCGCCGAGACGCGACGCGCCCAGCTCGATGACGGCCGAAGTGTGTTCCGGTGCCAGTTCGAGCAGCGTCAGCGGTGCGCCGAGGTCGTTGTTCAGGTTGCCACGGGTCGCCAGCACCGGGCCGCGAGTGCGCAGGATACTTGCGAGCATTTCCTTGACGGTGGTCTTGCCGCTGGAACCGGTGATCGCTGCGACTGGCTGAGTGAATGCAGCCCGGTTCAGCGCGCCCAACTGGCCGAGGGCCTGGCGGGTGTCTTTGACCAGCAGTTGCGGCAGCGTGCTGTCGGCGACTTCGCGCTCGACCAGCGCAGCCACGGCGCCCTTTGCAGCCACGTCATTCAAATAGTCATGACCGTCGAAACGCGGGCCGGTCAGGGCAATAAACAGTTGGCCCGGCTGGATCGCCCGACTGTCGATGCTGACGCCGTCGAAGCTCGCATCGGCGGCGATCAGACGTGCGTCGAGCGCGTTGGTCAGTTCGCTGAGTTTCAGGGCCTTAAGCATGGGCTACCTCCCACGCGGTCAGGGCATGATCAGCCTCGACCAGATCCGAGAAGGCATGACGTTCGCCGTTGATTTCCTGATAGTCCTCGTGACCTTTACCGGCCAGAACAATCACATCGTCGGCAGAGGCGCCGGCGATCAGTTGGGCAATTGCCTGGCCCCGGCCGGCAACGAAGGTGACTTTATCCACAGCCGTGAAACCGGCGCGGATGTCATCGAAAATCACCGCTGGATCTTCTGTGCGCGGATTGTCATCGGTGACCAGCACCTGATCGGCCAGACGCTCGACCACTTCAGCCATCAACGGACGCTTGCCGCGATCACGATCACCGCCGCAGCCGAACAGGCACAGCAGTTGACCTTTGACGTGCGGGCGCAGAGCGGTCAGGACTTTTTCCAGCGCGTCCGGGGTGTGCGCATAATCGACTACCACCAACGGCTGCGCGCCGCCGCCCAGTCGCTGCATGCGTCCGGCCGGGCCTTCGAGCTTCGGCAGCACTTTGAGAATTTCGTCGAGCGCGTAATCCATACCGAGCAAGGCGCCCACCGCCGCCAATACGTTGCTCAGGTTGAAGCGACCCAGCAGCGTGCTGCGCAGATGATGTTCGCCTTGCGGCGTGACCAGTGTCGCGCGCACACCGTGGTCGTCGAACTGCGCTTCGCGGCAATACAGATAGGCGCTGCTGTCGAGCAGGCTGTAAGTGATCAGGCGCGATTCACGTTTTTCAGTGGCCAGCTGCCGGCCGAAATCGTCGTCCAGGTTGACCACGCGGCACTTCAGGTCACTCCAGGCGAACAACCTGGCCTTCGCCTCGGCATACGCCTCCATGCTGCCGTGATAATCCAGATGATCGCGGGACAGGTTGGTCATTACGGCGACGTCGAACGCCAGCGCAGTGACGCGCCCCTGATCCAGACCGTGGGACGAGACTTCCATGGCCACGGCCTTGGCGCCGGCCTTTTTCAGGTCGCCCAGGGTCGCTTGCACGGCAATCGGATTCGGCGTGGTGTGCAGACCGCTTTGCAGTGCGCCATAGAAGCCGGAGCCCAAAGTCCCGACGATGCCGCAATGCTGGCCGAGCAGATCCAGGGCCTGCGCAACCAATTGAGTCACGCTGGTCTTGCCGTTGGTGCCGGTCACGCCGACCAGGTTCAAGTGATGACTTGGCTCACCGTAAAAACGTCCGGCAATGTCCGACAGTTGCGCTGCCAGCCCCTTGACCGGAATCAGCGGCACGTCGGTGATCGGCAGCACGGTAGCGCCTTCCACTTCATAAGCAACAGCCGCAGCGCCGCGTTGCAAGGCATCGGCAATGTGCGCGCGGCCATCGAATTTGCCGCCGGGCACGGCGAGAAACAGATCGCCTGCGCGCACGTTGCGGCTGTCCAGCGCCAATTCACGGATCAAAAGATCGTGGCCGGCGTGGGGGAATATCTTGTTCAGACTTAGTGACATCAGCCGCGCCCTCCATTGGCTTTCAGCGGAACGACCGGTGTGGCGTTAGCCTGTTGCGTCGTCGGCAGGTTGTCCGGCGTCACGTTCATCAGACGCAGAGTGCCGGACATCACGCGGCTGAACACTGGCGCCGATACCAGACCACCAAAGTAACCGGCCTTGGATGGTTCATCGATCACCACAACGATGGCGTAACGCGGATCGCTCATCGGGCCGAAACCGGCAAACAGCGAGCGGTAAGAGTTTTCCGCGTAGCCCTTGGTGCCGACCGACGTCTTACGTGCAGTACCCGACTTGCCCGCCACGTGATACGCCGGGACCTGTGCACGGAACACCCCGCGCGGCGCTTCGATCACCTGGGTCAGCATGCCTTGCATGGTTTTCGCCACGGCTTCCGGCAGCACTTGGGTGGTCTGCGGCATCTTGTCGGTTTTGATCAGGGTCAGCGGCGCGAGACGACCGTTGTTGGCCAGGGCTGAAAAGGCGTGAACGAGCTGGATCGCGGTCACGGAAATACCGTAGCCGTAAGACAGGGTCGCGGTTTCAGCCTTGCGCCACTCGCGATAGTTCGGCAGGTTGCCGACACGCTCGCCCGGAAAGCCGAGGCCGGTGTCCTGGCCGAGACCGACTTTTTGCGCGAGACGGAAAATGGTTTCGCCGCCGATATCGAAGGCAATCTTACTCATGCCGACGTTACTGGAATTGATCAGAATACCGGTCAGGTCGAGCACCGGGCCTTCAGTCCTGGAAACGTCCTTGATCGTGTATTTACCGATCTGCAGGGAGCCCGGATACACCTCGACGGTGTCGCTCGGTTTCCAGCGACCGGTTTCGATCGCGGCGCTCATCGAAATGGCTTTCATGGTCGAGCCCGGTTCGAACACGTCAATCATCGCCCGGTTACGCATCATCGCCGGTTGCAGGTTGCGACGGTTGTTCGGGTTGTAGGTCGGCTGGTTGACCATTGCGAGAATTTCGCCGGTCTTCACGTCCATGATCACCAGACTGCCGGCCTTCGCGCCGTTTTCGATGATCGCGTTACGCAATTCACGGTTGGCCAGATATTGCAGACGCAGATCAATGGACAACGCCAAGGGCTTGCCGGCCTTGGCGTTCTTGGTGACCTGGACATCCTTGATCAGCCGACCGCGCCGATCCTTGATGACCTGCCGCTTGCCCGGCACTCCGGCGAGCCATTCGTCATAGGCGAGTTCGACGCCTTCACGGCCGTGGTCGTCGATGTCGGTGAAACCGACCATGTGCGCGGTCACTTCACCTGCCGGGTAGAAACGGCGGAATTCTTCGATGCCGTAAACACCAGGTACTTTCAGGTCGAGCACAGCCTGACCCTGCTCGGGGGTCAGCCCGCGCACCAGATAAATGAATTCCTTGTTGGCCTGGGCTTCAAGGCGTTCGGTCAGGGCTTTCGGATCTTGCCCCAGCGCGGCGGCCAGCGCCGGCCACTTTTCCTTGGCCGACTGCATTTCCTTGGGATTGGCCCACAGGGTGGTCACCGGGGTACTCACGGCCAGAGGCTCGCCGTTACGGTCAGTGATCAAACCGCGGTGAGCCGGAATCGGGATGTGACGCAGACTGCGTGCGTCGCCCTGCTCCTGGAGGAAGTCACGGTCGACCACTTGCAGGTCGATGATGCGCCAGCAGATCGCCGCGACCATTATGCCAAGCAGCGCCACCATCAGGCGGAAGCGCCATGGGAACAGTGCGCCTTCGAGTTTCATCATGGCGCCACCATCTTCACGTCAGCCGCGCCTGGAATGTGCATTTTCAGTTGTTCGGTGGCCAGCACTTCGATCCGGCTGTGTGCAGTCCAGGTGCTCTGCTCAAGGATCAGCCGCCCCCACTCGGCCTGCGCCTTGTCGCGCACGCTGAGTTCGCTATAAAGGGTGTTGAGCAACTGCCGGTTCCAGTGCGCGCTGTAAGACACGGCGATGGCCGACACGAGCACGCCGATAAACAGCAGCAGCATCAGAAAGCTGCCGCCGGGCAGTGGCTTGGCGAAAAGCTTGCTCACCGCAGCTTCTCCGCGACGCGCATGACGGCGCTACGGGAACGTGGGTTGGCTTTGAGTTCGGCGTCGGAGGCCGTCTGCGCTTTGCCATGGACTTTGATTTTCGGTTCGAACGCCACGTGGCGCACGGGCAGATTGCGCGGCAGGTTGTCGGCTTCGCCTTTAACCAGCTTGCGCGTGAACAGTTTGACGATGCGGTCTTCCAGCGAATGGAAGCTGATGACGACCAGACGGCCGCCCACTTCCAGAGCATCCAGCGCCGCTTCGAGGCCGGCTTCCAGATCACCCAGTTCGTTGTTGACGTGAATGCGCAACCCCTGGAACGCACGGGTGGCCGGGTTCTTGCCCTTTTCCCACGCCGGGTTGGCGACTTTCAATACTTCGGCCAGGTCGGCAGTGCGCTCGAACGGCTTGATGTCGCGACGTTCAACGACGGCGCGGGCCATACGACCGGAGAAACGCTCTTCGCCGTACTCCTTGAACACCCGGGCGATTTCCTCAGCCGGTGCGGTGTTGACGAATTCGGCGGCACTGATGCCACGGGATGGGTCCATGCGCATGTCGAGCGGACCGTCATTGAGGAAACTGAAGCCTCGTTCGGCGTCGTCGAGCTGCGGCGACGACACGCCCAGATCGAGAAGAATACCGCTGACCTTGCCGGTCAGTCCTTGCTCGGCAACCACCGAACCCAGCTCGGCAAAGCTGCGCTGCACAACGACAAAGCGGCCGTCTTCGGCCGCTAGCGTTTGCCCGGTGGCAATCGCTTGTGGATCTTTGTCGAACCCGATGAGCCGACCGTCCGTGCCGAGCTGGCTGAGGATCAACCGACTGTGCCCGCCGCGTCCGAACGTGCCGTCCAGATAGCAGCCATCAGGACGTACAGCGAGAGCCTCGACGGCTTCGTCAAGCAGTACGGTGATGTGGTTAAAGCCGCTATCAATAGTCACAGGATCAAATCACGCAGTTCATCAGGCATCGCGCCCGGTTGTTGAATGGCAGCAAGGTCAGCGGCAGATACCGCATTCCATGCATCCTCGTCCCACAATTGGAACTTGTTCAGTTGGCCTACCAGCATTGCGCGCTTATCGAGCTTGGCGTACTCGCGCAGACGCGGCGGAACCAGAAAACGACCACTGCCATCGAGCTCGAGGTCGACGGCATTACCAATCAATAAACGCTGCAGGCGACGGTTCTCTTCGCGAAGCGAAGGGAGTGCACGCAACTTGGTTTCAATAATTTCCCACTCGTCGAGCGGATAGACACACAGACACGGATCAACGGCATCAATGGTGACGATTAACTGGCCGGAACTGCGCGAATCGAGCTCGTCACGGTACCGACTCGGCATAGCGAGACGGCCCTTTGCGTCGAGACTGATAGCGTTAGCTCCGCGAAACACGTGTGCGTTTCTCCAATTTTTATCGTTTTGAGCTCAAAAAACCCACTTCATGCCACTTTCCGCCACTTGCGCACACTATAGGAATGCGCCTACCACACCGTCAAGGCGCGGATTAAAGGAAAACCCTTACAGAACGGAGATTTAGGAGCATAAAAGGAGGGACAACGACAATCTGGCGCAGAGTTTCGACCAATAACTTGATGCAGCACTGAAAGCTGCGCTCGGAAGTTAAAGTAATTTGTTAAGAGTAAGATTTTTTCGGTATTACAAAAGCGCTTCTGCTGTTGATTGAAGCAAGGTGGGAAATGGCTATTACTGCGTATGCCGCTGCCGGACTTTCAGACCAGGCCTGCTGATATTACACAGCCCTGTTGCCTTTGATTCAAGCAGGGAAAGAAAAAGGTGGAGAGTCGATCTGTAAGCCGGGTTCTGTCTTGAACAGTCATTCGTCTACGATGGCCATCACTGGACATCTTTAGCAACCTACCCGGTCCCAGCGCGGGCCACGCCTTGGGACCCTATTTGGTCTTGCTCCAAGTGGGGTTTACCTAGCCACGAACTGTTGCCAGACGTGCGGTGCGCTCTTACCGCACCTTTTCACCCTTACCGGCGCCGAAGCGCTTAGGCGGTTATTTTCTGTGGCACTTTCCGTAGGCTCACGCCTCCCAGGCATTACCTGGCACTTCGCCCTATGGAGCCCGGACTTTCCTCCCCCCCCTAATTTTCATAGAGGGCAGCGACTGTCCGATCGACTCTCCGCCGCGCAGGTTAACGGCAGAGCGTCCGAAGAACAAGCGCTAATAGCCGCAAAACCCGTCTGCGCGACGGGTTACTCGCCCTTCTGTTTATCCAGCGCGACCTGATACAGCACGTTTTTGCGCTCGCCGGTGATCTGCGCAGCCAACGCGGCGGCACGCTTGAGCGGCATTTCCTCGAGCAGCAGATCAAGGACGCGCATGGCTTCGCTGCTGACCGCATCTTCCGACTCCGGTGCCGTCCAGCCAGCGACCAGCACGACGCATTCGCCGCGCTGCTGATTGCTGTCGGACTCGACGAACGCGCGCAGTTCGGCCAACGGCAAGCCCTTGAGCGTCTCAAAGGTTTTAGTGATTTCCCGGGCAAGCAAGGCCTGACGCTCACCACCGAACACTTCTTCCATATCCTGCAAGCATTCAAGGATGCGGTGCGGGGCCTCATAGAAGATCAAAGTCCGCGGCTCTTCCTTGACAGCCTCCAGTCGCGCCTTGCGCCCCACCGACTTGGCCGGCAGAAAGCCTTCAAAGATGAAACGGTCAGACGGCAGCCCCGCCGCCGACAACGCAGCAATCAACGCACAGGCGCCCGGCACCGGCACTACATTGATTCCGGCAGCACGCGCCTGGCGCACCAGGTGATAGCCCGGATCGGAAATCAGCGGCGTGCCGGCATCAGAGATCAGCGCGACGTTATCGCCTGCCAGCAGCCGGGTAATAAACCGGCTACCCTCATCCCGCTCGTTATGTTCGTGGCAGGCGGCCAGCGGCGTAGAAATGCCGAAGTGCTGCATCAGTCGCGCCGAATGGCGGGTGTCTTCGGCAGCAATCAGCGCCACTTCACGGAGGATTTTCAGGGCCCGGGCACTGATGTCGTCCAGGTTGCCGATGGGCGTCGCCACCACATAAAGCGAGCCAGCAGCGGAATTCAAAGGACCTGGAGCAGTCAAAGCGCACACCTCATGATCGGTAAAAGCAGCCATTGTAACGCGTCATGAGGCTTGCGATGCGCTTGTGCGGGACCCGGTTTTTTCAGGCACGCGCCCAGCGCCGTAACATTTGCTTCAGCTAAATTGCCCTAATCACGCCAGTAACATCGCGCCCCGGCCAGTGCTTGGGTACAATTCCACGCTAATTTGATCGAGTATCAGGAACACTTACATGATCGCTTGCCTGCGGCTGTTCACTGCCCTCTGCCTCGCTGCCCTCTTGGCGGCTTGCGCCAGCTCCCCTTCCTCCAGCCTTGGCGAACTTCCACGGACCCCGGATGCCAGCATCGAGCAAATGCTCGAACAGGCTACCCAGGCGAAAACCCCGGAAAAAGCCGCCCTGCTGCGCCTCAGTGCGGCAGACCTGGCGTATCGTCAGGGCAACGCCGGACAGTCCGCGCAGATCCTGCAGCAAGTGCCGATGGAGCAACTGAAGCCAGGCCAGCAGATTTTCGCCAGCACACTGAATGCTGAACTGGCGATGGCCCGCAATCAGCCGAAAGCCGCACTGACTGCCCTGAGCCATCCAAGCCTGCAACACCTGGGCGAGATGCCGGAAGAACAGCAGGTTCGCACAGGCACCGTGCATGCCCGCGCACTTGAGGCCGATGGCCAGACCCTGGCCGCGGCTCGCGAGCGCATCTTCATCGCACCAATGCTGCAAGGTGAAGCTGCGAACAAGAACCACGAAGCAATCTGGACCCTGATCGCCTCGCTGCCCACCGATCAACTGCAGCCGAACACCACCGACGACCTCGGTGGCTGGATGGCCCTGGCCCTGGCCGTGAAAACCGCTGGCACCCTGGAGCAGCAGCAAGCCGCCATCGACAACTGGCGCGCACAAAATCCAAAGCATCCAGCCGCAATCAATCTGCCGCTGCCGCTGACCAAACTCAAGGAGCTGGCCAGCCAGCCACTGAGCAAAATCGCCCTGCTGCTGCCACAGGACGGCCAACTGGCCGCCGTCGGCAAGGCACTGCGCGAAGGTTTCATGGCTGCGCACTACCAAGCGCAACAGGCCGGACAGAAGCCGCCAGCCATCGAGTTCTACGACAGCTCGAAACTGACCTCGATGGACGAGTTCTACCGCAAGGCCCAGGCTGACGGCGTGCAACTGGTGGTCGGCCCGCTGGAAAAACCTCTGGTCAAACAACTGAGCATTCGTCCGCAACTGCCGATCACCACCCTTGCGCTGAACTACAGCGAGGGTGATCAAGGCCCGGCGCAACTGTTCCAGTTTGGCCTGGCCGCAGAAGACGAAGCCCGCGAAGTGTCCCGCCGCGCCCGCGCCGATGGCCTGCACCGCGCAGCCATCATGGTGCCGAAAGGCGAATGGGGGGACCGCGTACTGCGTGCGTTCAGCCAGGACTGGCAAGCCAACGGCGGCAGCATCGTCGCCACCGAGCGTGTTGATCAGCCGGTGCAACTGGCCCAGCAGATCGCCGACATGTTCCAGTTGCGTCAGAGCGAAGCACGCGCCAAGAGCCTGCAGAATGCTGTTGGCACCAACGTAGCGGCGCAGCCTTCGCGTCGTCAGGACATCGAATTCATCTTCCTCGCCGCCACCCCGCAACAGGCGCAGCAGATCAAACCGACCCTGAACTTCCAATACGCAGGTGACGTTCCTGTCTATGCGACCTCGCACGTTTACAGCGCCAGCGGCGACGTGAACCAGTACAACGACATGAACGGCATTCGCTTCTGCGAAACTCCGTGGCTGCTGGAAAGCAGCGACCCACTGCGCCAGCAAGTCGTTGCTCAATGGCCACAGGCCGCCGGAAGCCTGGGTCGCCTGTACGCGATGGGTGCCGATGCCTATCGCCTGGCGCCGCGCCTGGGTCAATTGAAAGCCCTGCCGGACAGCCGCATCGAAGGTCAGTCGGGCAGCCTCGGCATGACCCAGACCCAACGCGTGGTGCGTCAGTTGCCATGGGCCCAGTTCGTCAGCGGCCAGGTCCAGCGCCTGCCGGACACCCCGCGCTGATGCCCGACAGGTCACGCTCGCAGAGCGGCAAGGATGCCGAGCGTCAGGCGCTCGAGCATCTGCAGAATCAGGGGCTGCGCCTGCTGGCGCAGAACTGGTTATGCAAACGCGGCGAGCTTGATCTGGTCATGCTTGATGGCGATACAGTAGTATTCGTTGAAGTTCGCTACAGAAAAAACACTCAATGGGGTGGCGCGCTCGCCAGCATTGATGAGCGCAAGCAGCAGAAACTGATTTTCGCTGCGCAGTATTTTCTTCAGCGCGAGCCGCGCTGGGCCAATTCCCCCTGCCGCTTCGACGTGGTGGCCATCGATAGTCATCCGGGTCAGCTGAACTGGTTGCAGAATGCGTTCGATGGTTGAGCGCCTGTACCCGACTCGATTCTCACCCGACACATTTTGCTCTTTGCTTTGCGGGCTGCACATTCATGTGCCGAACAGCCGCGCTACTTAAGGTCACACAGATGGACATGCAATCCCGAATTCGCCAGCTTTTCCAGGCCAGTATCGACACCAAGCAACAGGCGATGGACGTACTTGCACCGCACATCGAGCAAGCCAGCCAGATCATGGTCAACGCCCTGCTCAACGAGGGCAAGATGCTTTCGTGCGGCAACGGTGGTTCCGCCGGTGACGCCCAGCACTTTTCTTCGGAGCTGCTCAACCGCTTCGAACGCGAGCGCCCAAGCCTGCCCGCCATCGCACTGACCACCGACACGTCGACGATCACCTCGATTGCCAACGACTACAGCTACAACGAAGTGTTCTCCAAACAGATCCGCGCGCTCGGCCAGCCAGGCGATGTGTTGCTGGCGATTTCGACCAGCGGTAACTCGGCAAACATTATTCAAGCGATTCAGGCCGCACATGATCGCGAAATGATTGTCGTAGCATTGACCGGACGCGATGGCGGCGGCATGGCGTCGCTGCTGTTGCCCGAGGACGTCGAGATTCGCGTACCGGCCAACGTCACTGCACGTATTCAAGAAGTCCACTTGCTGGCGATCCATTGTCTTTGCGATCTGATCGACAGCCAACTGTTCGGGAGTGAAGAATGACCCCTAATCGCCTAGGCCTTCTGGCCTTGACCATGTGCCTTGGCATCAGCGGCTGCACTTCGGTGGTGAATGCCAGTCGTGAAGCGCCGATTGAAGATGACCGTGGCACGCGCACCTTCGGCAGCAAGATCGACGACTCGTTGATCGAAACCAAAGTCGGCGTCAACGTGGCCAAGGCCGACCCGGCCCTGGACAACGATTCGCACATCGTCGTTACCAGCTTCAACGGCGTCGTACTGCTGGCCGGCCAAACCCCGCGCGAAGACCTCAAAGCCAAGGCTGAACAAGCTGCCGCCAACGTGCAGCGTGTGAAGAAAGTGCACAACGAATTGCAGGTCCTGCAACCCTCTTCCTTGCTGGCTCGCCAGAACGACGCGTGGCTGACCACCAAGATCAAGACGCAGATGCTCACCGACGCCAGCATTCCCGGCTCGCGCATCAAGGTCGTGACCGAGAACGGGATTGTCTACCTGCTGGGCCTGCTGACCAGACAGGAAGCGACTCAGGCAACCAACCTGGTTCAGGGCGTTTCCGGCGTGCAGAAGATCGTGAAGCTGTTCGAATACATCGATTGATAGCTGAAGCGCGCACACAAAAAAGGCGATCCATCCGGATCGCCTTTTTTATTACTTCACCACTTTCAGGCTTGGCCGGCCGCTAGGGCGCGGTGGCTCACTGTCCGGTGGCGGCAAGTCGTCATCCGACTCGATCTCTTCCTCGCCATCCATCGGCGACTCTAGATCGAACACCATGCCCTGACCATTCTCCCGGGCGTAGATGCCCAGGATCGCGCTGATCGGCACGTAGAGACTGTGCGGGACACCACCGAAGCGACCTTCGAAGGTCACCACGTCGTTATCCATGTGCAGATGACGCACGGCACTCGGCGAGATATTCAGCACAATCTGTCCTTCGCTGGCGAAACCCTGCGGCACCTGCACCGCCGGATACTCGGAATTGACCAGCATGTGCGGGGTGCAATCGTTATCAACAATCCACTCGTAGAGCGCGCGGACCAGATAAGGTCGACTGGAGTTCATAGCGGCTCCTTAAGCCTTAGCGCATATCGCGTTCGACACCAGACAGACTCGCCTGGAAAGCCTCACGCGCAAACTGGCGCTCCATATAATCAAGCAGCGGCTTGGCTGGCCGCGGCAGTTCAATACCCAGAATCGGCAGACGCCAGAGTATTGGCAATAGGCAGCAATCCACCAGACTTTGTTCCTCACTGAGGAAAAACGGCTTGTCGGCAAACAGCGGCGACACGCCCGTCAAACTTTCACGCAATTCCTTGCGCGCCACAACCCGTGCCGCCTCCTTGGACTTGGGATCAAGAATCAGATCCACCAGACCACACCAGTCGCGCTGAATACGATGAATCAACAGACGACTGTTGGCACGCGCCACCGGATAAACCGGCATCAACGGCGGGTGCGGGTAACGCTCATCCAGATATTCCATCACCACGGTCGACTCCCACAATGCCAGGTCACGATCAACCAGCGTCGGGAGACTGCCGTAAGGGTTCACCTCAATCAGTTTAGGCGGCTGGCGACCAGCTTCCACATAAATGATTTCGGCGCTGACACCCTTCTCTGCAAGCACGATGCGCACTCGGTGGGAATAGTGGTCGGCGGGGTCGGAGTAACAGGCCAACCGATTGGTCACGCCCATGGCGATCCTCCTCGCTTGTTGAAATGATTGAAACCGGAAAAACGCGCGCGCCCAGAGGGTGCCTCCCGCAACGCCTGGCTGACCAGACGTTGCATTAACGGAGACGCCCTTGGGCGCGCGCGATTAACAGCAATGCTTTGAAGCGTATCAGTGCACGTCTTTCCAGTATTCACGCTTGAGCAGGTAGGCGAACACAAAGAAGAACGCCAGGTACAGCAAGACGTAAGTACCGATGCGCTGATGTTGCAACTTAACCGGGTTAGCCGAGTAAGCCAGGAAGGTTACCAGATTCTTGACCTTCTCATCGAACTGCTCTTCGTTCAGAGCACCGGATTTCGGCACGATGGTCAGTTGATCACACGCTTCATGAGTCAGCGCCGTACCGGTCAGCGGATCATATTGCTTCTTGCCGTCTTCGACGATCTGCACTTGCTTGCAGCCAACCACCTGACGCCCCTGCAGGCCGACCAGCACGTTAGGCATGCCGACGTTCGGGAAGACCTTGTTGTTCACGCCCCACGGGCGTGCAGGATCTTCATAGAACGAGCGCAGGTAACCGTAGAGCCAGTCGGTGCCACGCACACGCGCCACCAGGGTCAGGTCCGGCGGTGCAGCACCGAACCAGGTCTTGGCATCCGCAGGCTGCATGCCGATGTTCATGTGATCGCCGATCTTGGCACCGGTGAACACAAGCTTCTCGAGCATCATTTCGTGTGGAATGCCCAAGTCATCGGCAACCCGCTCGTAACGCTGGAACTTGGCACTGTGGCAACCCATGCAATAGTTGGCAAAGGTACGTGCGCCATCTTGCAGGGCCGCCTTGTCGGAAACGTCGATGTCGACTTTTTCCAGCTGGGGACCACCCTGTTCAGCGGCGAAAGACAGCACAGGCAAAGCAGCAAAAATCAGAGCAAAAAATAACTTTTTCATCAGCCAGTCACCCTTTCCGGAACCGGTTTGGTCTTCTCGAGCCTGGTGTAGAACGGCATCAGAATGAAGTACGCGAAGTACAGGAAGGTGCACACCTGCGATAGCAAGGTTCGCCCCGGCGTTGGCGCGAGAACGCCGAGAACACCGAGAATCACGAAGGAAATGCAGAACACCACCAGCCAGATTTTGCTCATCCAGCCTTTATAGCGCATGGATTTGACCGGACTGCGGTCGAGCCACGGCAGCACGAACAGCACCGCAATGGCCGCCCCCATGGCAATCACCCCCATGAGCTTGTCGGGTATCGCACGCAGGATGGCGTAGAACGGAGTGAAGTACCAGACCGGTGCAATATGCTCGGGTGTCTTGAACGGGTTAGCTTGCTCGAAGTTAGGCTTTTCGAGGAAATAGCCGCCCATTTCCGGGAAGAAGAACACAATAAAACAGAAGATAAACAGGAATACCACAACACCGACAATGTCTTTCACGGTGTAGTAGGGATGGAAGGCAATGCCGTCCAGAGGGATACCGTTTTCGTCTTTGTGCTTCTTGATATCGACGCCGTCAGGGTTGTTCGAACCCACTTCATGCAGCGCCAGGATGTGCAGCACCACCAAGCCGAGAATCACGATTGGCAGAGCCACAACGTGCAGGGCGAAGAAGCGGTTCAGGGTGATTCCGGAGATCAGGTAGTCACCACGAATCCACTGGGTCAGGTCGTTACCGATGACCGGGATCGCACCGAACAGCGAGATGATCACCTGGGCCCCCCAGTAGGACATCTGACCCCACGGCAGCAGATAACCCATGAACGCTTCAGCCATCAGCGCCAGGTAAATCAGCATGCCGAACACCCAGACCAGTTCACGCGGCTTCTGGTACGAACCGTAGAGCAAGCCCCGGAACATGTGCAGATAAACCACGATGAAAAAAGCCGATGCGCCGGTCGAATGGAGCAATCGCAGGATCGAACCGTACTCGACATCGCGCATGATGTATTCGACGGAAGCGAACGCCTCTTCTGCCGACGGCGTGTAACTCATCGTCAGCCAGACACCGGTGACTATCTGATTGACCAGCACCAGCAGCGCCAGGGAGCCGAAGAAATAGAAGAAGTTGAAGTTTTTTGGAGCGTAATACTTGCTGAGATGGTCTTCCCACATTTTGGTCGCAGGAAAGCGCGCATCAACCCAATCCATGAACTTGCTCATCACGCTTTCTCCGTATCGACGCCAATGACAATCAGGTCATCGGTCTCATAGGAATGCGGGGGAACTGGCAGGTTCAAAGGCGCAGGTTGCGACTTGTAGACGCGGCCAGCCAGATCGTAGTGGGAACCGTGGCAAGGGCAGAAATAACCGCCTACCCAGTCTTTACCCAGATCCGCAGGTGCCACTTCGGGACGGAAGGTCGGTGAGCAACCCAAATGTGTGCAGATCCCGATCAGCAGCAGAATTTCCGGCTTGATCGAGCGCACTTCAGGGTCGACATAGGTAGGTTGCGTGGAGTTTTTGGAGGTCGGATCGGAGAGTTGTCCCTCGATCTTTTTCAGATTCCCCAGGATTTCCTCGGTACGGCGGACAATGAACACCGGCTGACCGCGCCATTCAGCAATCATCTGCTGTCCTGGCTCGATTTTGCTGACATTCACTTTCACCGGTGCACCTGCGGCTTTCGCCTTGGCACTGGGAAACCATGACCCCACGAACGGGACCGCAGCCCCCACCGCTCCTGCAGCACCCACCACGGATGTGGCTGCTACCAAGAAGCGACGCCGGCCTGCATTCACGCCGTCATTGCTCATTCAGTCCTCTCCCATCAGCTTTTGTGGCCTGTTAAATCAGGCATCTACTAAATAAATCAATGTTACTTATAAAAATTTTGCCGAGATGGTAATGAAAAGCCCCAATTCTGACAAGGGAATTACCCGGAGCTCATACCCTTAAGCCTTGCAGTATAGGGGGTCTACGGAAGTGGCAAGTTGTCGCAGCGCAATTCTTTGATAAATCGCAGGCATAAAAAAACGCCCGCTTCCGTGAGGAGGCGGGCGTTCTTTTTGAACGTGGAAGCGGAATTAACGCTTCGAGTACTGCGGACGCTTACGCGCTTTACGCAGACCAACTTTCTTACGTTCAACTTCACGGGCGTCGCGAGTAACGAAGCCAGCTTTGCGCAGAGCGCTACGCAGGGTTTCGTCGTAGTCCATCAGAGCGCGAGTGATGCCGTGGCGGATTGCGCCAGCTTGACCACTTACACCACCGCCGATCACGGTGACGTAGATGTCGAACTTCTCGACAGTCTCGGTCAGCTCCAGCGGCTGACGAACTACCATGCGGGCAGTTTCGCGACCGAAGAAGTTATCCAGCGAACGGTTGTTGATGGAGATGTTACCAGTACCCGGACGCAGGAAAACGCGTGCGGTTGCGGTCTTGCGACGGCCAGTGCCGTAATTTTGAGTCGCCGACATAATGAACTATTCCGTTAAATCTTCAGTTCTTGGGGCTGCTGAGCAGTATGAGGGTGTGCAGCGCCCGCATAGACTTTCAGCTTACGGTACATGTCGCGACCCAGCGGGTTTTTAGGCAGCATGCCCTTAACCGCGGTCTCGATCACACGCTCAGGGGCTTTGGCGATCAGCTTTTCAAAGTTGATCGACTTGATGCCGCCCGGGAAACCGGAGTGGGAGTAGTACATTTTGTCAGTGGTTTTAGCACCGGTAACACGGATCTGCTCAGCGTTGATTACGACGATGTAGTCGCCGGTGTCAACGTGAGGAGTGTACTCAGGCTTGTGCTTGCCACGCAGACGGCTCGCGATTTCGGTGGCCAGACGACCCAGGGTCTGACCAGCAGCGTCGACGACAAACCAGTCGCGCTTTACTGTTTCCGGTTTAGCAGTAAAAGTTTTCATTCTTTATAGCCTCAGGGGCCGCCCTGTAAATTAGACGGCGGATCTTACTGAATAGTGCGTACTTTGACAAGTCAAAGGCAGCCGGATACAGACGCTTTCGGGGGCTCGGGTCGGCGCGTCCGTTCAACGGCAAGATTCTTCGGCGGCGGCGCATCACTTCCACTGCAGAAAGAGGTCGGCAATTATGCAGATTGCGAAAAAATTTTCAACCTGCTTTTATGATTGTTTTGCCCAAGGAGCACCCGATGGACTATCGCCAGCTAGGCCGTACCGATCTGAACGTGAGTGCAATCTGCCTCGGCACCATGACCTGGGGCGAGCAAAACACTGAAGCTGAAGCCTTCGCGCAGATCGAACGCGCGAAAGAAGCCGGGATCAATTTCATCGACACCGCCGAAATGTATCCGGTGCCGCCGAAAGCCGAAACCTACGCCACCACCGAGCGCTACATCGGTAATTACTTCAAAAGTCGCGGCGATCGCGCCGACTGGATTCTGGCCAGCAAGATTGCCGGCCCTGGCAACACCATCGACTACATTCGCGATAAAAACCTGCGCCACAACCGCCAGCACATCACCGCAGCGGTGGACGCCAGCCTGGAGCGCCTGCAGACCGATTACATCGACCTGTACCAATTGCACTGGCCGGAACGCAGCACCAACTTTTTCGGACAACTGGGCTACAAGCACAAGATTGAAGCCAACCTGACCCCGCTCGAAGACACCCTCGAAGCGCTCGACGAGCAGGTGAAGGCCGGCAAGATCCGCCACATCGGTCTGTCCAACGAAACCCCGTGGGGCACCATGCGCTTCCTCGCGCTGGCCGAAGCCCGTGGCTGGCCGCGTGCGGTATCGATCCAGAACCCCTACAACCTGCTCAACCGCAGTTTCGAAGTGGGTCTGGCGGAGATCGCCATCCGTGAACAGTGCGGCCTGCTCGCTTACTCGCCGCTGGCGTTCGGCTTCCTGTCGGGCAAATACGAAGGTGGCGCACGCCCGCCAAAAGGTCGCCTGAGCCTCTACAGCCGCTTCAGCCGCTACTTCAATGCCCAATCGGAAGCCGCCTGCAGCCGTTACGTGGCACTGGCCCGTGAGCACGGCCTGGACCCGGCGCAAATGGCCCTGGCATTCGTGACCCAGCAACCGTTCGTCACCAGCAACATCATTGGTGCGACGACGCTTGAGCAACTGGACAGCAACATTGCCAGTTTTGATCTGAAGCTTTCCGACGAAGTGCTCGCCGGGATCGAAGCGATTCACAAGGATCACCCCAATCCTGCACCTTGATCGATAGCTGAAAGCTTCGCGAGCAAGCCCGCTCCCGCGTGGGAGCGAGCCTGCTCGCGAAGAGGCCCGCCAATGCAGCGATGATCAAAGTGACCGCGCAATGATCTCCTTCATGATTTCATTGGTGCCCGCATAGATCCGCTGCACCCGCGCATCCGCCCACGCCCGGGCGACCGGGTATTCCCACATGAAACCGTAACCGCCATGCAACTGCACGCACTCGTCGAGCACTTTGCATTGCAGATCGGTGCCCCAGTATTTGGCCATTGCCGCCGTTGGCACATCCAGCTTGCCTTGCAGGTGCAGCTCCAGACATTTGTCGACGAACACTCGGCCGATCTGAATCTCGGTGGCCATTTCCGCCAGCTTGAAGCGGGTGTTCTGAAAGTCGGCAATCGCCTTGCCGAAGGCCTTGCGATCACGGGTGTAATCGAGCGTCCATTGCAGCGCTGCTTCGGCTGAGGCCAGCCCGCCAATCGCCACCGTCAGGCGTTCCTGCGGCAGCTCTTGCATCAGATAAGCGAAACCTGCTCCGGCCTGGCCCAGCAGGTTTTCCTTCGGCACTCGCACGTCCTGAAAGAATAATTCCGAGGTGTCCTGGGCCTTCATGCCGACCTTCTCCAGGCGTTTGCCCTTGTCGAACCCCGGCGTATCGGCTTCCACCAGGAACAGGCTGGTGCCCTTGGCGCCGGCCTTGGGATCGGTCTTGGCGACCACGATCACCAGATCAGCCAGAAAGCCGTTGGTGATGAAGGTTTTCGAACCGTTGATCACGTATTCGTCATCGTCGAGCACGGCGGTGGTCTTTACCCCTTGCAGATCGGAACCGGCACCCGGCTCGGTCATGGCGATGGCGGTCACCATTTCGCCCGAGACCAGTTTCGGCAGGTACTTGTGCTTCAGCGCCTCGCTGCCGTAATGCAGGATGTACGGCGCGACGATGTCCGAATGCAGCGAGAAGCCGATGCCGGTCAACCCCAGCCGGCCGACCTCCTCGATCACCACGGCGCTGTAGAGAAAGTCCGCCCCCAGCCCGCCGTACTCTTCCGGCAGATGCGAGCAAAGCATCCCCGCCTCCCCTGCCTTGTTCCAGAGTTTGCGGTCGATGTAGCCTTGTTTCTCCCATTGCGCATGGAACGGCACGGCTTCTTTTTCGAGGAAGGTTCGCACACTGTCGCGAAACAATTCGTGCTCGGGGCTGAACAAGGTTCTGGGGATCATGCGGCACCTTTCTTTCTTGTTGGAGGGAGACGACCTTCAGAGACTAAGCCCCCCATCTGACACAGGACACTGGACACATCCGACAAAAAATAAGACGATCCAGCCGTCTGGCGACCACTTTCCCTTATAAAAACAAAACAAAAGTTGAATTATGTCCAAGCAAGTCTCCACGCCCTTGCGGCGCGTCAGCATCCTGGCCATTGACCGGGTTTTCGCCTACACCCTCATGCAAGCCAAGGATTTTTTCCATGTGGCCAGCCTGCGTTATGGCAAACAACTGGGCCACGGCCTGACTCCGGCGTTCGAAACCCGATTGGTCAGCCCCGATGGCAAACCGGTGAAAAGCTTTAGCGATGTGGTCATGCCGGTGGACGGCGGGCTCGAAAACACCGATGTCATCATCCTCCCGGCCTTCTGGGACGATTTTGAAACGCTGTGCACTCGATACCCACAAATCCTGCCTTGGCTACGCGAGCAACATGCCCGCGGCGCAGTGCTTTGCGGCGAAGCCACCGGGGTGTTCTGGCTGGCCGAAGCCGGCCTGCTCGATGGCAAGGAAGCGACCACCTACTGGCGCTTCTTCAATGCTTTCACCGAGCGTTTCCCCAAGGTCTACCTCAATCAGGACAAGCACCTCACGGACGCCGACAATCTCTATTGCGCCGGCGGCACCACATCGGCCTGCGACCTCTACATCTACCTGATCGAGCGCTTCTGCGGGGCCAACGTGGCCCAGGCCGTGGCTCGCGATATTCTCTACGAAGTGCAGCGCAGCTATTCGCCGGGGCGCATCGGTTTTGGCGGGCAGAAGCTGCATCAGGACGTGATCATCCTGCAGATCCAGCACTGGCTCGAAGAACATTTCGCCGACAAGTTCCGTTTCGAAGACGTTGCCCGGGAGCACGGCATGAGCATCCGCAATTTCATGCGGCGCTTCCAGACCGCCACTGGCGACAAGCCACTGCATTACCTGCAACGCCTGCGTATCGAAACGGCCAAGGGCTTGTTGTCCGGCAGCCGCAAAAGCATCAAGACCATCAGTTATGAGGTCGGCTATGACGATGCGAGCTTCTTTGCGCGGCTGTTCCGCCAGCACACGGAACTGTCGCCGAACCAGTATCGGCAGCAGTTTCAACAGGCTGCTTAGTTTCCCATGCCCATCGAAATCCCTTGTGGGAGCGGGCTTGCTCGCGAATGCGGCGCATCAGGCGGCATGCATGCTGGATGACACACCGCTTTCGCGGGCAAGCCCGCTCCCACAGTGATCGAGGCGAATTTCAGATACAAAAAAGGGCCTGCAATTGCAGGCCCTTTTTCTTTTGCCGAAAATCCGTTTAAGGCTTGTGCGCCCGAGACAGGAATTCGTGGGATTGCATCTCCAGCAGACGGCTCAGCGTGCGCTGGAATTCGAAGTTCAGACGGCCGCCGGTGTACAGATCCTTCAGTTCGACTTCAGCAGAAATGATCAGCTTCACGTTACGGTCGTAGAACTCGTCGACCATGTTGATGAAGCGGCGGGCGATGTCGTCAGTGGTGACGCTCATCTGCTCGACACCGCTGAGCAGCACGGCGTGGAAGATCTTGCCCAGTTCGATGTAGTCGTTCTGGCTGCGCGGGCCGTCGCACAGTTCGCGGAAGTCGAACCAGGCCACGTCGTCGCACGTGCGCAGGGCACGGATCTCGCGGTTCTCGATGATCAGCACATCGTTTTCCACCGCCGCCGTGCATTCCGGCGTCAGTGCCTTGAAGCTCTTGCGCAGGCTTTCGTGAGCCGCTTCGTCGAGCGGATAGTGGAACAATTCCGCTTGCTCAAGGTGACGCAGGCGGTAGTCGACGCCGCTGTCGACATTGACGATCTCGGTGTTCTGCTTGATCAGCGCAATGGCCGGCAGGAAACGCGCACGTTGCAGACCGTCCTTGTACAGACCGTCCGGGACGATGTTCGACGTCGCGACCAGAGTCACGCCGTTCTTGAACAACTCTTCCATCAGCGTGCCGAGGATCATCGCGTCGGTGATGTCGGAGACGAAGAATTCGTCGAAGCAAATCACCCGCGACTCGGTGGCGAAACGCTTGGCGATGATGGTCAGCGGGTTTTTCTCGCCGCCGAGGGTTTTCATCTCTTCGTGCACACGTTTCATGAAGCGGTGGAAGTGCGTGCGGGTCTTTTCCTTGAACGGCAGCGCTTCGAAGAAGGTGTCGACCAGGTAAGTCTTGCCGCGCCCTACGCCGCCCCAGAAATACAGGCCCTTGACCGGCGCCTGATCCTTTTTGCCGAACAGTTTGCTCAGCAGACCTGGCTTGTTCTGATCGGCGGCGATCAGATCCTCGTACAGACGCTGCAAATGACGCACAGCAGTTTCCTGCGCGGCGTCATGGAAGAAGTCCGGGCGTTTCAGATCAGCTTGGTATCGTTCTAGGGGCGTCATAATTCGTTAGCAAGGCAACAAAAACGGGCCGTCACTGTAGCGACGGCCCGGGGGAATGGCAATCGGCCCTTGGTCGGGTCGTGCCGCCGATTAGTCCTGAGCCGGGGTCAGCGCGACCCGCAGAGCCTCGATGGCCGCGTCCCGCGCAGCAGCGTCGGCAAACGCCGGGCTGTCGCCAACGCACTCGCCTTCCAGCCAGACGCTGAAGTTCAGGTCTTCGCTGCGCACATCCAGCGGTTGGCCGGATTGCAGCTGCTTGGTCACTTGCCCTGCGGCTTTGCCATCAGCGAAATTGCGCGACAGCAGCAATTGTTCGCCATCGGCCGCCAGCAGACGGAAACGGAAGCTCCCGTCGTCTTCACGGAAGCTGACGAAGCGTGCGGCTTTTGCAGCTTTCTTCTTGGTGGTCGCAGCCACTTGCACCTGATTGACGAAAGAACGCAGGCCAACGGCTTCACGCAGTTCGTTGAGGAACGGCGTTGCCACGGCGCGGGCCTTTTTGGCGCCGATCTGCAGGATGTCTTCCAGATCCGCCGGGCGCTCAATCAACTGATGATACTTGTCGCGCGCTTCGCCGAGCTCGTTGTCGAGCAACTGGAACAGACGGTTCTTCGCCTCCCCCCAACCCAGACCACCGAGCAGTTCGCTGCGGAATTCGTCAGCCTGCGCAGGCGTGGCGAACGCCTGGAACAGGGTGAACAGGTGCGAGTTGTCCGGATCTTTCGCTTCGCCTGGCGCTTTGGAGTCAGTGACGATCCGCGAAATCGCGTCCTTCATCTCTTTGGCGCTGGAGAACAACGGGATGGTGTTGTCGTAGCTCTTCGACATCTTCCGACCGTCGAGGCCCGGCAACGTCGCCACGCTTTCTTCGATCAGTGCTTCGGGCATGGTGAAGAATTCCTTGCCCTGCCCGAACAGGTGGTTGAAACGCTGACCGATGTCGCGGGCCATTTCCACGTGCTGGATCTGGTCACGACCGACGGGCACCTTATGCGCGTTGAACATCAAAATGTCCGCCGCCATCAGCACTGGATAGCTGTAGAGCCCCATGGTGACACCGGCGTCCGGGTCTTCACCGGTTTCAACGTTCTTGTCCACCGAGGCCTTGTAGGCGTGCGCACGGTTGAGCAGGCCCTTGGCGGCAACGCAGGTCAGCAGCCAGGTCAGCTCGGGGATTTCCGGGATGTCGGACTGGCGGTAGAAGGTCACGCGGTCGACATCGAGGCCACCGGCCAGCCAGGTCGCGGCGATTTCCAGACGCGAACGCTGGATGCGCAGCGGGTCATCGCATTTGATCAGGGCGTGGTAGTCGGCCAGAAAGTAGAACGAATCGGCATTGCTGTCGCGGCTGGCAAGGATGGCCGGGCGGATGGCGCCGGCGTAGTTGCCCAGGTGTGGCGTGCCGGTGGTGGTGATGCCGGTGAGGATACGGGTACGGTTCGTCATGGGTAATCGCTTGTCAGACTGCAATCAATTCGAGAGACGCGGCAGGATCAGATCCTTGAGATCGGTCAACTTGCCATGAAAAAAGTGCCCGCATTCTGCCACTTTCAGCAGCTCATGGGGGCGCTGGAGTTTTTCCGACCAGTCGTAGACCCGTTGCGGGTCGATGACTTCGTCGGTTTCCGGCTGGATCACG
Source organism: Pseudomonas sp. EA_5y_Pfl2_R50 (assembly GCF_963970475.1). Classification (NCBI taxonomy): domain Bacteria; kingdom Pseudomonadati; phylum Pseudomonadota; class Gammaproteobacteria; order Pseudomonadales; family Pseudomonadaceae; genus Pseudomonas; species Pseudomonas sp. EA_5y_Pfl2_R50. The sequence goes on along the minus strand of NZ_CAXAPT010000003.1, from coordinate 4,769 downwards.
GTCAACTCGCCCTGCTGCGGCAGTTGATCCTGCTCGCCCAGACGCATCACCGCCGGCGCGACCATGAACAGGTGCTTGAGCTGCACGCCTTGTGCTTCAAGACGGCCGCCGAGACTTGCTGCAACAAATCCGCCGAAAGAGAAACCGAACAGCGTCAGCGGCAGATCCGGGTGTTTTGCCCGCAGCCATGCGGCAGCAGCCTGGGCGTCGTCGACTTCACCCATGCCCATGTCATGCGAACCTTCGCTGGCACCAACGCCGCGATAGTTGAAGCGCAAGGTAATCAGGCCGGCGTCGCGCGCGGTGCGCTGCAAGGTCGAAACGACCTTGTTCAGCATGGTGCCGCCCTGTACCGGGTTCGGATGGCAGATCAGCGCGATGCCGACTGGCTGCTCGCTATCCAGGTACAGCGACTCAAGTTGACCCACCGGGCCGTCAATCACTACAGGGGTTTCACGCATCAGCAAGGAAGGAACTCCGTGACCTCGAATCGGGTCGACTCGTCTAGCAAATTGTCTGTGCCAATCTATTGCGAGTGAATCGCGGTATACAGCGCAGGTTCGAGCCGTTAACGTAAAGCAAAGCCGTTTATAGAGGAAGGACTCGTGGAACACTCGCTCTTAGTTTGGTTGTTACCGACTCTTGCCCTGGTTGTGGGTGTCGCCATTGGATTCCTGATCGCGCGCGTTGCGCCGAACGCCGCGCCGAGCCGCACGCAGCGTCAACTGGATGATATCCAGGAGCGTTTCGACAGTTATCAAAACGAGGTGGTCACCCACTTCAACAGCACCGCCATGCTGGTCAAGAAACTGACCCAAAGCTATCAGGAAGTGCAGGATCATCTCGCCGAGGGTGCCAATCGCCTGGCCCTGGACGAGCAGACCCGCCAGCGCCTGATTGCTGCCCTGCACGCTGACGCTGCGCAAGCGCCACGCGAGCGCCTGACGCCACCGCGCGATCAGGAGCCGCCACGCGACTACGCACCGAAGACCCCGAACTCGCCGGGCATGCTCGATGAGCATTATGGTCTGAAGAAATAATCAGCCTGCGCTGACATAAAAGCCCCCGGACAGTGATGTGTCCGGGGGCTTTTTTGTATCTGATGATTTAAGGGCGATTGATCCGCCCCCTTCGCGAGCAAGCTCGCTCCCACAGGGGGATGCATTTCAAATGTGGGAGCGGGCTTGCTCGCGAAGGGGCCAGCACGGGCAACCCAAAAAAATGCCCGGTCACAAGACCGGGCATTTCTTCATTCAAGCATTCAGTTACGGATACTGCTGAACCGTACCCGGCTGTTGTTGCTGGCCACCATACTGCTGACCCGGAATCGCCTTCAGGTTGACTTCAACCCGGCGGTTCTGCGCCCGGCCATTGACGTCACCGTTGCTGGCAATCGGATTATCCGGACCGGCGCCACGGGCCGAGAGGTTGGCACCGCTGACACCTTGTGAGGTGAGATAGGTCGCCACGCTCTGCGCTCGACGTTGCGACAGGTCCATGTTGTGCTGACGGCTGCCGGTGCTGTCGGTGTAGCCAACGATTTCGATCTGGTTCTGGTTGAATTCTTTCAGCGAGTTCGCCAGGTTGTTCAGCGGCTGATAGAAGCTGGACGCAATGTTCGCCGAGTCGGTGGCGAAGGTGATGTTGCCCGGCATGATCAGTTTGATCTGATCACCCTGACGCTGCACTTCAACGCCGGTATTGGCCATGCTGGCGCGCAGCTTGGCTTCCTGCTTGTCGGCGTAGTAACCGTAACCGGCGGCGGACGCGCCCACCACGGCGGCGCCGATCAAGGCCCCCTTGCCGCGGTTGTTGTGATCGATGGCCGCACCGGCCAAGGCACCCGCCAGAGCGCCGAGGCCACCGTACTTGGCGGTTTTGCTCATGCCCTGAGAGCCGCCGTCAGCCTGACCCTGATTGTCATACGGGTTGGGGGAGGCGCAGCCGGACAGCAAGGCCACGGCAGTAGCGACAATAATCAAACGACGCTTGGTGAACATGGAGAGCTCCTGGTTTTGCATTCTATGACGGCCCTTTTGGCAATGGACCTGTGCGGGCGTTTGATCCTGACAATGCACAAAAATTCCGCTGGGCACTCGTGACAAAATATTTACGCGCGCACGAACGGGTTCTCGCGCATTTCATCGCCCAGACGCGTATCCGGGCCATGTCCGGTAATCACCGTTGCGTCTTCGTCCAGGGTGTACAGCCGCTGCTTGATGGAGCGCACGATGGTCGCCTGATCGCCGCCCCACAAGTCCGTGCGCCCTACCCCGCGACGGAACAATGTGTCGCCGGCAACCAACAGCTTAGCCTCGGAAAACCAGAAGCTCATGGAACCGGGCGTATGCCCCGGCGTATGCAGTGCCACGCCGCAGCCGCAGGCCAGTTCTTCGTCGTCGCTCAGCCAGCGATCCGGGGATGGCACGGGCACGTAAGGCACCCCGAACATCTGGCACTGCATTTCCAGGTTGTCCCACAGGAACTGATCTTCTTTATGCAGATGCAGGGTCGCGCCGGTTTTCTCTTTCATTTGCCCGGACGCGAGGAAGTGATCGAGGTGGGCGTGAGTGTGAATGATGCTGACCACCTTGAGCCCGTGCGCATCGAGGCGCGCCATGATCAGATCGGGGTTGCCGCCCGGGTCGACGACGATGGCTTTTTTTGTGACCGGGTCGCCAATAATGGTGCAGTTGCACTGCAAAGGCCCGACGGGAAACGTTTCGCGGATGAGAGAAGGCGTTACAACTGACATGAAAAATCCTCGACAGACGGCGGAGAGCGTTTGTTCAGGATTCTACTGCACGCGCCGATACAGAATGCCAGGCCAGTAATTTGACGCCACTAATCAGAAAGTAGTGGCCTTATGATGTCAAATATATAAATTCTGGTGCAAAATCGCGTTCTTTTTGTAGCGGCCGCATCCAGGAAGGGTCGCATAGCTCTCAGGAAATTCCATGCCAACGCCCAAGACGTATTCGATCAGTTTGCCCTCCACGCTGACGGGCAATGCCCTCGTCGACAGCCTCATCTCAGGCACCTATTGGCTGGGGGCCAACTGGACTCCGACTGGGCCGACCAACCTGAGCTACAGCTTCATGGCACCGGTCACTTCGTATTTCGTGACCGACTACAGCCCCGACAACGAATACAACGCGCTGTACGAGCTCACGGCCGGGCAAAAAACCGCCATCACCAACGCGCTGGGCGCCTGGAGTGCCGTCGCCAACCTCAACTTCACGCTGACCACCGACACCCTTTTCAACGTCGGTGACATGCGTTTTGGCGGCTATCGGTTGATGGACGACAAGACCGCTGCGTGGGCCTACTTCCCGGCCAATTCGCCAGTCGCCGGCGATGTCTGGATCGGTCCGCAGACCAATGATCCGAACCCGGGCAAAGGCTCCTACGATTACATGACCTTCGTGCATGAAATCGGCCATGCGCTGGGCCTCAAACATCCGTTCGACGCCAGCTCGACCAACAAGACCCTGCTCGACCCGACGCTCGATGATGTTCACTTCACCGTGATGAGCTACAACAGCAACTATTCCTACCAGCCAACCACGCCGATGGTGCTGGACATCATCGCGATCCAGAGCCTGTATGGCGCCAACATGGCGTGGCAGGCCAGTGACACTGTGTACAAGTGGGCGGCCAACCAGTCGATTTTCGAGACCATCTGGGACGGCGGCGGCAATGACACCATCGATGGCAGCAACCAGCTGGCGGCCGTCAGCATCAATCTCAATGAAGGCGCTTACAGCCAGATCGGCAAGGCGTTCATCGATTACAACAACCAGACCGCGATCAATGACGGCCTGGCGATTGCCTACGGGGCGAAGATCGAGAACGCCATCGGTTCTGCGTTCAACGACATTCTCACCGGTAACGCACTGAACAACACGCTTGATGGCGGCGCAGGTGCCGACACCATGTCCGGTGGCGATGGCGTCGACACCTACTATGTCGACAACGTCGGTGATGTGGTCATCGAAACCGATGCCTCGCTGACCGCCCTTGACCGCGTATTCGCGTCCATCGATTACACCCTCGGCAACAACGTCGAAAACCTCATCCTGACTGGCACTGGCAACCTCAACGGTACCGGTAACTCGGTCAATAACCGCATCACCGGTAACGATGGCAATAACATCCTTGATGGCGGCGCAGGCGCTGACACATTGATTGGCGGCCTCGGCAACGACACCTATATCGTCGATAACGTCGGCGACACCATCGTGGAAACCAGCACCCTGGCGGGCGAGATCGACAGTGTCTGGTCGTCGGTCGACTTCACCTTGAGCGCCAACGTGGAAGCCCTCTCGCTTTCCGGGACCGCCAATCTCAACGGCACCGGCAACAGCGGCGGTAACTACATCAATGGTAATTCGGGCAATAACATTCTCGATGGCGGCGCGGGTGCCGACGTCCTGATTGGCGGCTTGGGCAATGACACTTATATCGTCGACAACATCGGCGACACGGTGACTGAAAGCAGCACGCTGGCCAGCGAAATCGACACCGTGCGCGCGTCGGTGGACTGGACCCTGGGCGCCAACCTAGAAAACCTCGTGCTCACTGGCGATGCGATCAACGGCACCGGTAACGTGCTGGACAACACGCTGACCGGCAACGCGGCGGCCAACACCCTCGATGGCGGCGCAGGCGCTGACACCATGATCGGCGGCGACGGCGTCGACACCTACATCGTCGACAACGTCGGCGATGTAGTGATCGAAACCGATGCCTCGCTGACCGCACTCGAC